>JAJXWW010000184.1 GCA_021781415.1 Planctomycetota bacterium
CGGCGTCGCTTTCGAGTTCGTCGAGTGCCTCGGTTAAATCTTGGGGCAATAGTTGGACGTTGCGACGCACCATTTCGTCGAACCCGAGCGCGTAGGCATTTTCGCGGCTCGGTTCGCCGGGGTCGAGTTGACGGCGGATGCCATCGAGTCCCGCGCCGAGATAGGCGGCCAAGGTGAGATAGGGATTGAACGCCGACGATACCGAACGATCTTCGAGGTGCCCCGGCTCCGGGGTGCGGATCATCTGCGTGCGGTTGTTGTCGCCATAGGTGATGAACGCCGGCGTCCAAGTGAAGCCGGATCGCACATTGGTCAATACCGCTCCCATCTGAACTCGCTTGTAGCAATGGACTTGCGTCTCGAAGCGGAGTATGGAAACGAGGAGTACGAGAAGATTTTCTTTGCGGAGTAATGCTCGCGCGATTATCCTGAACTAAGAGTTTGCCCGCGTCTGGTTGCGACAGGCTCCGGGCGAAAAAAGGTTTTTCGATATTGTTCGACGGCCGCGAACGAAAACGTGGCACGGTAAGAGGGAACCTTTTTCCGAGGTGGATGCCATGTCGATCGATGCCAAGCGAGCGCAGTCCCTGTTTTTAGCGGCGGTGGAATGCGCCGACCCGACCGAACGCGCCGTACTGTTGGAGCGCGAGTGTGGCGAGGATGCCGAACTGCGTCAACGGGTCGAGCAGTTGCTGCACGCCCACGAGCGGGCCGGCGAGGATTTGCAACAACCTCTGGCTGGCGAAGCCGACTCTGTTCCGCCTCCGGGACAATGGCTCGATCGCGACGCCACCACGCCGCCCAGCGAAAGCGCCGGCACACGTCTGGGACCGTACAAACTGTTGCAGAAACTCGGCGAGGGCGGCATGGGTACGGTGTGGATGGCCGAGCAGACCGAGCCGGTGCAACGCCGGGTCGCCGTCAAGGTCATCAAGAGCGGCCTGGACACGGCTCATGTCTTGGCACGTTTCGAGCAGGAACGCCATGCCCTTGCTCTCATGGATCATCCCAACATTGCCCGCGTTCTCGATGCCGGAGCCACGGCGGAGGGGCGTCCCTATGTGGTCATGGAACTGGTCAAGGGCGTGCCCATCACCAAGTTCTGCGACCAGGAGCAACTGTCGCCCAAGGAGCGCCTGGAGTTGTTCGTTCCGGTCTGTCAGGCGGTTCAGCACGCCCATCAGAAGGGCATCATCCACCGCGATCTCAAACCGTCAAATGTGTTGATCGCCCTGTACGACGGCAAGCCGGTGCCGAAGGTGATCGACTTCGGCGTGGCCAAGGCCACCGGACCCAAGCTGACTGAGAGGACCATGTTCACGGAAGTGGGTCAGATCGTCGGCACGCTGGAATACATGAGTCCCGAACAGGCCGAGATGAACAATCTCGACATCGATACGCGCGCCGATATTTACTCTTTGGGCGTTCTGCTCTACGAGTTGCTGACGGGCAATCCGCCGTTCACGTCGCGGCAGTTGCGTGGTGCCGCCTTCGCAGAGATGTTGCGTATCATCCGCGAGGTCGAGCCAGCCAAGCCGAGTACCAAGTTATCGTCGTCGGAGGAGTTGCCGTCGATTGCGGCCAAGCGCAAACTGGAACCCAAACGATTGACCAAGCTGGTGCATGGCGAGTTGGACTGGATCACCATGAAATGCCTGGAGAAGGAGCGTTCACGGCGTTATGACACGGCCAACGGTTTGGCCTCGGACATTCAGCGCTACCTGACGGATGAGCCGGTGCTGGCGGGTCCGCCATCCTTACGATACCGCACCCGCAAATTCGTGCGTCGAAACAAGGTGCCGGTAGCGGCTACGGCCCTGGTATTGCTGGCGATGATCGGCGGCATCTTCGGCACAACCTTGGGATTGACGCGCGCCGATTCCGCGCTGCGAGCGGAGGAGGCGCAGCGTCATTTGGCGGAGTCCAATGCCAAGGAGGCGATCCGTCAGAAGAAGATCGCCGAAGACCGACGGCGCGAGACGGAGATGCAAGCGGCCATCGCACGCGCGGTCAACGATTTTTTGCAGAACGACCTGTTGAGCCAAGCGGACGCGAATCGCCAGCGACTCGGAGGGAAGACCGTGGGCGATCCGGACGTGAAAGTGCGAACGCTTTTAGATCGCTCTGCCGAGACCATCGTAGGCAAGTTCAGGGATCAGCCGCTCACCGAAGCGGCCATTCGGCTGACGATTGGAGAAGCCTATCGGGCGTTGGGTCGCTTCGAAGAAGCGACGGTGCAGCTGGAGCGAGCGGCGCAGCTGCGAACCGCGGAGCTAGGCATCGATCATCGAGACACATTGGCCGTGAAGAACCTGCTGGGTCTACTATATAAAGATCGAGGGAAATACGAGTTGGCCGAATCACTTTTCAAGGATGCCTTGCAAGTGAGTACCGTAAAACTGGGCTTCGACCATCCTCTATCTATCTCCATAAAGAATAATCTGGCAATTCTCTATCAGTCACAAGAAAAGTACGACCGCGCCGAAACGC
Source organism: Planctomycetota bacterium (assembly GCA_021781415.1). Lineage (GTDB taxonomy): Bacteria > Planctomycetota > Planctomycetia > Gemmatales > Gemmataceae > JAJPHU01. The sequence continues at coordinate 2,491 of JAJXWW010000184.1, forward strand.
TCCTCAAGGAAGTGTTCGAGGCCAATGTGACCGAGTTGGGTGCCAACCATTCTCAAACGTTAACGAGCAAGAATAATCTGGCGGTGTTATATCAGGCTCGAGGGGAATATGTGCGCGCCGAAACACTCCTGAACGAGATCTTGCAAGCGAGCATGGAGAACGAAACCGTATCGCCTTTGCAAATCTCCATCGGTAAAAACAATTTGGCCATGCTCTACCAGGCTCAGGGCAATTATGCTCGCGCCGAGATGTTCTTCAATGAGGCGTTGCGCGGAATTCGCGCCCAACTGGGCGAAGATCATCCGGATACGCTGACGGCCAAGCACAACCTGGCCGGACTCTACCAAGTCCAGGGAGATCACGAACGCGCCGAGAGGTTGCTCGAGGGCGTGGTGCAGATGCGCGTTGCCAAACTGGGAATCAACCACCCCGACACGTTGACCAGCAAGCACAATTTGGCTGCTTTGTATCAATCTCAAAGCAAATATCATTTGGCCGAGAAAATATATCTCGAATTATTACAAGCGCTATCGACGAATCGAGGGGGCGACGAATTACAAGCACCGATCGTTAAGAACGATCTAGCACAATTGTATCTGGCTCAAGGAAACTTTATCCCCGCCGAGTCGATGTGCAACGAAGCGCTTCAAGCGCTTACGGCAAAATTGGGGACGGATCATCCCCGCGTGCTGACTTGCAAACACAACCTAGCGATGCTGTCTTGGCGTCAAAAGAGATGGAATGAGTCGATTCCTCTCTTTGAAGAGGTACTCCGCCTCCAACGAGCAAAACTTCCTCCGAATCACCCCGATGCGCTTCTCACGATGGCTCATCTCGGTTGCAACTACCGCGACGCCGACCGAATCGAGGAGGCCGTTTCGCTTCTCGAACGCGCCGTGCGTTTAGCCGAGATGCGCCCCGATGGATTGCCGTATCCGCTCGCTTGGATCCCTTATGAATTAGCGCGGACCTACGATCGAGTCGATCGGTTTGTCAAATCCGAACCCCTCTACCGCTCGCTCGTCGACCGTTCTCGTCTCAAGTTTGGTGGCGACCACCCAGAAACGGCCGCGCGATTATCTTTGCTCGGACAAAATTTGCTGCGACAAAAGAAATATGCCGAGGCCGAGGTAACTTTGCGCGATAGTTTGGCCGTCTTTGAAAAGAAACAAATCGAGACGTGGACCACATTCCACACTCGTTCGCTGCTTGGGGAAATCCTTGCCTACCGGAAGAAGTATGCCGAGGCCGAACCGCTCCTATTGCGGGGCTACCAAGGGATGAAGGCGTGTGAAAACCTCGTTCCCGCGGAGGAGCGGGTTCGACTAACCGAAGTCGCGGAGTGCGTCGCGCGGCTTTACGACGACTGGGGCAAGAAAGACAAGGCCGACGAATGGCGCAAAAAGCTCGACGAAGCGCGCAAAGAATCGTTGCCTCGGACGAAAGCGAAACGGCCCTGAGAGAGGAATGTCCGATGCCTTGGATATGCCCCAGCCACGCGAGCGCCGTTCGTCCCTCTGTTCGCGGCGACGACGCGGGTGATGCGGTAGCACATGGAGGCGGGGATCGCCATTGCACAGGTTTTCCGCATCCATACTTTGTTGACTTTACTTCCTGGGATTTCCTTGCTCGACGCAAACCCGGAGAGTGCAGGTCGAGGGGAACAGGGCCGGGTTGACGGATGAACAAACCGCCTCGGCGTTCTGTTCGGCGAGGCGGCTGGGCTAGAACATTGTCAGATAGCGCTGCACTTCCCAAACGGTCACTTGGCGGTGATACTCGTTCCATTCGGCGCGTTTCAGACGGAGAAATTCGTCGGCGATTGGTCCCAGCGAGGCTCGGACCACGGCGTCGCTTTCGAGTTCGTCGAGTGCCTCGGTTAAATCTTGGGGCAATAGTTGGACGTTGCGACGCACCATTTCGTCGAACCCGAGCGCGTAGGCATTTTCGCGGTTCGGTTCGCCGGGATCGAGTTGGCGGCGGATGCCATCGAGTCCCGCGCCGAGATAGGCGGCGAAGGTGAGATAGGGATTGAATGCCGACGATACCGAACGATCTTCGACGTGTCCCGGCTCCGGCGTGCGGATCATCTGCGTGCGGTTGTTGTCGCCATAGGTGATGAACGCCGGCGTCCAGGTGAAGCCGGAGCGCGTGCCGGTCAATCCCGCTCCCATTTGCAAGCGCTTGTAACAATTCACGGTGGGCGAGGCGAGGGCGCACAGCGCGCGGGCGTGCGCCAACACCCCGCCGAGGAAATGATAGGCCAACGCACTCAGACCGAGACCGCGCGCGTCGCGCTCGGCGGCGAATAAATTGCGTCCGCTCTCGGCATCGGCGAGATGATAGTGTAGATGTGCGCCGCTGCCGGTGCGGTCGGCGAACGGCTTGGCCATGAAGGTGGCAATCGCTCCGTATTTGCGTGCCGTCTCGTGAGCCAACATTTTGAAGAACACGAAACGATCTGCCGTCGTCAGCGCGTCGGCGTAATGAAAATTGATCTCATATTGACCGTTGGCATCCTCGTGGTCCGATTGATAGACGCCCCATCCGAGCTGGCCGAGCGCTTCGTTCGCATCGCGCAGATAATCGTAAGCGGCGCTGAGTCCTTTGAAGTCGTAGCACGGCTTGGCCAGCGTATCGACCTTCGCCGGATCCCAGGGTGCGATTTCTCCCTCGGTGGTGCGCGTGAGGAGAAAATGCTCCGGCTCGACGCCGACGTTGAACAGGTAACCGGCAGCGCGCAACTCGTCGAGGACGCGCTTCAGATTGACGCGCGGACAATAGGCGAACGGCTTGCCATCGACGTACAGATCGGCGGCGAATCGCGCCAGTCCCGGCTTCCACGGCGCGAGCGTGTAGGTGGCCAAGTCGATGCGAGCCATCATGTCGTGAGCGGCGGCATTTTGTCCCATGCCCCAGACGGCCCCTCCGGCGAATCCCGCGCCGCCGTCGGCAACGGCATCGAGACGGTCGACGGGGACCATTTTCACCTTGGCGGAGCCGTGAAGATCCACAAACTGAACGAGGAGATACTTCACGCCGTCTTTCTGCAATTCCATCTTCAGCGCGCTGCGATCCACTCTCGACCTCCTCGCGGACACTTATTGGTTTCGGGAGAGGCATGGGTTGTGTATAATCGCTGGAGACTCGAAACTCAAGCAGGAAACGCATTATGTGCGGCATCGTGGGCTTTCTCGACAAACGCGAACGAGCGGACTTTCCCTTGGGGCGCACGCTGCTCGATATGATGCGCCCCATGGCCTGCCGCGGTCCCGACTCGGCGGGTGTCGCACTGTTCGGCGGCGGCGGCGAAGAAAAACTGCGCCTCCGTCTGCCCGTGGAAATCGGCCGAACTGCGTTGAGCGATGCTCTTCACGAAGAGGGTTTGATGCTGATGCAATCCCATCCCGGCGGCGTGTACGACGCGCGTCTCGTCGCCGAGATGGAGGCAACCGATCTGGAAGAGCGACTTCGCCGTCGTTGGCCCGACGGTGAAATACTTTGTCTGGGCGAGCGAATCGACGCGTTCAAGCAAGTCGGTTCTCCCGACGAACTGGAGGCCGCCTATGCCATTGCCGCGCGCACCGGCACGCACGGTATCGGCCATACGCGCATGTCCACCGAGAGCCGAGTCGATCTCAGCCACTCGCAACCGTTCTGGGCGCACGGCCTACCCGATGTGGCGACCGTGCATAACGGCCACATCACGAACTACCACAAGCTGCGCCGCCGATTCGAGCAGGACGGCTATCGCTTTTTCACCGACAACGATTCGGAAATCATCGGCGTCTATCTGCGCGATCGGCTGGCGGCGGGGCGATCTCTCGAAGGGGCGATGCGGTCGTCGTTGGACGATTTCGATGGATCGTTCTGCTATCTGGTCGCCACGAAGGATCAACTTGGATTCGTCAAGGATCGCTACGGATTCAAACCGTTGATGTTGGCCGAGACCGAGGATTTCGTCGCTTTGGCTACCGAAGAAATCGCTCTGCGCCGCGCCTTGGGCCACGACTTCTCGGCCAGCGAACCGCCGCCCGGTACGATGAAACTATGGTCGATCCACGCCGACAACGAGGAGAATACGCAGTGAGTTTCACCATCGACTGCCGCGATAAGTCGACGCGCGAGATCAATCGACGGATGCGCGAAGCCATCGCGGAGGGACATCAGCGTATCGAAGTTCTCGAACCCGATGCCCGGCACAATCTCGGTGTGGCTCTCTTGAGTCCGGTGCATGTGGTGTTCTCCGGCAGTGTCGGCTACTACTGCGGCGGCATGATGGATGGGGCACATCTCGAAGTGCGGGGCAGTGCTGGCTGGGGCGCGGCGGAGTCGATGCTCAACGGGACGCTGATGATCGACGGCAATGCCGGCAGCGGAGCGGCGGCTTCGATTCGCGGCGGCACGGTGGTGATTCGCGGCGACGCGGCGGCACGAGCCGGCGTATCCATGAAGGGTGGCACATTGTTGATCGGCGGCAGTTGCGGCTACATGGCGGGGTTTATGATGCAGAAGGGGCGCATCGTCGTCTGCGGCGATGCCGGCGATGCCCTGGCCGATTCCATGTACGAAGGCGTCGTCTTCGTCGGCGGACAGATCGCCGGTTTGGGCAACGATACCGTCGTCGAAGAACCGAACGCCGAGGATCGAGCCTGGCTCGACGAACTGCTTGCGACTCACCGCGTACAGGGACCGACATCGTTTCGCAAAGTCGTATCGGGAAGAAAGCTGTGGAACTTCGACCGCAAAGAACTCGAAGTATGGAAGGCGGCGTTTTGAATGCCCGCCGGATTCCGAATGTCTCGTTCGAGGGGGCGGGGATCACGACTCCCCCTTGAATAGAGCGGCGAGCAGGTTGGCGGCGACAAGACGCGGCTCCTCGGCGCGGGCGATGGCGGCGCTGACAGCGATGCGACGCGCGCCGGCGGCGGCGGCTTTGTCGATCGTTTGTAGATTGATGCCGCCGAGGACGAAAGCGGGTAGTGTCGTTTCAACCATCGCTTGTC
>JAJXWW010000162.1 GCA_021781415.1 Planctomycetota bacterium
ACAAACAGCACTTCTTGAACACGGTGTACGAGCGATTTTTCCAGGGCTATTCGGTGAAGACGGCCGACACGCACGGCATCGTCTACACGCCGCAAGCCATCGTCGATTTCATGTGTGCCAGCGTCGCTGAGGTACTCCAAACGGAGTTCGGCAAGAGTCTGGGCGATCCCGGCGTCCACATTCTCGATCCCTGCACCGGCACCGGCAATTTCATCGTCAACCTGCTGCGCCGCATCTCCAAGCGCGATTTGCCGCGCGTCTACCGAGAGCAGCTCTTCGCCAACGAGGTCATGTTGCTGCCGTACTACATCGCGGCATTGAACATCGAGTTTGCGTACTTTTAAAATGCTGAGCAGTACAAACCGTCTGCCAGTTTAGCCCCTTGCGTTGACCGCTACTCCCAAATTATCCTCAGTTATGTGTTTCTAACCGTTTCCTGGGAGGTGACTAAACCATGACCGAACACGAGGCGAGCCTGCATCGCACTTTGGTCCATTTCTTGATCGAGAACAAGCAGGAAGAGCTTGCCGCCGCCGTGCTGGACGGGGAGGTTATTGAAGCATCCTGCAATTATTCTTTCTATGGATACTTCATCGACATTCCGCTGACAGCGTATCCGCTAGTCACTACAAGCACGGACATGCAGGATACATTGACTCTCGCGCTACGCGCTATAATTAGGGGGCATACCTATGATCAAAACGGCAAACCAATGGATGATTGCGAAATTGAAGTGCGCATGAAGCACCTTCCAGTTGAGGAAAAGTGGAAAGAGCTTGCTCGAACTTTGATTATTAACCGCAAGGGATCGAATCAGGCTTTGGTTTCTGAAATATGCGCTGCCAGGGAGGGGCGGCCGCTGCACACTTGGAATGAACTGAAATATGCATCCGCCTCCGAGGTGCGAGTAGCTCAGGAACTAGAGAAACGGCAGATTCTATTCTTTCCCCTAGCAATTGCGGTTCGGGCCGAAACGAGCCAGAATTGGAAGGACCATCGGGAGGTTGATTTCCTTGTCTGCCACAACGGTACATGGGGTATTTTGGAAGTAGCCTATCATCCAGATCGATATGAGAAAGATTCTGAAAAAGACTACTGGCTGAAAAAATCAGGCATTCTCTGCATTCAGCACTACACAGCCGAACGCTGCTATAATCAAACCGCGCAGGTCGTGGACGAATTTCTCAGTATTCTCGAGCAACATGAAAAGTAAACCTGGAGCGACAAGGTGAATCATTGAGGAAAGACTTTCCTAAGGATTTTCGCATGGAGTTCAACCGCCGCGAGAACATCACCGATTGGGCGCTGACGCAAATCCGCCAGCACTACGACGACGACACCATCGGCAAATGGGACATCTTCCACTACGTCTATGGCCTGCTGCACCATCCCGGCTATCGCACCAAGTTCGCCGACAACCTCAAGCGCGAACTGCCGCGCATCCCGTTGGCCCCGGACTTCCGCGCCTTCGCCTCGGCGGGCGCGGAGCTGGCTCGTCTGCACCTGGATTACGAAAAGTTGGAGCCGTATCCGCTGACGTGGCTGGAAACGCCGGACGTGCCATTGTCGTACCGCGTCGAGAACAAGATGCGGCTGAGCAAGGACAAAACGACGCTGCTCGTCAACCCGTCGCTGACGCTCTCCGCCATCCCGCCGGAAGCGTTGCAATATCGCCTCGGCAACCGCAGCGCTCTCGAATGGGTGATCGACCAATATCAAGTCAGCGAGGACAAACGCAGCGGCATCCGCTCCGACCCCAACCGCGATGACGACCCCGAATACATCGTCCGCCTCGTCGGCCAAGTAGTGCGCGTCGGCGTGGAAACGGTGCGGATCATAGCAGGTTTGCCGGCGAAGTTCAGCCCGTAAGCCAAACGGCGAGAAGAAGAATAGAATCGTGGTGGAAAGAAAGCGAAGAAGAGGTCGGAGTACAATGGCGGCATACTCGGCGTAACCGGAAATAGTTTGCAGGTTGTGGCTTACGATGCCAAAATCAGCACCGGATCATGGAACTCGGGTTCAAGAGTTTCAAGTGTTTTGCCTGAGGCACCACAGAAACGGCTTAGCACCGCTGCGACATGAGCCGCCGATAGCGGTTCGCTCCGTTCGCAGCGGTCAATCGCCGGCTGTGGCATCGTTTACGCCCCGAGGGACACCGCCGCGTCTGCGTCCAACTCCACTTTGGACACTCGGAAACCGGCAGCCTGAACTTGCGCGACGGCCGAGGCAATCGCCTCTTCCAACGAGGTTGCTTCGCGGTCGAAATGAATCCACACCACGCCGGCGCAGGCAGCCGGCGTGCCGTCGTCGCAACCGGCCGCGAACAATTCATCCGCCCCTTCGTCGCTCACCTCTGGTACATCCTTCAAGACAACGTCAAATGCGTAAGTGTTCATAGTGCGTCACTCCTTGGCCCCATCTGGGGCTAGTGCGGACAAGCATCGACGCGACGCCGAAGGTAGCGCGCGTGGTTTTCGGGCACGCGCGGCGTGCTGTAGACGCTAAGTATGCAGCCGTCGCGCGTTAGCGCCGAGCAGTATAACCGTCCCCAAGCATGAGCGCGCGGGCCGGATTTCGCCAGCCGCCAACCCTTCCCGAGGGCGTAATCCACTGCCTCTCGGATGTGCTTGTTTGGATGATCGTTCATGTCCAACCTTTTTGGTACGATTCATTTCCAAATTACCACACAACGGAAAAGAAAGCCAGAAGAAGGACTCGTGGGAAGGAAACAAGGAAACCCAAGGAAACCGAGTGTGCCTCTAAATCTTGGAATCGCAAATGAGCGGCATCTAACACGATCCGGCATCCCGCCGGAGGGGTTGGGGTATCGTCTCGGCAACCGCAGCACCCTGGAATGGATCATCGACCAGTATCAAATCAGCGAAGACAAGCGCAGCGGCATCCACTCCGACCCCAACCGCGCCGACGATCCCGAATGCATTGTTCGTCTCGTCGGCCAAGTAGTGAACGTCGGCGTTGAGTCAGTCCGCATTGTCAATGTCCTACCGGCGAGCTAAGGCGGCTGACGCTGATTCCCTCGTTCCCAAACAGGACTTGGGAACGAGAAAAAAGTATCGAATGCATCACTCGATCGGCTTGGCGTGCTGTGGCCGTGTTCAATTGTCGCCCATTACCAACTGAGCTTTCGGATAGAAGGTCAAGATCGGATTATACGCGAGACGGCCCCGCAGTAAGAGCCTGCCTGACATGATTGGCGATTTCGGCACGATGCGTGTCAATCTCTGCGATGGCATCATGAACGTCGTCTAAGGCCGAACATGCCGTGCGCTTCACGGATATTGTCATCGAACACACCGGCCACCTCGATCCCGCCCTGTGGCAACGCAAGCTCGAACGCAATCTGCGGCTGCTGTATCTCCTCTCGGTTCGAACTCGGTAACTCGATTGGTGGGCTGAACCACCCCCCTTTAGGGATCGTTCCTGTAAAGTCTGACGGGGCGCTAGTCGTTGGCGTCGGGAGAGCCGGGCGGTTCCTTGGCGATTTGGACGCGCGTTCGTTGGCGTCGTTGCGATTCCATGACCTTCAACTGCTGCTCCATGCGATTGAGCTTCAACATCACCCGCTCCAATTCTCTTTCAACCTTCGGAGCCGAGGCGGTTTGAGTTTGCTGTCGTCGAGCCAACTTTAACGCGACGACAATCTGAGGATCGTCGGGCGCTAATTCGCTCGCCAACTCGGCATACTGTTCCGCTTGCTTGTACTTCCCCTCGTCGAACGCGGTTCGATACCACTTCATCAACACCGCTACTTGCTCTTCGCTGCTCACTCTCGCCGCTGCGTGAAGGGAAGGCGATAAAGTCGATACGGCCAGTAAAACCAGAGCGAACGCCCCAAGTTTAATTGGACTTCGCATACCAATCAGCTCCTTTGCAATTGGGCAGCATCCCACGAACCTTACTCTGACACGATAGCCGACACTTTGCCCAGGGTCAATCGAGAGCGGGCCACCTAACGAACATTTAATGCAAAGGGGATGCCGAGGTTTCGACGGAATTCTCTCCTAGGCGACGATGTGCCTGAAATTTGCCTTAAAACTTGAGGAAATAAGCAGCGATTCTGTCTCAGAATTGTGGAGAAGATCTTTTTCTGCTGCACATACTTCGCGCAGTGCTATGGTTGATCTGCTCGCATTTCAAGCAAGTTGATCGCCGAGCGACCAGGGGCGAAATTGGGGGAGATCGGCAGTTTTCATTTCAGGCTAGGTAAAGTAGCGAAGGTGAAACGAGCAGGCGATTCCCAATGCGAGGAGGTCAAACGAGGGCTTCGGGATCATCGCGCATTCTGCAAGCGACATCGCGCATCTCGCACGATTTTTCAGCCGACGACCCCGCTTCGTCCTCACATTCCCCTGTACGAAACTGCGACAACTCCAGCTGATTCTCGAACAGTCTCTCCGCCAATGGAAGAAGCCCCCCCCTCTCTCGCACGCAGTCAAGGAAAAGGGAGTCCCTCGGATAGCTGTCACAAAATGAAGCGCGTCAAATCTTCCTTTTGGAGTATCTCCCGCAATCGTTCCCGTACATAGGAACCGTCGATGCGAACGTGCTTCTCTTTGCGATCCGGTCCCTCGAAGCTGATCTCCTCGACGACGCGCTCAAGGATGGTATGCAAGCGGCGGGCACCGATGTTTTGCGTCGAGCTGTTGACCTCGCAGGCGATGTCGGCCAAGGCTTCGATCCCTTCCTCGACGAAGTCGAGTGTCACCCCCTCGGTGGCCAACAGACCGGCGTACTGCTTGGTCAACGAATGCTTCGGCTCGGTCAAGATGCGAAGGAAATCATCGCGCGAAAGGTCCGTCAATTCGACGCGGATGGGAAATCGACCTTGAAGCTCCGGCATCAGATCCGACGGCTTGGACACATGGAACGCGCCGGCTGCGATGAACAGGATGTGATCGGTGCGAACGGCTCCGTAGCGCGTGTTGACGGTCGTGCCCTCGACGACGGGCAACAGATCGCGCTGCACCCCTTGGCGCGACACGTCCGGCCCGTGTCCCGATTGCGGCCCGCAAATCTTATCCAATTCGTCGAGGAAGACCATGCCCTGATTCTCGACCAACTCGACGGCCTTTTCGGTAACAACCTGCCGGTCGATGAGGGCTTCGGTCTCTTGTTCGAGCAAGATGCGACGCGCCTCGCGCAGGGGGATCTGCCGCTGCTGTTGCTGGCGCGGCGCGATGCGCTCGAACATATTCTGAAAGTCGAGATCCATCTGTTCCATGCCGAGATTGGAAAAGATCTGCACCGGCACGAGCTTCTGCTCGACGTTTAATTCGACGGGGCGATCTTCCAGTTCGCCGGCTTCGAGACGCGCCTTCAACTTGTCTCGGCTGCGTTGATAGCGCTCGTTTTCCTCGGTGTTTTCCGGATCCCAATTGCTCGAACGCGGCAAAAGCAAATCGAGCAATCGTTCGGTGACGCGCTCCTGAGCCTTGATCTCAACGGTCTGACGCTGTTCCTGGCGCACCATGCCGATGGCGATTTCGGTGAGGTCGCGGATCATGCTCTCGACATCGCGGCCGTGATAGCCGACTTCGGTGTATTTGGTGGCCTCGACCTTGAGGAACGGCGCACCCACCAGTTGAGCCAGTCGTCGGGCGATCTCGGTCTTGCCCACACCCGTCGGCCCAATCATGATGATGTTTTTGGGCGTGACATCTTTGCGGAGATCCTCCGGCAGCTGCTGGCGACGCCAACGATTGCGGATGGCGATGGCCACCGCGCGCTTGGCCGCGTCTTGACCGACGATATAGCGATCCAGTTCTTGTACGATCTGCCGAGGGGTTAAATCTGCCACGTTGTTCCTCCAAAAGCTCTATCGGCTGTCGGCTGTCGGCTGTCGGCTGTCGGCTGTCGGCAGTCGGCAAACGGCTTTCGTATCAAACCCTAAGTCTACGGTTTTTAGCCTCAGATGTATTGACCGATAGCCGACAGCCGAAAGCCGATAGCCGTTACAGTTCTTCCACATCGATGTTGCGATTCGTGTAGATGCACAAGTCGGCAGCGATTTCCAAGGCGGAGCGAACCAGTTGAGCGGCGCTGAGATCGGCATGCTTGAGGAGAGCGCGGGCGGCGGCGAGAGCGTACGGACTGCCGGAACCGACTCCTGCCACGCCGTCCGTCGGTTGGATAACGTCGCCCGTGCCGCCGACCATGAGGAGATGCTCGCGATCCGCCGCAATCAACATGGCCTCCAAGCGGCGCAGACTCCGATCCATGCGCCAATCCTTCGCCAGTTCCGTCGCCGCGCGCGGGACGTTGCCTTGAAAGTCTTTCAGCTTGGCCTCGAAGCGTTCGAGCAGCGCGAAGGCATCCGCCGAGGCTCCGGCGAACCCCGTCAAGACGCGCCCACTGTATAGCCGTCGTATCTTGTGCGCGTCGCTCTTGACGACGTACTGTCCGAGCGTCACCTGCCCATCGCCGCCGATGGCTACGCCGTCTCGATGTCGAACGGCTAAAATCGTCGTGGAGTGCATTCGAGGCACCGTAAACTCTCCTTCGTCGACCGGCTCCGAGCGTTGTCCGGAGAACGGGTAATCTGAGGCGAGGCTGCCCGCCCGCGCCGGGGGACTGTTCCATCGGCCACTTCTCCCCGATAATATAAGAGAAGCATCGCTCGATGTTCATGGCCAATGTCCGAACCTACTCCGAGAGGATCGTGCCTTATGGTTTCGCTTTATCGTTGGACGCTGATACCGGCCTTGCTGCTCGCTTGGCTCGGCTTCGCCGGATGGGCGAGTGCCGCCGTCGCTCCGGTCATTAAGGACGACGGAAAGTTCTTCTCTGCCGATGCCCTCAATAAAGCGAACGACAAGATCAAAAAAATTGCTCAGGACTTCGACAAGGATCTGTTGGTGGAGACCTTTCCTGAGATTCCCGAAGCGATGAAAAAGGACTATTCTCAGGAAAAGAAGAAGGAGTTTTTCGAGAAGTGGGCGCGGGACCGAGCGCACGAGAATGCCGTCAACGGGGTCTACATCCTCATTTGCAAGACTCCTTCCCACTTGCAAATCGAAGTCGGCAACGAGACGGCGAAGAAAGCCTTTACCGTGCGGAATCGAAGCGAGTTGGTCAAGATCTTGATCGACAGGTTCAAGGAGAAGAAATTCGACGACGGATTGCAAGAGGGTGTCGATTTTTATGCCAAAACACTGCGGCAGAACCTCGGTCGAACGGGTGGCGCACGGCTTCAGCCCAATCAAGAATGGCCCGGACACGGCAAGAAATCAGCGAGTGCGCCCGCGGCGGTCGGCACGGGCGGTGGCAGGAGTTCTATCATGGGGTACATTTGTGTTGGCTTGGTGGCTTTGTTGGCCCTGTGGGTCGTCTTTGGATTGATCCGTGCCTTCACGGGCGGCGGGCGCGGTGGATACGGCGGCGGAGGGGGCTACGGCGGAGGAGGCGGAGGGGGAGGAGGATTTCTCAGCTCGATGCTAGGAGGCATGTTCGGAGCGGCTGCGGGCATGTGGCTGTACGATTCGTTCTTTCACGGCAGCGGCTCCTCCGGTTGGAGTAATTCGGCGCAAGCCGGGACGCCTCCGTCGAACGATTACAGTGGTACTGCCGACGATACGGACTACTCCGGTAGCGGGGGCGACTTCGGAGACGACGACCGCAACGGTGGAGGAGACTTCGGAGGCGGAGACGGTGGCGGAGGCGACTTCGGAGGTGGAGGTGACTTTGGCGGAGGCGGAGACTTTGGTGGAGGAGATTTTGGCGGTGGCGACTTCGGAGGCGGAGGCGATTTCTAGCCGGTTTTCCTTAGATCAAGCCACGACCGAAGGATAACTATCATGCGTTCGCCCTGCTTATTCGGGATCGCTGCTCTGTGGATGGTGGGTATCGCGAAGCCCGCGTTCGGTGCGACGATGCCAGCACCTATCCGCGATGACGCGCGACTTTATTCCGCCGAGACACTCTCGCGCGCCGAGAAAGACATCGACTCGATTCGTCGTGATTTCGACCGCGCTGTGTTCGTGCAAACCCTTGCGTCACCTACTCCAGGGTTGCGGCCTTGGTATAACATCTTGAGGACGCCCAAGGTTTATCGTTCGTTGGAAGATCGGGCGCGACGACTCGCCGACGAGACGGGGCAACCCGGCATCTATGTCGTTCTCTGTCGCAGACCCCGGGCCGTGCAGATCGTGGTTCTCCCCGACGACGAAGCCCTGCGGCGGGCGTTGCTTCGGCGCATCCGCGAAGGCGGGAACCAAGGCGACTTGCTCGCGGTCGTGCAGCGCGTCCGCGATGTCTTGCACGAGCGGGCGACGCGGGGTTCCTCGCCGGGAGACAACGATGGCTTTCTTCTCGTCTGCCTCGGCGGCGGGCTGACACTCTGGCTCGCACTGATTTTCCTCCGCTGGAAGCTGCGCGACGGCGGGGCATCGTCGTCAGGGGACGAAGCCGCGATAACTCCCGCCCTGCTCGGCACGATGTTCGGCTGTCCGGCGGGGGCATGGATAAGCGACAAGCGCTATCCATTATCTGCCCCGCTCGAAACGGTGCCCGCTTCGTCCACAAGTTGTTTCGGTTAGCTCTAAACGAAACGCCCGAAAAGGGAGTAGCCCTTGAACGAACCGGATTGCCCCTGGTGTTGGAAGATGGAGACAATCGACGAATTCGGTGCCTCCGATGTTATCTGGCGCTTTCCCCACAGCGTCGCCCTCTTGGGAATGTGGCAGTTCTATCAAGGCTATTGCGTGCTGGTTTCGCGCAGCCATGCCACCGAGTTGAACGATCTGCCGACGGACGAACGCCGCGCTTATCTCGACGAAATGTGTTTGCTCGCTCAGGCACTTCAGACCGGGTATCGTCCCCATAAGCTCAATTACGAGTTATTGGGCAATCAAGTGCCGCACTTGCATTGGCATCTGTTCCCGCGCTATCTCGACGATCCAGAGCGGATGTCCGCCGTTTGGCTGGGCATCGACAAAGCCGAGCGCGAGGGCGGGGCGTGGCGTCGCCGCATGGAGACGGGCCGCGAAGAGAGGGCGACGACGGCGGCAAAAATCCGACAGGCACTGCAAAATCTAGGCGCGCCTCAAGCATGAACCCACTCCGAATCGGCACGCGCGGCAGCCCTTTGGCATTATGGCAGGCACGCCATGTCGCTGCGCTTCTGCGCCCCTTGGCCGCCCCTCGTCCCGTGGAGTTCGTCGAGATCGAGACTTCCGGCGACCGCATCCGCGACGCGGCACTATCGCAAATCGGCGGCGACGGCCTGTTTACCAAAGAGATACAACGCGCCTTGCTATCCAATACCGTGGACATCGCCGTCCACAGCCTGAAGGATCTCCCGACTACCCGCGTCGACGGATTGTCTCTCGCCGCCGTGCCCGAACGAGGACCGGCGGGAGACGCGTTTGTCTCGAACGAGTACAAGCACTTCGACGATCTCCCACCGGGAGCAACTGTCGGCACCAGTAGTCTGCGCCGCCGTTCGCAAGCCTTGCACCGACGCCCCGATCTGCACCTCGTCGATCTGCGCGGCAACGTCGAAACGCGGCTGCGCAAACTTAAGGAACAGCGCCTCGACGCCATCGTACTCGCCGAGGCCGGACTGCTGCGACTCGGCTTGGAATCGGCCATAACCGAGTTGCTCGATCCGCAATGGATGCTTCCCGCCATCGGTCAGGGGGCCTTGGGTTTGGAGTGCCGATCCGAGGATTCGCCCGTTCTCGAGTTGCTCGATCGCCTCAATCACCGAGCGACCCGGTTGGCCGTGCTGGCCGAACGCGCCCTCTTGCGAGGCTTGGGAGGCGGTTGCCTAGTGCCCATCGGTGCCGCAACGCGAATCGATGCGGAACGCTTGCACCTTCGCGGCGCGGTGCTATCGAGGAACGGTGATCGACGCATTGAGGCCGAACACGAGGGGAACGCCTCCGACGCCGAGGCGATCGGACGACAACTCGCCGAGATACTTCTGGCTTCGGGAGCGGCGGAACTGCTGAAGTCTACCGCTGCCTCCACTGGGCGCAACGACGTTTAGCGATTCTCCCCTTATCCGCAGCCGAACGGCAGCCATTGCTATGAAGGCTTCTTGGCCTTCTCGAAGGCGGTAAGCTGCTCAACCATCTCGCCGTCCTGGGGTTTGAGTAGCACCGCGGCGCGCTGCGCGGTCAATGCCTGGTCGAGGCGACCAGCGCGAAACAGGGCATCGGCCAGTGCGTGTAAAATGTCGGCGTCTTTACGGTCGCTCAGCTGAGCGGCCTTCGTCAGATCGGCGAGGGCTTGGTCGTGGCCTCGCTCCAAACGCACTCTGCCGCGCACATACCAGCCTTGAGCGTCGAGGGGACTGCGGGCGATGGCCTGATCCGCGTCGGCGAGCGCCTTGGCAAGTTTGCCTTCGTCCAAAGCGAGCCGTCCCCGCAGAGCGAACGCGGGTCCAGGCTCGACGCCGAGGTTCATGGATGATTTGAGGAGACTCTCAATCTGCTTCGTTGTTTTTCTCTTGTCCGCGCGCGCCCATTCGGCGCAGACGAGTGCGTCCAGAGCCAAGCTCCATTCTTTCGCCTTGTCCTCTGGAGCGGGAGCCAACTTCTCCAGCGCCTTCCTCCTCGCCTGAAGTTGGTGCAGTCGATCGAGAAGAGATCGAAGGGCCAAACTCGGCTTAACGGTCTTCTCGGCGCGGGGAAGACGCCGAGTTGCCGCGTCCCATTGAGCGAGCATGAGATACGAGGTGAGCAGTCCCAATTCCGTATCGCTCCCCGCTTCGGCAAGGTTGAGATGTTCCACCGCTTCCTTATATTCACCGCGTTGAAAATGAACGGAGCCAACGATGCGATGAACTTTATTCGCATGCTGAGTTTCCCCGACGCGGCCGGCCAACTCCAACGCCTCATCGTATAATCCCAGGCGCAAATAGTACCCGGCAGCCAACAACAAACCAATGGGTTCGTCGCCGACGGCCACGGCATAGCGTCGTAGATAATCGAGACCTCGCAAACGTCGGCCTCGCTTGAATTGCAATTGAACGAGAGAATCCAGGGCCAATTCGGAATCTCTCGTTACTGTCAGTGCCATCTCATAGGCTTCTTCGGCCTTGTCCAACCGCTCCATCTCTTCGTAAATGCGTCCCTTCAGATGATAGGACCGGACGGTACGAACGGAATCCGCATCGAGTGAGGCGGCCTTGTCCCAATGTTCTAATGCTTGCGGCAATTCGTCTCGACGATAATAACTGCGTGCCAGTTGAAAATGAGAACGCGCGCGGATCGAGGCGAAATCATTCTTCGTCAGCGGATCGAGGATCGCGCGCGCTTCTTCCTGCCGACCGACACTAACGAGGATCGAAGCGAGTTTGATTGCATGACGATGCTCGTGTGGAAATCGGCGCACCAACTCGCGCTGCAACGCTTCCTTCTCTTTCGCCGACGCGGCGGCGACAACGCTCAACTCCCACAGTTCGGTTGCATCGGGGAGATAGTAGCGCCCGCGCTCAAGAACGCGCCGCGCCTCGGTCAATCGTTGATTATTAATATAAAGGCGAGCGAGAATCGTGGTGTTCCGCTGGTCTTGCGGAGCATAAAAGAGCAGCGTCTCCAGCGCCCTCGCGTCCGATGCGTCCTCGGTCTGTCTCAGCGTCAGCCAGGCGCGATAGGAGCCATTTACCCATTCGTGAAACTCGCGGTACGAGGCAAATTCGGATGGTTCAATCGTGCTTTTGTCCAACTGCAAGGAGAAGTCAATCTCCAGATCGCGGATTCTTTCGCCTTCGGACAGCGCTTTCACCGAACGTCGAAAGCTCGACCACGGCGTGCGATAGATCGCGTCGCCCGGCAACGAGTCGAGATAGTACGCGGACGGTAAATGAATGATATATCGGTGGTGTGTCATAAAAGGTTGCTGAAGATCTAATGGCACGGATCGATCGTAATCGAGAGGAAAGGCGAGGAATTTGTTCCAGATTTTGCTGTCGGCAATCCCGCCTTCACGTTCGGATTCGCCGACGAACTGATGGGGAATCTCGAAGACGGTGCGAATTGAGACGGGCTTTTCGTAATCGCGCAGTTTGCCCTCATCGACTCGAAAATGAATTAAATGTGTCCGACTGTTGGCATCTTGCAATGCGGAGGCGATTTGCCGTCGCCGCTCGCCGACCGGCACCTCGAGCAAGTTATCGCGTTGCCCCATGGCCGCGCTGCCGTGAAACACCGCGATGCGCTCGCAGCGCGACGAACCATTGGCTCCAATCCAGATCTCCGTAGTCTGTTCGGTGCGATTCCCGCTCGCCATCAAGGAGGGAGTCCGGACCCGACGGATGCCCCCCTTGGAATTGACGATATAACACAGTCGATCGCGGTCTTCGCGCGGTAAAAAGTCCCAGCCCGCGAGGCTGGAGGTCGTATCGATCCAATGCGGTTTGCCGTCGATGGTGACGAGCAAGATGGCGTGCGTGCCCCACGGCGAAGGGACCGATTCCATCACTTGTCCGTCGTCGAGCGATCCGAGGGTAGCCAACTCGACGGTCAATCCGGCCTCCCGCAACAGGACGGCCAACATTTGACTCGTATCCTTGCAATCGCCGTAGCGATTGCTCAGGACGACGGCCGGCGGATGCGGAGTGTAGTCGTGCTTCTCTCCCGTCGAAACGTAGCGAATGTTTCGCCGCAGCCAATGCGTCAGCGCGCGCGCCTTGTCCTCCGCCCTCGTCAGCCCGCGCGTCGTCGTTTGCACAATTTCGCGCAAAGCCGGCGTGCATTCCCAACAATCCGCGCGCAGACGCTTCTTCCATGTCCCCACCTCGTCCCACGAAGCAAAAGTGGAGCAGGCCACGGAAAGAGACAATTGCTCTCTCGGTGGAAGATTATTATCTTGCGGCAATTTACGGCAATGGAGAGCCTTCCAGGTGTAGGTGCGCGAACGGTCGTCCTCGACGCATCGCGGCTCCAGTTTTCCCCCTACCGAGGCATGGTGAAAGGACTTCGACTTCGGGACGCGAACCTGGAATAGATCGACGGCTACCGGATAGTTGGCGTCGGCAAACGAGTAGCGCGTGAAGAACTGACCGCCGTGTTCGGGATGTTTGCCGCGCACGGTCCACTTTACTTCAAGGACATCGCCGACCTCTAAAGTCGGGAAGCTGATAATGAGTTGCTTATCGCGGTCGTACACTTGAAAATCGGTGGCCACGTCGCGGAGTTGAACGTGGCGCGGCTCAATCTCGACCTTGCGACCGTTGGCTTTGTGGATGCACGCCTCATTCAAAGTGAGCTTTTGATAGGACGGATCGTAAGTGATGTTACGAAACTCGCCGAGCTTTTCGATACCCTTGCGCCCGTTCAGGCGCGTGACTTCGTGGCCGATGGACTCGACCGTTCCGTCGGACTCGACGAGATGGATCGTGGCGGCATGGAGGATACAGGCGGCGGAGTCATCGACATATTCTTTGGGCAGTGACTTGAGCGAGTTCGGATCGAAGCGAAACGGAGACGGTTCGTGAGATGGGCCACGCGGAACAGGCCAATCCGCACGGGCTTTTTCGGGCAAACCTGAGCATATCGCAAGAGAGCAGACGAAAACCAAGGAGCAGAATCGTCGCATCCGAACCATCGCGGAATCCCCATCAATCAAGGCTGCGGAGAAGGTCCAAATGCAGTTTACCTTGCTTGGTCGACGCTGTCAGCGCGAGGAAGTCCGATGCAAAGACGGAGTCGTTGGGCGAAAGCGAGCTAGAATTCGAGAACTCGCCAAGTCCGTAGCTGAGACTCATTGTCCGCGCGAGTGCGTCCCCCTGCGGTCGGCGGCGATGGGAACTCCCTCGGGCAGAGGCCGACCGGCAACGACCAGGTCGCGCTCGAATAGATAGTCGCGCAGTTTGCGATAGAGGGGGAAGCTGTCGGGATAGACGCAGATGGTTATCGCGGTGATTTTCGGCTCGACACTCTCGGTGATGCGACGAAATTCGGAGTCGGGCGCGAGAGCCTGTTCCAGAGTTTCGCCGCGCGCGACGGCCATCGGCTCGACCTCCCAAGAGATACCTATTTGTCGGGGATAGCCTTCGACTTCGAGCGTGTAGCGCAAGCGAAATGCTCCGGCTGGTTCCGTCACCCCGGTGTAGCGGTCGCTGTCGCGCAGCTTGTCGCCGTCGCGAATCACGGCATCGATCTCGGACTTAAACTTACCGTAGTCGATAAAGGAGATTCGTCCGCCGCGACACTCGAACAACAACTCTTCCGTCTGCAACTCGTGGCTTACCGGCGTGCGATAGCGGAGCGACTTCTTGCTCGGCGGGGCTTTGCGCAGCGCTTCGATTTCTTCGATCGCACGCTTGCTTCGTTCGCGGATTTCCTCCGACGACAGGGCGGCGCGGCGCAGATACTCGGCTTCCTTTTGTGTGATTTCCTCGAAGGCTTTTCGATTCGATTCGATTTCGCTCATCCGTCCGGTAAGGCGCGACAGTTCCTCGGCAGTAAGGGTGCTGTCTTGCTGCGTCTTCTGCCACTCCTTGAGTTGTTCGAGCAACTTCGCCTGCGTCTCGGCCAACTCGCGCCGCTGGCGCTCGAGTTCGGGAGCCAACGGATCTTGCGGATCGGGGATTTCCGCTATTTCTTCTTGTGTCAACTCAGGGGTCGGCGTTGGGACCACGACCTTGTACGAGCGCGCTCCGACCCAGGCGATGAGGATCAGGCGCAGGATAATGCCGACGACGTTGGCGACCACATCGAGAAAGGAATCGAAACTGAATTCGATTTCACGGCTTTTTCTTCGTCTTCGGAACATGGTTTCCCTAGGGGACAGAGCCGATGACGATGCCGATGACATCGTCGTCCACATCCACGTTGCGGCGCGTTTTCGGGATCGGCAGCGCGTCCAACGCCGGATAGAGCGACAAGAAAGTACGAATATGCTCCGGTCGAACCAGCAGGCACAACTGGGGATGATAGGGCGGTTCGCCGGGCCGACGCCCGCCCTGCCGCCGATCGATCATTTTTCGGATCGCTTTTATCAGCGAATTGTCGGACGGCGGTCGAATCGAGTCGGCTAGGGAGAACGCTTGTTGCGAGGGGTAAAGCACGATCGTATCTCTGCGGCATTCGAGGTAGATCGTCCAATCGCGCCCACCGTGAATCCAGGCCGGCTGGGAGACAATGGGCCGGCGCGGTTTGGAACGCGGCGGTGGGGCGAGTCCATTCATCGGGTCGCCTTGCGCTCCGCCGGTCTCGCCCTCGCCCTCGCCGCCGCTGTTGTTGTTCGTTCCGTGATAGATGCGCGCGCGCGGCGGGGCACGATTGCCGGCCGGTTCCTCCGAGGGAGGTTGTGATGCTGTTTGTGAAGGGGGAGGCGGGGGCGGGATAATCTGTTTGCCGGTCAAGGGATCGATGTAGATCACGCGCTCGGAGCCGCCTCCGGCCGGTTTCGTTTGCGGAGTCGCACCGTTTGGCGCATTCGGTTCGCCGGACATGCCGGGTGAGTCGGGAAATGATCCGCCCGGATCGTTGCCACTCGAATCCACGGAACCAGTCACGGGAGAGCCGAGAACTGCTGCGCCTTCGCTGCCAACCGTACCTCCTCCCATGGAATTGGGTGCGCCCGGCCCCATTTCGTCGTTGCCTCCGCGCGCGCCCAACGAACCGAACTGACCGGGGTTATTTGCTTGAGGCGAGCCGGATGCCGATGTTCCACCATTCGACGATCCATCCCCCGGCGCGCCCGTGCCGGACCCGCCGTTACTCGGCACTCCACCTCTTGAACCTCCGCTCCCCGGCGTCCCGTTACCGTAACCACGACTCCCCGGCGCTCCCGCTCCTGTCGCTCCACCTCCGGCTACTCCGGTTCCCGGCACGCCGCTGCCGGAGCCTCCACTTCCCGGCACTCCGTCGCCGATTGTCCCCTGGCCGCCAAGGACTCCGCCACCGAATGGACCAGACGCGACACCGGTAGGTGTTCCAGGCTGCGACGAAGCCGAACCGTAGCCGGACCCCGAACCCGTTCCGCTCGGTATCCCTGAAGCCAATCCACGAAAGCCGCCGCCTCCGATCTTGGAACCTGAACCCGGCGGGCCGTATTCGCCTTCGCCCTCACCTCCGTTTTCGATCCCTCCTTGAGAGGGTGGCATGGCCGAAGGGTGTCCTCGCCCATGGCTGCGTCCCACGGTCGCTCCCGCAACCCCGCGCTCTCTGCTCGTGTTCCCCCCGGGACCGAAAGACGGAAACAATCCATTCTCACCCGTGCCTTGCGTGGAGGGAGACTGCCCCGACACGGAGGGATCACCCACATTGCCGACGAACCCACTACCGCCTTGGCTTCCGGCACGGTTCGCGTTCCCCGTGCCGCCAATGAATCCGCCGTTCGCTCCCGATAATGCGACGCCGGAGGGCGGATACGAACCCGGTCCTCCGCTGCCTCTCCCAGCGCCCGATGGTGTCGTACCGTTCCCCCCTCTCGTGCCGGCTGAGAATTCAGACGACATGGGCGATCCGATTTGTCCATTTCCCGTTCCAACTTCTGCCAGATGACTCTGCAAGCCGCGCACTCCACTCGCGGAGCCAGAGCCTGGATTCCCTCCCGAAGCCGTCGAAACGGGGTGAGGGGCGGGTTCGTTCGGCGGTGTTTGAGCGATAGGAGCGGGGGAAATTGTGGGAGTCTTGGTGGCAGTCATCCACGGTTGCACGTTCGGCATCTCGTCGTCGGCGGGAAAATCCAGAACCCAATCGTCGTCGATGAACTCGTAGCCAAACTTGAGGTCCAGCCCCACCAACGACCGCTGAAAGAGGTAATAGTTGTTCACCCCAGCGGGACGCACCAACAAAAGAAGATACGGTTTGAGTTCTTTATTGCCGGGGAGGTTGGCGAGCTTGGCGCGTTGCTTGGCGATGCGCCGCTCGACCTCGGCGCGTACGCCACCCGGTGACCCGCGCGAACCGGACCAGGGCGAGTAGACGGACATAGCCTTGCGTTCTGGGTGGAAGACGACCCCTTCGGCCCCGCATTCGACATAGATGGGGCGTTGATTCTCTCCGCGCCGCCCATGATAGGGAACCACCGAAAACGTCTTGCGCTCCTGCTGCTGCGCCGCCTTCAGATCCTTGAGCGCTTGCTCCATCCGCAGCAGATCGACGGTCATGCGATGCAGCGCTTGGTTCGACTCCTTCGATTGATTTTCGCTCTGCTGGGCGCGCGAGCGCAGGGCCATTAACAGTTGTTCGTCTTCGTTCAGCCGATCGCGTTTGTCTTTTACTTTGCGTTTGAGTTCGGTGCTGGTGTCCTGCTCGTAGTGCAAACGCGCGGCAATTTCTTGCAGTTGTTCGCGGACTTTCCGCATCTGCAATTGGAGTTCGATCTGTTGGTCCGTTAGTTTGGCATGTCGATCCTCACGTTTCTTCTCTTGCTCCGCGAGCGCCTGCGCCCGACTGCGTTCCCGTTCGGCCTCGCCGCGCGCACTCTCCTCGGCCAGCTTCGCCGCTTGCTGACGCGCTCGATTGAGGGCGGCCCGATGCGCCTTACGATCCATGACCAGCAAGATCAGGATCAGCGACCCCATCGCGCAGAGCAAGACGGCGAGAAAGGGAAACGTCGAGACTTGCAGTTTGTGCCTGCGTCCTCTCATGCAGCCTTTCCGGGATTAGCGCGCGGTGGAGACGTTGCTTGAGGCGACAAGGATCGATTCGCGGGATCGCGTCCGACCGTCGAGACTCCGGTTCCACCCACACGCGCCGTTAGTAGATGAATGGCCGCCGTCAATGTGTGCAGGGTTTGCTCGAACGCTCCGGCTCCGGCCAACGCTTCGAGATTTCTCTGCAAGCCGGACTGCAGGTTCAGCAAATGTTGCTCGCCTTGTTGCAATCCGCCGAGTGCCGCAACCTGAGCCGACAGCGCCTCGCCGACGCGCGCCAAAGCCGACTGTTGATCGCGCCCGTAGTCGCGGACCACACTCGCCAAGGCCGCCAACTGCTCGAACAGCTTGGAACCGCGCTCGACAGACTGTTTCTCCCAAGCCGTCATCCATTGCGAATGGGTTTGCAGGGTGTTTTTCAGCGCCGCTTCGAGCGTTCCCGCCATTTGATCTTGCTGCCGAGCCGCCGATTCTTGAATGCGACGTTCGTTCTCCGTCAGTGCCCGCGCCCAGACTTCCGCCTGTCGTTCGACGAGTTGCCCCGTGGCATCGAGTAATACTTGCGTATTCTGACGAAGTGCCTCGACGAAAGGCCCACTGTCGCCGGCGATGCGCAGGAAGCGATGGGCCAGTTGCCGTTCGACTTCGCGATCGACATCTTCGAGGATACTCTGTTCGCGGCGTTCGACGAGAAAGCTGCAAAACATGGTAATCATGGTTAAACTGAGAGCGAGGGCCGTGGCGTCGAAGGCGTAGGACAAGCCGTCGGTCACTTGGCTCATGTTCTTTTCGAGAACCTCCGGCGTCGCCCCGGAGATGGCGTCGGTGATGCCGAGAACCGTGCCGAGAAAGCCGAGAATGGGGATCGCCCAAGTGATGAATCGTGTGAGAGCGTAACTCCCTTCGAGGACGATGCCGTCGCCGTCGAGAAGCGAGCGCATCTGATCGTCGAGTTCGGCGGCGGACCCGCGCTGACAGAGGAAATCGAGAATGGCTTGGATGCGCTGAACGAGGAAAGTGTTTCGCAAGCGCTTCGGCAAGCGCTGCAATCCGGCGCGGAGATTGCTCGCCTCGGTGAGAGGGACGGGTCGTCCAGTCCACGGAGGCAGAATCTCGACGCGGAACGCACGCCGTTCCAGCAGGCTTTGCACATACTTCGCGCCCAAGGCACCGAGGGCGCAACAGAACATGATCAGTTCCACCCCCTCGACGGGGCGTTCGATGTAGCGATATAAAAAGGTACGATGGAGCGGTCCCTTGTGAAAGAGGAACAACAGAAGGATGCCCAGTGGAATGCCGACGGCGAAAGCGGCGAAGTTGGTGCTGGGGCGATGAAGCGTGTCGGCTGCGTCCGGTTTGCCGGAGGTCATGGCGGAAGCCCTCGATCCTTGAGGGATGTCCCGATGGGGAACATCGTCCACGGGCGGGGCGGATTGTAACGATTTCGTCAGAGGGTGCTAGATGGTTTCTCGGCGAACGAACCCAGGGAAGAGGAGACGTCCAATGCGCGAAAATGCGGTTGTTTTGTGGAGCGGCGGCAAAGATAGCGCGCTGGCGCTCTACGAAGCTGTGGCAGATTACGACATCGTGGCCTTGCTGACGACCGTGACCGACGGATACGATCGCATCAGTATGCACGGGGTGCGAAAGGAACTTCTCGTGAAGCAGGCGGCAGCCGTCGATTATCCCCTCGACCAAGTGCTTATCCCCCCTCGCTGCTCGAACGACGAATACGAGAGTCGAATGCGCGCGGTCCTGGCTTGCTATCGAAACGCCGGCGTTTCTCGCGTCGTCTGCGGCGACATTTTTCTGGAAGACGTGCGCCGCTACCGGGAGGAGCGATTGTTCGGCAACGGCCTAAAGGGTGTGTTTCCCCTATGGCAGCGGGACAGCGAACAGTTGGCCCATCGCTTTATCCGTCTGGGATTTCAAGCCGTCTTGTGTTGCATCGACGCGCGCGTTCTCGACGAGTCCTTCGCCGGTCGCGTCTACGATGAGACGCTTTTGGCGGATCTTCCCGCCTCCGTCGATCCGTGCGGCGAGAACGGCGAGTTTCACACCTTCGTTTTCGCCGGGCCAAACTTCGAGCGCGGCGTAGCCTATAGGCTCGGCGAGTATGTACTGCGCGAGGAGCGTTTCGGCTATCGCGATCTGCTGCCGGATGAGGACGGATAAAGTGGGAAGCATCTCCCACGTTTCGCCCCGGTCCCTTCATCGTCTCCGATTATTACCGCGGGAGTCGAGCATTTCATCGAACCCGCTACTTATGAACGCCCAGCTTGCGCGCTTCGCCGATGGCCTCGCGGATGCGGACGAACGGCTCGACCAGATCGAACCCCGTATCGAGTTGTCCCAACAAATCGCGCGCGCGTGCCGCGTCGTCGGGATAGCGGGGATGGCAGCGAAGTGGACCTCTGCCATCTTGGGCGGGACGTACTTCCGCTCCTCCCTCGGCGGAGGCATCGTCCGCGGGAGCCAGCCAGAGGACGGGATAATCGACTTTGTGGCGCAACTCAAGCACGGTTTCGCGATCGGTGACGATCGCTTGCACGCCCACAGCGGTCTTCTCCACCAGGGTTTTTCCGATGAGGTCGGCGCACAGGTATGGCTCCAGAGTAGCGGCATACAGAATCTGCTGGACGCGGTTGGGCTGGACGGCGCTGCTGAGCCGAAACTCCAATGGCCGACCCCAGATGTTCGTCACCAAGTAGCCGCCGAGGTAGCCGTTGGCCTCTTGTAGCACCGTCAGAAAGCCGAGACCGGTAAGCGCGACGCATTCATCGGGCGATCGGGTGGGCGCGGCGGTGGACTCCATCCTCGAAACCTCCCTCTTCAATCTAGGCGGTGCGATGTTCGGCGCGGGAACGCGATGGATAGGATCGACCCATACTCCTTATCTTTCGGACGCGGCTGGGACTCAACTTGAGTTGTCCCGCCAATTTCCGAATCATTCCCCAAGAGCCTCCCTCCCGCGAATGGAGAGAGGTGAGGGTGGAGTACGGTAGATTGAGTTCGCCGACTTCAATGAATCCACGATACCGTAGCGAAATCTCACTCCGACCGATTATAATCCAATCGATGGATTTGTCGAAAGAATGGACGAATCCGCAACACACCTTGCGCGAGAGGTTAGTCGATGGCTCCCGTGAATTGTGCGAAATGCAATCGGTCGCTCACTCCCGATCAAGTCAACTCTCCATGTCCGGTATGCGGCAGTCTTGACCGGAAAGTATGCGCCGTGGATCAGGTTAGCTTCTTCGAGCAGGCTATCGTCCAAGAAAAAACGGCGGCGGCGAAAGAGTTGGCGAAGAAGCACTACGAAATCGAAGACGGCCTCGTGCGGATTTTTCGCCTCAACGACAAAGCCGAGGTCGAGGCCAACCGCGCTGAGCCAATTAAGCTCTTGGAGGTGAACGAAAACACGTTTGCCTCCGGCGTGATGCCCCTCCACTTCGGGCCAGTGCCCGCCAGCGGCATCCTTTTCCCGTCCATCATTGTCGAGGTAACTCCCGAAGAGTTCAGAAGAATCGAAGCGGACGAACTGAAGCTGCCGAAGAACTGGAAAATCGGTGAAGAATTGCCGAAGGCGGCGTAACATCGCCTGGCTGCATCCGATTTTGAGATCGCGAACGAACCGGCGAGAACGGAAGGCCTCGCCGGTTCTTTCTATTGATGGATCGCTCACTCAATGCCCATGTTCGTGGCCGCCTTGGAACAGCGGATGGCGCGGGTTGGCACCGGCGGCGACGTAGGCGATGAGATCGAGGATCTCTTCGTGCGTCAGCTTATCGAGCAGACCCTTGGGCATGATGGACACGGGTGACTTTTTGCGCTCCGCTATGTCCGATTTCTTGATGACCAGAGGATCGACTTTGAGAAGGGGATTCTCGACCACTTTCACCTCTTTCGGCGTCTCGGCGACGACGAGGCCGGTCACGACTTTGCCCGATTGCAACTCGAACGTGAAGGTTTGATACTTCTCGTTGATGCGGAACGACGGTTCGAGAATGTCGCGGAGAATCTCGATGGGTTTGTTCTGTTTCGGATCGAGCTTGGAAAGGTCGGCTCCGACTTCGTTGCCGACGCCGCCGAATTTGTGGCACGAGATGCAACTGGCGGCCTGGAAGATTTGCTTGCCGTTGCTGAAGGATCGACCGTCCTTGAGGTGTTCGACCGACGAGGCCAACTCCTCGAATTTCCACTCCTTGCGCGGACGCACATTCTTTAGCAACTCGTCGGCGATGGGCAGCGGATGCTTGACGAGATACGCTTCTGGATCGGCGAGATAGTCGTCGAGATCCTCGACGACATACAACGCGCCGTACATGCGCCGCCAATGGCCGGGGTAGGTGCAAACGTAAGGATAGACGCCGGGCTTGCTGGGCGCGGTCCAACTCAGCTTCTCGGAATTGCGCGGTTGGATGAGATGACTCTTGAGGAGAATCTTGTTCGATTGTGGAACGTAGCCTCGCTCCAGCGCGCCGGGTTGCAGGGCCGTCGTCTCACCGAGCATGCCGATCTGCTCCAGCGATCCGGGCTGTACCACGACGAAATTGTGAGGCATCAGATCGTTATTGTCGAAAAATATCTCGACGGGCTTGCCGGCCTTGACGACGATGCGTTCTTTGTCGAACAGCATTTGATCCGGCACGGTGGCCATGCGGATGACGCGCACACCCAACTCGCCCAAGTCGCGGCGTACTTGCTTGGCTTCGTCGAGGGGCAACAGCGAGGCCAAAGAGTCGGCCAACTGTAAGGCGTCCAACGAGGCCGGTGAGGTACGCTCGGTAACGGGGATCGTGCGGATGTAGGCGAGCAGTTTATTCAGGGTTGGTTTGGCTGCTTCCTTGGGACGATACGCCGAGGGGATGCGTTGCAGCGCTTGAATCGCGGCATGTCGGTCGGCGGCATCGCCAACGTATTTGGCGATGGCTTTGAAGGCGTCGGCCTCTTTGCCGCGCACCGAGGTGAGAGCGATCATGGCGGCGCGGCGGAGGGCATGTTCCGGCGACTCTCCGCCGACATTGATGGCAACCTTCTCCTTCGGCGCGGGGAGATTCTTCTTCTCGAACAAAACTTGGCGCTTGCCGTCGAGAACCTTGACGGTGAACCCTTTCAAACGATTGCCGAGGCCATCGTCGGTGCGGTTCCAGACGACAATGGAGTCGATGGGATACTCGCCGCCGAGATCGACCTGCCACCACGGATTCGAGGTATTCTCCTCGCTGTGCGTCTGTCCGCCCGCGCCATATGCACCGTTGGTGTTACCGTCGATGGCCTTTTTGGCATCGCCATCGTTAGCCGTACTCTTCTGCGACGCTTTGCCGCGCCGCGCAATGTTTCGGCCATCACTGAATACTTCGACTTCGGCGAGGGTCAATGTCTTTCTTCGTCCGGGTAGTTCGATGCGGACGAAGCGGGCGAGCGTCGATTTGCCGTTCCCCGAGCCGGTCAACTCTTTGGGCAAACCGGTGAGCAGCGGTTCGACTTTGGGATAGAGGGCGGCTTTGGCTCCGGGATCGCGGAACAAGGGCATGGCTTGCACGAAATCTCGCAAAGTCGTCGCCGACTTGGCGGCCAGCGTCCACGCCTTGTCGACGTCGCCATCCGCCGCGACGAGGGCGACAAAGCCGAGCTGCCGCATCACTGGAGCGATCGCCTCGGTGGCCATCTTCGCCAATTCGGTGCGCGACTCGGCCAACTCGGTGGCGGGACGGCTCGTTAGCAGACGAATCAGATCGAATGCCACGCTTTCATCGGTCCCTTGCGGGCGCTGTGCGCCGGTGCGTTCTCCGTTCGCTTCTTCGTCGTGTTTGCGGATGGCGTCGAGCAGTACGCGCAACTCGCCTTTGGCCTGTCCCTTCGCTAAACCTGCGAGTGCTTCTTTGCGATATTCGTCGCGGACGCCCTTGCGGAACAGCAATTCCAGATACACCCCCGGACTTCGCTTTAGACGCAACAGATCGTCGGTACTGACATTCTTGAGGAAGAAGCGCGCGCCCGCCGTGGTCGTGAAATGAATCTCCTTGCCGGCCTTGATCGCTTTGCTGACGATCGGATCGAGCGCCCTCATCGTCTCGTTGCGCACGAAGTCGATGTAGGGATCGGACGCTTGCTCGGCGGCGATGAGGGGCACTTCAATCGCTTCGGGGACGGAGAAGAAACTGGCGGCGCGCACCGCTTGCAATCTTACGCGCGGTTCCTTGTCGGCTGCCAACTTCTTGAGCAACTCCAAGGCATCGGGCACGCGATCGCGCCAGTAGCACAAGACGCGTGTGGCGGCGGCGCGAGCGCGGAACTCCGGCGAGGACAACATGCGTTTGAGCAAATCGACATCGACGACGTTGTGATACTGGTGCATCCACAACGCTTCGAGCATGTTGTGCTCGTATTGGGGATCTTTCTTATCGAGATCGGCCGCCCACTTTTTCACCGCCGCAATCACCTCTTCGCTCTTGCGCCCGCCCAGTTCGATGCGAGCGCGGTAGCGAACCCGGTCCTCCGGCTCTTTGAGCAGATCGAGCAACTTCTCGATAGGCGCGCCGTCGATCTCCACCGGCTTGAGCGCAGGGCGGTCGGCGTAGGTAATGCGATAGATTCGGCCATGCGTGCGGTCGCGGCTGGGATCGCGCAGCGCGTGTTGCAAGTGGCCAATGATCGTATTGTGCCAGTCGATGAACCAAATCGCGCCGTCGGGACCGATCTTCAAATCGGAAGGACGAAAATTCGGATCGCTGGAGTAGATAATCGGCTCGGCTTCGGTTGCGCCGAAGCTGCCGCCCTTGTCTTCGACCTTATATTGCAAGATGCCCTGGAAGCCGATGACGTTGGCGACGAGCAAGTTGCCTTGATTCTCTTTGGGGAATTGACGGCTGGAGAGGATCTCGACGCCGGGACAGGGGCGCGTGCGCTGCTGATAGACCTGCGGTGGACGCGCGTGTTTCTGAGGAAACTCCAGATGACCGGAGAACAGCGCCCCATGATAGGGATTCGCGCCGGTCCCGTCGTAGACGAAGTCCTCACCCCAACGATCCCAAACGTGGCCGTGCGGATTGGCGAAGCCGTAGGTCACATAGACGTCGAATTTTTGCGAACGCGGCTCATAGCGATAAACGCCGCCGTTCACACAGCGCTGGGGCGGGCCGTAAGGCGTCTCAACCGAGGTATGGTGGAACGTGCCTTCTTGAAAGTACAGCGCGCCGCCCGGATCGAGCGCGAAACTGTTGGCGGTATGGTGTGAATCGGCGGAATCGAGGCCGCTCAGCACGCGCTGCCGCACATCCGCTTTGCCGTCGCCGTCGGTGTCCTTGAGAAACATCAGATCGGGCGCTTGAGCGACGAGAACGCCACCGTTGTAGAACTCGAAGCCAGTCGGACAGTGTAGCTTATCGGCGAAGACGGTCACTTTGTCGGCTTTACCGTCGCCGTTTGTGTCCTCGAAGATGAGGATCTTATCGTTCATCTCCTCTTTCGGTTTCCAGTGCGGATAGCTCGGCCACGCCGCCACCCACAGTCGGCCCTTGGCGTCGAACTGCATCTGCACCGGCTTCGCCAATTCGGGAAACTCCTTTTCGGAGGCGAAAAGGCTGACTTTCAAGTTCTTGCCCAGCGTCATCTTTTCGATGGCCTTTTCGCCGTCGATGTAAATGTGTTCGCCATTAGGCCCATTGCCCGGCTTGTTCGTCTTCACGGGAATGAACGGCGGCGTATCGCTGTCATCGACTTTCAAATCCTTGCCCTGCGCCACGGCCCAGATGCGTTTGTCGCGGTTGCTTGTCATCACGTCGAGAACTTCCAACTCGCGCTGCTGATCTTCGTAGTTCGACTGTCTCTCGGCATAGCGCTCGAAAGCACGTCCGCCGTAGACGTTGAAACCATCGAGAACGCGATAGCGGCTAAACCAGTAGAAATTTTTGTCGAGAACGGCTTGGCGCAGCTTTTCCATCTGTTTCACGCCGCGCATGAGCATCCCATCGAACAGCGCCCTGTCCATGATGCGAGCCACTTCCTCGTTGCCGTGGGTGTTCAGATGCACGCCGTTGATGGTGAATGGCTTTTCGCTTTTGCCATACAGCTCGCGCGTGGGGTGAAAGAGATCGACGAAGACGACGCCGTTCTTCTTGGCGACTTCGGCCATCGCTTTCGTGTACAATTCGAGCCGTTTGTTATTCTCGACGCCGTCGGACAGGTTGGGGCTTTTCAAATTCTCATGCGCGATAGGCGAGAACAGTACCAGGCGCGGAGCGCTCTTGCCGTTGTACTTCTGCGACAGCGTATGTTTGATGAATCCTTCGAGATCGCTCTTGAATTTGTCCAACCCCGCTTCACCGGCGAACGATTCGTTGTAGCCGTAGAAGGCGAAAATCACATCGGCCTTGGTGTTGGTGTATTCCAGACGATTATCGATCAATCCCTTACGAGTAGTCAGCCGGCCCGGCTCCGGGATGGGCTGCTTGCCCGATAGCCATTGATCCTGGCTGCCGAAATTGGCCGAGCGCAGACGCACGGTCAACTCGTCCGCCGAGAAGCCGAGGTTGCGGATCACCAAGTCGTGCTTGGGAAATCGGCTTTGCAGCATCGTTTCCAGCCAGCCATCGTGCTGCATCCGATCGGGCAGCGTGTTGCCGATGAAACAGATGTGATCGCCGGGCTTGATTTCCAGCTTTGCCGCCGATTTCACTTCGTCGGCAGACTTCACCGGTGCATCGATCGGTAAGAAGGTCAAAGTGAGCAGCAATCCGGCCATAAGCCAACGGGTCGGAGAGAGTGCGGCAACTCGTCGAGCCATGTGCATAGTGGATAACCTCGAAGAAGGTCGGCGGGGTCGTTTCTATCGTCCAATGTCGATGGAAATTATTAGACCCGTCGCCGCCCTCTTCGGCAAGAGGGGCACGCGATTTCAACGAATCCCCTCCCAGACCATCCCTCTTTCGCGGACTCACTACTTCGCATCCGTTTGGAGGGAGCGGCCTTCTTTTGTCGTTTCCTTTTCGGATGCGGAGTTGGGGAGAGGACGCGGCGACGGCACTCTTTCTCCGTTGTCCGAAGGTGGAGCGCCTTCACGAAGTTGCGTCTGCACGCCGCAATTCGCCGTGTCAGAAGCGAACGACACTTCCCAACCGCCACCGAGGGCGCGATAGAGAGCGATCAGATTGAGGGCGATGTTGCCGCGAACTTCGGCCAATTGATCTTGTTGGACCACCAGCGCGGCCTGGGTGGTGTAGACGCGATTGAAGTCGATTCTGCCCTTCGTCTCTTGAAGCATCACGATTTCCGCCGTGCGCTTGAGGTTGTCGGCACTGACGGCCAGGTGACGGGCTTGATCTTGTGTTCGCAGAAAGGCGACGAGGGCATCTTCCGCTTCGCGGTCGGCCTTCAACACGGTTTGTTGATAGGTGAAGACGTCTCCCTGAAAGCGGGCACGTTGGGCGCGGATATTGTTCAACAGACGACCGTAGTTGAGAATGTTCCATTGAAAGATCGGCGCGACGAAGCCCGTGTAGCTGCTGGCGTCGAACACTTTCGCGAAAGTGTCCGCCGTGTAGCCGATGAAGCCGAACAGCACGAAGCGCGGATACAGATCGGCCTCGGCGATGCCGATGCGGGAGGCTTGGGCGGCCAGCTTGCGCTCGGCCTGGCGAACGTCCGGGCGGCGACGCAACAAGTCGGCGGGCACGCCGACGGTCGCCTCCGCGGGAGGCGTCGGTATCGGGGCGGCATTTAAGGCCGCTTCCAGCTGATGGGGCGGCATGCCGAGTAAAACGCACAATTGATTGTTGGCCTGGCGTAGGCCGATTTCGAGCGGCTGGATCAACGCTTCCGTTTGGGCTAAATTGGCGCGGGTTTGGGTTACGTCGTCGATTTGGGATACTCCGCCCTTAAAACGATCTTCCGCGAGCTTCAAAGTCTTCTTTTGGATCTCGACGTTTTGCCGCGCATAGGCCAATCGCTGTTGGAAGGTGCGCAACCTCACATAATTGGTGGCCGTCTCGGCCAAGAGTATCACGAGAACATTGTGGGCGTCTTCGACCGAGGCGTTTAGCTCGCCGTTGGCCGCTTCGATGGTGCGGCGGAGACGACCGGCGAAATCGAGTTCCCACGAGGCGTTGAAGCCGGTGGCCCAAAGATTGAAGACGTTGGGAAAGGGCAGGCCGAAGTTCTGGCTCAGCTGGCCGTGCGCGAACCCGGCGACGGCGGTTTGCGATTGGGGAAGCAAATTGCCGGCGGCGATGTTGCGCTGGGCTAGGGCGTCGAGGACGCGCGTTCCGGCCGTCTTGAAATCCAGGTTTCGCTCGTAGGCCGTCTGGATCAGCGAATCGAGTACGGGATCGCCGAACACCGTCCACCACGGGCCGATGGCCGGAGCATCGGCGCGAACGCGCGGGTCCGCGGCGTCGATCCAACCTGGAGACGTGGGCGCGGACGGCGGCGCATAGTTCGGCCCGACCTTGAAACCGTTGTGAACGTACTCGCCCAGCGTGGTGCATCCGCACGCCAACCCCAGCAACACCACACTCGCCATCCGTCGTGCGCGGCCAAACCCGCGCAACCATGAAGCATCCATGCTCACCTCCACTCGGCAATCGGCTGTCGGCTATCAGCCAGACACTCTGAGAACAAGGAAACAATCGTGGTCGAGGTGTTTATCTGGGGTCAGCTGTCAATGTCCGACAGCCGATAGCCGACAGCCGATTGCCGACATTCACTTTCTCAATCCGTTGAGAAACAGATGGACGATCTGTTCGGGGAGTCCGTCGGCCATGTGGCCGCGCCAGCGCAAGGTTTCGCGCATCGTGCCCATCAGGGCGAGAGCGGCGAGTTCGGGATCGTCGGCGTGCCAACGGCCCGAAGCGTTCAGTTGTTCGATGATCTCGACCAGCATGTCGAGAAAGCGCGTGCGGCTGGCATCGAGGGCGGTGCTGTGCGCGGCGGAACGCGAAATATCGACGCGCTGGATCAATTCGAGAAAGTACGGCTGTGCGAGGAAGAACTGGACCCCCTCGCGGACCACGCTCAAGAGTCTTGCTTCCGGCTCGGTCAAATCCGCAATCTTCGTGCGCGTCCGGTCGTGGAGGCGATTGAGGCCGTGCAGGATAAGTGCGACGTAAAGGTCTTCTTTGTCCTTAAAATGTTGATAGACCGCCCCCTTGGACACGCCAGCCTTGGCGGCGACGTCTTCGATGCGAACCTCGTGATAGTGGTGCTGGCCGAATAAGCGAGCGGCGGCATCCAGAATGCGCTGCGCCCGAGTCGGGTCCGCTATTCGCATCTCCTCCTCCTCACGGGGGGTTGACCCCCGATATGATAAATGACTTGCGGGTATCGTACCTTTCTTATCGACCATCCACAAGTCGGAATTCGCCGTTTTTTCTGAAGATTGATTCTGTATTGACGGCGGGGCCGCAAACCGATAAACAGAACTGACCAGTCAGTCAGTTTGCAGCGAGAGCCTGTTGCCTCTATCGGAGGGCCGCGAAAATGTCCCAAGAGCCGCACGGATCTTCTTCATCTACCGAAATCCTCCCCGTTTTACGCGACGCCAATCTCCCTCCTTCGCCCAGTCCCCCCGCGCCTCCGCCCAAACGACGACGCTGGTTGATCCTGTCGCTGCTCGGCGCGGTGGGTTTGGGATTAGCCGGCTTTGTCGGCGTTCCCTGGATCGCGCATTCTTTTACACACGAGTCCACCGACGATGCCTACATAAATAGCCACGTTAGCTATATCAGTCCGCGCGTGTCCGGTAATGTCGTCGAAGTGTTCGTCGACGACAATCAGTTCGTCGAGCCGGGAACCGTTCTCGCGCGCCTCGACGACGAACCGTATCGGATCGTCGTCGAACAACGCCGCGCCGCGCTGGCCAGCGCCAAGTTGCAAATCGACCGGCAACTCGCATCGCTCCAAGCCGCCGAAGCCGACTTGGAACAGGCGCGCAATCAAGTGCGCTCCCAGGTCGCCGGTCTGTGGGGCAGCTGGTATCTGTTGCGGACCATTCAAAATGTCGTCCGCTATCAGGAGGCCAATCTGCGCGCCAGTCGGGCCAACGAGAATCTGCAGAAGGCGAATCTGGTACTGGCGCAGACCGAGCAAAGCCGCTATGCCGACCTGATGCCGCGCGGTGCCGTCAGCAAAGAGATGTCCGATCAGAAGAACGCTGCCCTGCGCGTCGCCGAGGAGCAACTGAACGCCGCGCGCGAGTCGGTGAAACAGACGCAGGCGCTTCTCGGCATCTCCGCCGAAGAAAGCGAATCGACGAAAGCGGAGTTGGTGGAGAACTATCCCGGCGTTCGCTACGCGCTCTCGACCGCGCAGCAAACGCTGGCTCAGCTCGGCGTGCCCATCAATCTCCTGGAAATGCGCACCGCCTCCATCCTGCCGGAGTTCAATCGATTGAACGTGTCCTCGTTGACGGAACGAGTGCCGGGCGTGCGCGCGGCGCAGGCACGCTTGCAAGAGGCGCGGGCCGCTCTGGGCGGGTCGGCTTTCAATCCCTCCTCACCCTACGAACATCCCAGCGTCGTCCACGCCCAGAAGGATTTGGAGCAAGCCGAGTTGAATCTCAGCTACACCGTCCTCAAGTCGCCCCTCTCCGGCTACGTCAATCGCCGTGCCGTCAACCCCGGCAACCAAGTGCAGGCCGGTCAGATGTTGATGGCCCTGCGTCCGCTGCACGAAGTGTGGATCGAGGCCAATTTCAAGGAAAACCAGCTCGATCGTCTTCGCATCGGACAATCCGTGGATATTTCCGTCGACGCCTATCCGGGACGTGTCTTTCGAGGTCGCGTGGCCGGTTTCAGTCCCGGAACCGGAGCGGCTTTGTCGCTGTTGCCGCCGGAGAACGCCACGGGCAACTTCGTCAAAGTAGTGCAACGCTTGCCGGTGCGGATCGAATTGACCGAGCCGCCCTCGGAGGATACTCCCCTGTTCGTCGGTCTGTCGGTCGTACCCGAAGTGAACATCAAGACTCTTCCGACTGGTAAGGACGCTGGCAAGCGCCTTCTGGGAGCCGCGCCCAAGAGCCTGGCGAACCGTCAGCGTTAGCTGCCGGGTAAGGCGAACCGGCAGCGTTAGTTGCCGGGTAAGGCGAAGATGAAATGCACCCGGCAGCTTACGCTGCCGGTTCGCCGGTAGAGGAGAGGATGCGTTATGGCAACGGACGGCTCGCTGGATGGCCCGCGGTTCAACCCGTGGGTCATTGCTCTCACGGTGACGTTGGCCACCTTCATGGAAGTGTTAGATACCAGTATCGCCAATGTCGCGCTCAAGCACATCTCCGGCAGTTTGGCCGC
>JAJXWW010000004.1 GCA_021781415.1 Planctomycetota bacterium
CGTTTGGACATGGAGAATGAGCCGCAACCGGATGCGTGCCTATTCGTGCTGCCGTCTCACGGCGGCAGGACCACAATCGACGAAGACGATTACATCGCCGGCGGCCCGGAACTTGTCGCCGAAGTATCCGCTAGCAGCGTCAGCATCGATCTCAAGGCCAAGAAACGGGCGTATGGCCGTAATGGTGTACTCGAATACGTTGTCTGGCGCGTCGAGGATCGGCAGATCGACTGGTTTATTCTCCGTGGAGGGCAGTACGAATTGTTGGAACGCGATGCGTCCGGCATCTATCGCAGCGAGGTGTTCCCCGGGCTTTGGCTCGATGCGACGGCGTTGGTGCAGGGCGACTTGTCGGTCGTATTCCATGTAGTGCAGCAGGGATTGGCCAGCCCAGAACATGCGGCGTTCGCGGCCAAATTACAGCACAAGGCTTCCAACCCCTCTTAACCTGGCGTGAACGCAGGGGAACGGATGACAGGGCGAGTAGATCGAAAGGCGGGCCCATCGCATGAGTATCATTGTCGTTGCGGATCAGGTTCGGATTCCTTCCTGGGTCAACGATCTGGAATCGTTCCGCCGGTGGAGACAGTCGGACGACTATCCCGAACGCGGATGGGTCTCCTTCCTTGATGGCGAAATCTGGGTGGATACGAACAGGGAACCGTTGTTTACTCACAACCAAGTGAAGACACAGTTTACCATCGTATTGGGAGAGTTGATGGAGCGCGAAGAACTGGGATATTACTTCTCCGATCGCGCGGCCCTGAGTAATGAAGAGGCGAACCTTGCCACAGAGCCGGATGGCACATTCTGTTCGTTCGCTGCTCGAGAGGCTCGACATGTCCAGCTGGTGGAGGGCGCGAAGGGAGGGCTTGTAGAGATCGAAGGGACGCCCGACATGGTGCTGGAAGTGGTTAGCGCGCACTCCATACGCAAGGACGCAAAAATCCTCCGCAACCTCTACTGGCGTGCCGGCATCCCGGAATACTGGCTCGTCGATGCTCGAAAAAAACCATTGCAATTCGATATGCTGTGTTGGACCGAGCGCGGCTACTCCGCCATTCGACGCAGGCAGGGCTGGTTGAAGTCGAAGGTTTTCGGTCGATCTTTCCTACTCGAGTCGAAGCCGGATCGACTGGGACATCCACAGTTCTTCCTGCGTATGGCATCCGCGGAACTTTCGTAAACCATCGGAGCGAGAGCCCTCGCCCATCTTCAATCGGAGTGCTTGTTATCATGGCCACCGTCACCGACACCGCCGCTCAGGAACGCTACGATAAGGAAATCGCCGCCGCTCCCGCGCGCGAGCAACCGCCCACGACGGTCAGCAGCGTTTCGATTGATCCCTTATACACTCCCGAAAGTCTCAATGGCTTCGATCCCGACGCCAATCTCGGCTATCCCGGACAGTATCCCTACACGCGCGGCGTGCATGCGTCGATGTACCGCAGTCGTTTGTGGACCATGCGGCAGTTCGCTGGCTTCGGCACGCCAAGTCAGACCAACGAACGTTTCAAGTTTCTGTTGGAAAAGGGGCAAACCGGACTCAGTACAGCCTTCGATCTGCCGACGCTGATGGGACTCGACGGCGACGATCCGCGTTCGTTCGGCGAAGTCGGTCGCCTCGGTGTCGCCGTCTCGACGCTCCACGACATGCGTGAACTATTTGCTGGTATCGACCTGTCGCAGGTCTCCGTGTCTATGACCATCAACGCCCCGGCCATCGTCATTATGGCCTTCTTCCTCGCGAATGCACACGATCGAGGCGTCGATTGGAAGCAATTGCGCGGTACGTTGCAGAACGACATTTTGAAGGAGTTTCACGCTCAGAACGAGTTCGTCTTTCCACCGAAGCCACACGTTCGTCTCGTCGCCGATGTCATCGAGTTTTGTACGCATCATGTGCCGCAGTGGAACACGGTGTCGATCAGCGGCTACCACATCCGCGAGGCCGGTTCGACCGCCGTGCAAGAGTTGGCTTTCACCCTGGCGGACGGTTTTCACTACGTCGAAACCTGTCTCGAACGCGGACTCGACATCGACGCTTTCGCCCCGCGATTGAGTTTCTTTTTCAACGCCCACAACGACATCTTCGAAGAGATTGCCAAGTATCGCGCGGCGCGGGTGCTGTGGGCCGAGGCGATGCGGCACAAGTACGGGGCGCGCCGCGAAAACTCGTGGAAGCTGCGCTTTCACGCGCAGACGGCCGGTTGCTCGTTGCAAGACAAGCAGCCGGAGGTCAATCTCATTCGGGTTGCCTATCAGGCATTGGCGGCGGTTCTCGGAGGCTGTCAATCGCTTCATACCAACAGCATGGACGAAACGCTCGCCTTGCCCTCCGAACATGCGGTCACGTTGGCGCTGCGCACGCAGCAGGTGTTGGCCTACGAAACGGGTGCGACAAACACCGTCGATCCGTTGGGCGGCAGCTATTTCGTCGAGACGTTGACGAACCAGATGGAACGGGAAGCGCGCCAATACTTCGAGCGCATCGAAGCGTTACGCGGTATGATTGCCGCCCTCGAAGCCGGTTTCTTCCGCCGCGAGATCGCCGACGCCGCCTTCACCTATCAGCGCGAGGTCGATGCGAAACGGAAGCTGATCGTCGGCGTCAACGCCTTTCAAGAGGCCGAAGAAAAGCCGCTAGAGACGCTGACCATCGACGAAACGGTCGAGAAAGAACAGGTGGCGCGGCTACGGCAAATCAAGTCCCGGCGCGACGGGGAGCGCGTGCGTAAGATGCTCGATAAGATTCGCCGTGTGGCGGCGACAAAGGAGAACTTGATGCCGACCTTGGTGGAGGCGGCGCGGGATCGCTGCACGGTCGGCGAGATCGTGAACGCGCTGGCGGATGTGTTCGGCAGATACGACGGCGCGGCCCGCTGGTGATTTCGGAGCTTGAGGAGAATCAATATGGCGACGGCTGTTCTCGAAAAACTCCTGACGGCGGAGGAGTTCCGCCGCTTGCCGGACGATGGACATCGCAAAGAACTGAAACGAGGGAGAGTGATCCCCATGAATGTGCCGGCACCTCGTCACGGCGAAATCTGCGTCCAAACCGTGTATCTCTTGCGACGGCATCTCGACGATTATCCGTTGGGGCGCGTTGTCTGCAACGATTCGGGTGTGGTGACGGAACGCGATCCCGATACGGTGCGCGGTTCGGATGTCGCCTTCTACAGTTTTAAGCGAGTGCCACCGGGACCGTTGCCTCAAGGCTACTTGACTGTGGTTCCCGAACTCGTTTTTGAAGTCCGTTCACCGAGCGATCGTTGGGGACAGATCTTGGCCAAGGTTAGCGAGTATTTGGAAGCCGGCGTCTCGGTCGTGTGCGTCCTCGACCAAATGACGGAGCGATGTCACGTCTATCGCAACGATGAAGAGAGCCAGGTCTTTCCATCCGATCGAGAATTGCTGCTCCCGGATATTCTGCCTGAGTTCCGCGTCGCGGTGGGTCGATTCTTTGAGGGAGCCAAGGGATAGCGAAGATCGAGCCGTGGAATCTCGTCGCGTCCGCCGAGTTTCACTTGACGATCGCTCGTCCGACTTCCTACCATGCCAAGGAACGATTTGTGTTTGAGGCAACCCATGCGCGTTTGGCTGTCTATCTCTGAGCCGTGCCAACCCAT
Source organism: Planctomycetota bacterium (assembly GCA_021781415.1). Lineage (GTDB taxonomy): Bacteria > Planctomycetota > Planctomycetia > Gemmatales > Gemmataceae > JAJPHU01. The sequence continues at coordinate 3,630 of JAJXWW010000004.1, forward strand.
TGCGGCACTCGACGTTCCAACGCCGACCGAATGGGTTCGCGGCTTTGGTTGACTTTGCAACTCTTAGCGACGGCGTGCCCGCTCCCTATTCCGTTGACCGAACTTCACGTCGAACTTCTGCGCGTTTTCAGCGCGTCGGCGTATCGGCGTTTCTTGCGGGCGACTCAAAAAAATGAATGGATGGATACGCAGCATCGTCTAGCGGCACGTCAAGCTAGTAAGCGCGTATTGAAATCTGTGTTGTAGAGATTGTGCGCGCTTATCGTCATTCGCCTGAGGAGAAAAGACATATGAAGACGCATCGAATCGTGGCTCTGGGATTGGCCGCCGCGCTGTGTATCGGCGGCGCGTACGCGGCGAACTCGATTAAGTCGGGGCCGCAAGTCAACGACGATGTTCCAGGTCCGTTTCACCCGCTCAATGTCACGGGCGCGCAGGCGGGCAAGAAGAATTGTCTGTACTGCCAGAATGGTGCCAGCCCCGTCGCCGTCGTCTTTGCCCGCGAAGCCACGCCGACCGTCGCCAAGCTCATCAAAAAGCTCGACGAATGCACCGCCAAGAACTCGGAATGCCGAATGGGCAGCTACGTCGTCTTCTTGGGCGATAAGGAAGGGCTGGATAAAGAACTCAAGGCAATGGCCGAGAAGGAAAAGCTGGAGAAGATTATTCTCAGCATCGACAATCCCGCCGGTCCCGAAGAGTATAAGATCAGCAAGGATGCCGACGTGACCGTACTACTGTACGCCAAGCACGTTGTCAAAGGCAATTACGCATTCAAAAAAGGCGAATTGAAGGACGCCGACATTGAGGCGATCGTCAAGGACGTGCCGAAGATTTTGCCCAAAAAGTAAGCGGAAACCTTATGCCCTCCATTCACCACGGGGTTCATCCGTTCCTCGAAACAGAGACGAACGGCAGGGAAGGCGGTTGCGTTCGCTCGCTTCCCATTCCGTGGTGAATGTTTCGATTTCAATAGGCCGTTCGCAGAATGCCTTCGAGATCGTCCAGACTTGGCGGGCGCGGATTGACGCGCAGGATGCGCTGGATGCCGAACGCCTTTTCGGCGAAGGAACGCAATTGCGATTCCGCCACTCCTAAATCGCGCAGCCGTGTTGGGATGCCGATGTCCTGCCGCAACTGAGCGACGGCTTGAATGGCGGCCTCAGCGGCTTCGCCTTCCGTCAACCCCTTCACGTCGATGCCGAGCAGACCGGCGATGGCAGCTAACTGAGGACGACACGCGGGTAGATTGTAGCGCATGACGTAGGGCAGCAACAAACCGTTGCCTGCTCCGTGCGAACAGTGCGTCGCCGCCCCGACGGGGTATTCGAGGGCGTGAACCGCCGCCACCCCGACGTTGGAGAAGGCGAGGCCACCCAGCGTCGCGGCCAAGGCCATCCCTTCGCGCGCATCGAGATCCGCTCCGTGGGCCACTGCCGAACGCAGCCATTTCCCGACGAGCGCGATCGCTTTCTCCGCAAACATATCGCCAAACGGATGGCGTCCCTGATAGATCGAGCGTTCGCCGGAGGGCAGTGGAAAGTGTGCGTTGTCCACGGCGGTATAGGCTTCGATGGCGTGCGTGAGGGCGTCGATACCGCTGTCGGCGGTCACTTTCGGAGGACACGAGAGGGTCAACATCGGATCGACCACGGCCACGCGGGGGCGCAGATAATTGCTGAGAATGCCAACTTTGATTTGTCGTTCGGTGTCGGTCAAGACGGCGGCGGCGGATACTTCGGAGCCGGTGCCGGCGGTGGTCGGTAGACAAAGGATCGGCAGAACGGGACCGGGAATTTTATCGTCGCCGGAGTAGTCGAGTGGCTTGCCGCCGTGCGTCAGGACGACGGCGGTTATCTTCGCCAAGTCCATGTTGCTGCCGCCGCCCAGGCCGAGGACGGCATCGGGACGAAAGGCGCGTCCGTGCGCGATGGCGGCGTCGGCGGCACGACTGGAAGGCTCGGGTTCGCCACCGAAAAACAAATCCACCACGACGCCCGCTTCGCTCAGCGGAACGTGAACCGCCTCGACAAGCCCCGCCTCGACGAGCATCGGATCGGTGACGATGAGAACGCGACGAACGCCCAGCCGACCGGCCACGTCGCCCAGTTGTCGCGCGGCGTGACGTCCGAAAAGCAATTGACCGGCAGAATGAAAAGTCCAAGTAGTGCGCATGATCTCCTCCGAAGGTGCAATGGCCATTATTCTCCGATACTCTCGCGCCAAGGTCAACGGCGCGTCCGCGTTTTGTGATACAATCGTTGGGATGTGGGGCGGATCGATCGCGGCAAGATACGCTTCATGGAATCGGTAAACGGGATACTCGACAAGGCGGAACAAGCATATGAGCGATGAACAATTGGTTCGTATCGGCATTGTTACTATTTCCGATCGCGCCAGCCGAGGGGAGTACGAGGATCGCGGCGGTCCCGCCATTCGGACGTGTCTCGACGAAATTCTATCTTGCCCTTGGGAAGCGAGGCCGCGCGTGATTGCCGACGAACGCCCCCTCATTGAGGCGACCCTGAGAGAATTGTGCGATGGCGAGAACTGTTGCCTGGTCGTGACGACGGGAGGCACGGGGCCGGCGCGGCGCGACGTGACCCCGGAAGCGACCGAGGCTGTGTGCGAAAAGATGCTCGACGGCTTTGGGGAACTGATGCGCGCCGTGTCGCTGAAAGTCGTGCCGACGGCGATTCTTTCGCGGCAGAGTGCAGGCATCCGAGGACGGTCGTTGATCGTCAATTTACCCGGCAAACCCAGCGCCATCCGCGATTGCCTGCTCGCCGTCTTCCCCGCCATTCCCTATTGCATCGACCTCATCGAAGGGCCGTATTTGACGACGAAGGAGGCGGTGGTCAAGGCGTTTCGGCCAAAGGCGTGAGCGGGGGACGGAAGCGGCGGACTTGGCGCACGATCCAAGGCATGTTCGCCATAAGCAAGAGGAAAGTCATCGCGCTCAGAAACACCAGGCTGCCGACGCGGAAATCGTCGGCATTCGACCCGCCTCTTTCCGTAATCTCATAGATGGTCCAAACGGGATTGCTGATGTACCACCACGGATCGACCTGTCCCATGCGCCAATCTTCGTTTTGGAACATGAACACAAGCATTAGCGGCAGCGAAAAGCCGATACCGAACAGCAACAGCGACACAACCCAGGTGTGTGAGGTTTTGACCAGCTTGGGAAACAACACGTTGCGCACCCACACCGCCATCAGACAGTAAACGAGCGTGTACAGGGCGATGAGTCCGAACGCGGCAATCTCGCGGCGATACATATCAAGCCGATAAGGGCTTATCGAGAGCGAAGAGAATTCATTGCCGTTCAGGGCCAAGTAGGTCAGCGCGAAAGTGAGTGCGATCATGCCCGTGGCGAAGAGGATGCCTCCAGCCGATCCGCTGTAGAACAGAAATGCTACTGGACGCAATACTCGATTGCGGGGGACCATCCGCAAGACGCGCATTCCCCACTGCTGCCGTTCGTTGATGGAGACGACGACCTGCAAACACAACATCAGCGTGACGAGGAATGTCCAACTCAAGAATAGCCCTATCTCGTGGATGCGGTCGGTCAAAACGAACGCCACCACTCCGGTGACGAGCCAAAAGCCCAAGAAATAGAGCCTTGAGGGAAAGGCACGGTTGGCCGAAGGCGAACTCACGATGGAAACCGACCAGGTAAAGAATTGGCCGATCGAAGCCACGAGGACAATCGCCACGCCGCCGACGGCGAGCCAGAACTCCGAGGTGTCCATGCGCGATCCGAGGCCCAACTCCAACACGCCGATGCTGCTAGCCATTGCCCCAAGGAAAACGAAGAACAGCGCAACTAGTCCGCTCACGCCTAAAAAAAGCCTCAGACCCAAATTGGCCGGAATCGAACCGAGGAAGATGGCCGCTTGCGTGCCGAAGAGGACCACCAGGAAATCGAGAGCCAAGATGAGAACGATGCTCGGGATGTCGATGCCGCGCATCAGATAAGTGAACGTCATGAACGGAGCGCACGCGCTGAAGATCAGCAACATCAAAACGACGGATGCCTGCATCTTCCCGGCGATGATATGGAGAGGTCGAAGTGTCGAGATGAACAGAAGATCGACGTTGGTCTCCGAATGCTCTGAGGACAGACGAATCCCAGCGTAGGTGGGAACCAACAACATGCACGTTCCGAGCAAGATACCCTGAAACACGGTGAAAATGTGGCGACCGGCGTGCAGAGACGTGTAGTCGACGCCTCGGCGTTCGTCAACCGATAAATTGAACAACAAGATGGCCAATTGAACGATCAAGAAAAGGATCAGCGCCGCCATGATGACTCGGCTGCGAACTACTTGGCGCAGTTCCTTGACGACGATCGGATTGAGCAGATCGTCCATTTTATCTCGCAACTTAGCCGCGTTCATTGCACCTCTCCCCGCGTCACATTCATAAACACTTCCTCTAAACCGACTCGAAGCGGGTGGAACTCGACCACGCGCTGGCCGTTCCGCACCAGATGGGCCAACAACTCCCAACACGCTTCCTCGCCGCCCATGATTTCGACCTGAACGCCGCGATCGACGAGCTTCACCGCCTCGACGTTCGGCAGCGTTAGCAGATGCTTGTACAACGGCTCGACTTCGTCGAGCGTACGGATGCGCACGGCGCGCTGGGGAGCATCGGCAGAAAGAATGTTGGACAGGTTGCCGGAGCGCAGCACGCGGCCGCGCTCGATGATGACGGCAGAGGTACAGATCTCGGCTAACTCCGTGAGGATATGCGAACTGATGAGAATGGCTTTGCCCTGACCCGATAACACCTTGAGCAATTCGCGCAGCTCGATGCGAGCGCGCGGATCGAGGCCGGCGGCCGGTTCGTCCATGATGAGAACCGCCGGATCGTGAACCAGCGCCCGCGCCACGCTGACGCGGTTTTTCATGCCTTTAGACAGCGCGTTGACGTGCTTTTCGCGGATGCCCATCAGGTTGGTGAACTCCTCGATGCTCTCGACCACCTTCTTGCGCGCCGACGCGGCGATGCCGTATGCCCGAGCGAAGAAATCGAGATATTCGTGAACCGAAATGTCTCGATGAGCGGGCAAGGCATCGGGCACATAGCCGATTAAACGATGGGCTTTCTCTGGTTCTTGTACGACCGATACATTGTCCAGGAAGACATCGCCCTCGGTCGGTTCGTCGAGCGTGGCGATGATGCGCATGGTCGTACTTTTCCCCGCGCCGTTGGGACCGACGAAGCCGACGATCTCGCCCGATGAGAACGAGAAGGAAACGTCGTCCACGGCGCGAGTGCGGCCATAGTTCTTTATCAGATGGTCGATGGTGATTTGCATCCGCTTGCCACCTCAATCCGCCGCGCCTCGCCGGTTGCGGCTAACGGGAAATCATTCGCCCTTGGATCGATTGCCAACAATGATGGAGTGTGCTTTGCGTTGCCGGGCGTTTCGCAAGCAATCTTCCAGGAAGGGAGACTCATCCGCCTCGGCGAGATACATTCCCGGACGCAAATACCGCTGAGGATTCGTCGCCATTTGATGGATATTATTCTTCCACCCGTTGGAAGAAAGCGGATGGGTCATCGTCGCATTCTTCGGCATCGCCTCTTTTTCCGACTGCTTCAGCTTGACCTCCGCGCCGGCCGCCACGTTCTCCGCCTGGTGCAGTTGTCCCTTGTCATCGACATACGAAAATCGGCGAATGTCGACGCTCAAGAAGTTTTTCATGATCCAACCTCCATCCACCTCGCGGAGGGTAACTCGTTCTCGGCGCAGCTCGCTTTTGCGGACGCGGAAAATGGCTGGCACGCGCGCCTCGACCCACCCGGAGGCAAAGTGCTGGTCCTGGGTCCAATCGATGGTGCAGGAGCGCGATTGATCGTTATAATCCTCGAAGACGCGCTGGGGGATCACCTCGGTGTCGCGGCTGAAATGCAGGCCATCGGCGGGCGTGAGCGGGGTATACACGCCGGTCCAGCCGACGGTGGTAGCCCGATGCGATGTCTCGTCTAGTAGCGTGAACGTCTCGATGCGTAGTCGCCCTTCCCATCCTTCGGAAAGAATCATAAAGCCAAATACGGCCACGCAGGTCGCCAAGGAAATGGCCGGCGTCGTCCACAACATCCAAATGCGCCGATTCATCCGCGTCAGTATGAGGAAGTTGATCGGCCCAATCGCCAGGGTAAACACGAACATCAAGGCGAACAGACTCTTGACCGGGATGCCGAGATCTTCGACGACGGGGAACTCCTGATGTGCGTCGATGGTATTGCGATGGCCTCCTTCCCACAGCGCGTGCGCCGCCTTCCACTCGGCGGCTAGTCTCTCGAACGTCTCATTGGTCCAACGGGAGTAATCGTCGTTGGGGGCGATCGCACAGCGACCGAAACCGGCGCGGATTGTCTTCCATCCGTCGGCATGGGTTTGTATCTCGGCGATGCCGGATAGACCGCGCGGGTCGAACGAACCCAGAACGAAGAGAAAGCCGCCTGCCTCAACGTATTGCCACACTGCCGAGCGCACATCCGCCGGCATCGATTTCCATTCGTTGGCGGTGACGATGATGCCGTCGTAGCGCGTGTAGCCCAGCCAATTGCTGCTCCAAGTCTCGACGGCCTCGGCATCGACGGGTTGATAGCTATCGGGCGGCAAGCCGATTTGAACCGGCAAGATTTTGACCTGTCCCATCTCGAACGCTTCAACCAGGCCGGTGAGGTTTCCCAGAATAGGGAATAGGTTCTCGGGTTGCGTCTCGATCATTCCTTGTTGCGTCTCGATCATCCCTTTCGGTGGCGCAGGTAAGGCTTTACCGTCGGGAAATCCAGGAGGAGGCCCCATCGGTGGTCCTCCCGGTCCACCCGGAACTCCTCCCATCATCCCCATCGGAGGCATCGCTCCGGCTGGACCTCCCACGATCGCACTGTCTACTCGCTTCGGGATCGGCTTCACGCGCGAGCCGATCCGCAGCAAGGGACGTTCGCCACTGCCACCATACGAGGAGGATGAGTAATAGCGGTGTCTGCGGTAGCTCGCGGCGCTGCTGAATCCCGATACCGTCGGTTGCAGCGTCATCTCGCGGTCGCTGCGTTGTCCGTCTACCGTCACGGCGACATTTTGTCCGCCGATGGGTGGATGGTCGGGTTGAAAGAGCGAAAGGCGCACCGTTTCGTTCGCTCCCACCTGCACCGTGCGCCGCAAATCGCGGAGGGAATCGCCCGTTAGGGATCGCTTCTCGAAGGGTAGCGCGAGGCTCACCGTGTGAGCGCGATCGGCGGATTGATTGCGAATGCGGAAGATGTATTCGCTGTAGCCGTGCCCCGCGCTGCCCTGGGGACGGCTCAACAGGGTAATCTCCATGTCGCCAAAGTTCATCGGGATACTCGCCGTCTGTGCCTGTGCCGGCAGTGTACACGCGCAGACGAAGAACCCCAAGAGAACGAAGCGCCAGCAAGGTTTCGTAATTGTCTCAGCCATGTTGCACCTCGCGGACCTTCATGTCGGAGGGTAAGTTCAAGCCGGTTTCTTCGAGGGCGGCCAGCAGTTCGCGGACGACGGCGAAGGCATCCACGCGGTCCAAGCGCGCCTTGTAATTGAGAATCAAGCGGTGATTGAGAACGGGAGCAGCCACGGCTTTGATGTCGTCGAAGCCGACGGTCGGTCTGCCGGCCAACAGTGCGAAGGCGCGGGCGGACTCAGCGATGGCAATGGCGGCGCGCGGCGACGCCCCGTGGGCCACATAGTTCCGCACCGGCGGCGGCGCTTCGGCGCAGCCGGCATGGGTGGCCGCCACCAAGCGCGAAATGTAGCGCGATACCGGACGAGGAAGATAAACGCGATCTACAATAGTGAACACACGCCGCAACTCGTCGGCGCTCATGCTCCAGGTCGGCGCGGGTGGCGCGCCGTGTCGCCGCGTCGAGATGATGCGATCCAACACGTCCGCCTCGACCGTGGACACGATCAGCTTGAAGAGAAAGCGATCGAGCTGGGCCTCCGGCAGCGGATAGGTCCCCTCCAGTTCGATGGGATTTTGCGAGGCCAAAACGAAGAACGGTTCCGGCAGCGGCCGCGTCGTCCCCAACAGCGTAACGGCGCGTTCCTGCATGGCCTCTAACAGCGCCGACTGCGTCTTCGGGGAAGCGCGATTGATCTCGTCGGCGAGCAGCAGATTGGTGAACACCGGGCCGGGTCGAAACTGCATCTCGCGCCGTCCCTCGGAAGTCTCTTGCAAGATGTGCGCGCCGAGGATGTCGCCCGGCATCAAGTCCGGCGTGAACTGGACGCGCTTAAAATCCAGATGCAGCAGTTGAGCCAGCGCCTTGACCAATGCCGTCTTGCCGACGCCGGGCACGCCTTCAAGCAACAGGTGACCGCGACTGAGAACGGCCACCAAGACCAGATTGTGCAACTCCGACCGGCCCAGCAACTGTCGGTCGAGCTGTTCGCGCAGCTTGGTGGTCGATTCCACCGCTGGGGCGAGTTCTTCCGGTTGCAACAGAGCGGGCGCTACCACTTCATTGGACATGAGGAATCGTACTCTCCTGACGCGCGGAAGACGTCGGCCTTCCGCTCGCCGGTTGGTTGGTTCTCTTATTTCTTATTCGGAGTCTGTCGCTCAAAATAGCGCTCTACCGAGGCGCGGTGCATCGGCAGGATGGTCTGGGTATTCGCCGAACCGCTGCCGGCCGCCGCGCCGTCGAGCGCTCCCGAAGCGGCGGGGTCCGACGATTTCTTGTGTACCACATTCCCGCCGCGCATTTCTTGCAGCGGCGTACTCTTCAGAGAATCGAGCGCGCTGGGCGGAAGCACGTCTTCTTTGAACTGGAAATCGTCTTCGGACCCCGGTTTGCCCCACGTCATCGGCGCGTGTCCGGGTCCGCGCGTGATCCCCCCCTTGCCGCCGAACTTGCCCTTACTTTTGAGATCGTCGAGACTGTAACATTTGTTCTTACACAAGAAATCGCGCAGCCCTTCGCAATCGCACTCGCCGGCTTTACGGCAGCGCGCGAGCAGTTCGTCGTCGATCAAGCCGGCCTTGTGGAGCTTGGCCACGCGCCGCATCAACCCGTTCTTGTTGCCGAGGATCGCTTGTGCCAATTTGTTCATCTGTTTCCCGTTGAGTTTCTGTTGGCGCAGGGCCTGCATCAATTCGGGATCGAGACTGCCGTCGTCCATCAGTCCGGCCAGTTCGGCCAACATTTCTTTTGCCAATTGCGGATCGAGCAAGTCGCTATTCTGCTCCAGCGCCTGGGCGAGAGCCTGTGCCGCGCCGAGCCGTTGGTGGCTCTGTGTACTCTGCTCGGCGGCTTGGCGCGCCGCTTCTTGGGTCAGATGCCGCAAATGATCGAGGGCTTCCAACGTCCGCGCCGGTTCCTTGCCCGATGCGTGTTCGCGCAGCTCGGCCAGCTTTTCCGCCAGCGCTCCCGCCCTCTTCGGATCGAGTACGGCCTCCGCTTTCAGCAGGGCGATCTGCGTCATCAGGCGGGTGATCTCTTGGCCGACATCCAGCGGTGCATCGGCGGACAAGTCCGCCAGCCCCTTGGGGGCGAGGAAGCAGACGAGAACGAATCCGGCGGCAAGCGCCAACAGCGCTCCGCCGCGCCGACCATCCCAGCGAACGGTCGGCGGGGTCAGGCTCGGCATGCGTTGTCGCCAGCCGCCCAGTTCTTGCTCGGCCTCGGCCATCAGCAGTCCGCCGCAGCCGTTCTGTCCGTCCATCAACGCGCGCATCGCCGTCTCCGTCGGCATGCGCCGTCGAGCCAATGCTACCGCGACCGCCAGACAGACAACCACTCCGGCCAGCCCCCACAACAGCGATTTGCTCTCGACATCGGCGGCGGCGCGCAGCACCAACACCGCCGCTCCCCAGACGAAGGCATACACCGTCGTGAGGGGCAAGGCGTATTTAAGGACAAACAGGATCGCCAACTGTCGACGAAAATGTTGGATGGCTTTATTCGGATGTTCCACGCCAAACTCCTCTCTTTTGCAAGAGATGAACGAATGAACACGAAGACGCGCGAACGCCGCATTCGGTATCGTCACTCTTAGATGAGACTGAACGCGAAGCACAAAGTCAAGCGCTTTTATCATTGAGATGGTCGGACGGTTCTCGTCCGGGTCGTTCGCAAGGAAGGGTGGCGATGAACGGACTCTTTACCCGTCCCTCGTTTTCCGGGTTTGGCCCCCTCGGACTGTATCCCGGCGCGGAGGCTCCCTCGTTCGATTCGGTGGCCGCGCGCCGTCCCGGTCGGCTGCGTGCCCTGATGCGCCGCGACTGCCCCCGCGCGCCGGGCGTCTACGGCATGATCGATCCCAAGGGCGAGCTAATTTACGTCGGCAAGGCGAAGAATCTGCGCGTTCGTCTGCTAAGCTATTTTCGTCCCAGAAGCCGCGATCCCAAGGCTGGACGCATCCTCAAAAGAACGCGGCGGATCGTTTGGGAGCGTTCGCCGAGCGAGTTTGCCGCGCTGCTTCGAGAGTTGGAACTCATTCAACGCTGGCAGCCGCGCTTCAACGTGCAAGGCCAGCCAACCCATCGCCGCCGCGTCTATTTCTGTGTCGGAAGGCAACCGGCCGCTACCCTTTTTCTGGCCAAAAGACCGCCGCGAACGGCGACGTTCGCTTTCGGTCCCACCCCTGCGGGGTTCAAGGCGCGCGAGGCGGCGCGACGGCTGAACGATTGGTTTGGTCTGCGCGATTGCGCCCAATCGCAGACGATGACTTTTGCCGACCAACCGGAGTTGTTCTCTCTGCCGTTGACGCCGGGGTGTATCCGCCACGAAATCGGCAATTGTCTCGGCCCCTGCGCCGCCGCCTGTTCGCGCGACGAGTACGCAGACCGCGTCGATGCCTTGCTCGCATTCTTGCGAGGAGACGACCGCACACCATTAGCGATCCTCGAAGAAGAGATGAATACTGCCGCGGCGCAGTTGGCCTTCGAGCGTGCTGCCGCCCTGCGCGACAAATTCGATTCCCTGACTTGGCTGAGCGAACATCTGCGCCGCGTGCGCGAAGCGTCGCGGCACTCGTTCGTCTATCGTGTGGCAGGGCACGATGGCGACGCGCGGTGGTATCTCATCGAAGGCGGCCGCGTGCGCGATGTCGTGCCGCCTCCCAGCGCGGACGCGGCCCAACGCCGTGAGGCAATCGCGCGCATCCGCGCGGTCTATTCTCCGCGCTCGTCGTCGAACGAACCGCCTCGTCCCCACGAAATCGACGGCACGCTCCTCGTTGCCTCTTGGTTTCGCCGCCGCAAAGAAGAACGCCAAAGCACACTCGACCCCGCCACCGCCCTCCAAATGTACGCACTCCCTCCCAGCCCTGACGAACCGGCAGCGTAAGCTGCCGGGTGGCCCCTCCCAGCCCTGGCGAACCGGCAGCGTAAGCTGCCGGGTGAAGGCGAACCGGCAGCGTAAGCTGCCGGGTGGCCCCTCTCAGCCCTGGCGAACCGGCAGCGTAAGCTGCCGGGTAACGTCCCGTGACAAAGCTGGATGAGCAGCATGGGAAGCAATAGCGAAGCGCAATAGAATAACTCTTCACGAACTCTCGTTCTTAGGGAGAAGCCCCATGAACCGCCGTCAGTTTTTGGCCGCTTCCGCTGCCGTCACCGTTCTTGCCGCCGACTCGTCCGAGGAGAAAACATCCGTGTTTCCCATCATCGATACGCACCAGCATCTTTGGGATCTGAACAAGTTTCGCCTGCCGTGGCAAAAGAACGAGCCGAAATTGGCAAAAGACCACGTCATGGCCGACTACTTCAAGGCGACCGAGCATCTCGGCGAGGTGGACGGTAAGGCCGCGCAGATCGTCAAGACGGTGTACATGGAAGTGGATGTGGAGCCGTCGCAGCAGCGCGACGAGGTGGCCTACGTCCTCGATCTCTGTCGCCGGCCCGACAACCCGATGGTAGCCGCCGTCGTCTCTGGTCGGCCTGCCTCCGAAGGGTTCACCGCCTATCTCGACACGTTCAAAGACCAACGCGCCATCAAAGGCATCCGTCAGGTTTTGCATGGCCCGGACACCAAGGCGGGATACTGTCTGGACGACAAGTTTATCGCGGGCATTCGCCTGTTGGGCAAACGCGGCTTGAGTTTCGATCTGTGTATGCGTCCGGGCGAATTGCTCGACGCAGCCAAGCTAATCGACGCCTGCCCCGACACACGCTTTATTCTCGATCACTGCGGCAACGGCAACGTCCAGGCGAAAGACCGCTCGCAGTGGGAAGAAGACATGGCAGAAGTGGCCAAGCGCAAGAACGTGGTATGCAAGGTGTCCGGCATCGTCGTGACGGCCAAGCCCGAACATTGGACGGCGGAAGATTTGAGGCCGATCGTCGAGCATACGTTGAAGGTTTTCGGGCCCGATCGCGTGATGTTCGGCGGCGATTGGCCCGTATGCACCAAGACGGCGACGTTTCGTCAATGGGTTCAGGCACTGGCGTCAATTGTTTCCGGACGCAGCGAAACAGAGAAGCGAAAGCTATTCCACGATAATGCAGAGCGCTTTTATGGCTTGTAAAACACTACGGAGTTTTACGTTTCTCAAGACCCGAAGGGGATCGAGGACAGCGTGTACTCGACCACGGCTCGCGCCGAATCGTGAGCGATGATCCTCAGTTCACACTCGGTTCGGGGATGCGCGGCGGCGAGAGACGATCCCACATTTCGCGCACCGGCGTTTCGAACAAAAGGGTGGCATTGGCGGGCTTCAGCGACCATGCCCCGGATGCCAATTCGCCTTCCAGCTGCCCCTCGCCCCATCCGGCATACCCGCTGAACACTCGAAACCGCAGCCGTCCGCCTTCCTCCGACTCGAGCGCGGCTCGCTCCAGACACTCGGCGTCGCCGGAAAAGATTCCAGGAGCTAACGGACGAACCTTTTCCTCGTTGTCCTCGTCCGCCTCCACCCAATCGGCGTGTCCGTGCAACATGATGAGTCCCGGAGATGGGCAGGGCCCGCCCGTGAAAATAGGCCACGGCATGCCCTTGGACTCGGTGGGGCGATTGACCACCAGACCGAACGCGCCCTCGGCACTGTGGGCCATCAGGAAAATGACCGTATGGCGAAAGGTGGGTTCTTGGAGCATCGGTTTGGCGATGAGAAAGTAACCGGCGTAAGTCATGACGACGCCCCCTCGGTAGTGAATCAAAGGAGAAACCTAGTGTCACCCTATTTTAGCAAGAACTTGATGGGAATGAAATGCGAGCAAACTTTTAGTCGGCTACAACGTCTTATTTGTGGACACGTCGGTGGGTCTCTACCTGTCCTAACCGTTGTGGAGGTTTCGCTATGTTGCGTCGTCTTTTGTTCCGTGTCGCCGGGCTGTGCCTATCTTCCGCTGCGGGGTTGGCCGTCTGTGCCGCTTCCGAGCTGGATGGCAAATCGCCCGTGCCCAGTCCCGCTCGTCCGATCGCCAAACAGCCCGCTCCCAAGAAGGACGAAGGGGGATGCGGTTCGCACGGCACGCGCGTCGAGTTCCACGATACCCCGAGCGAAGCCGCCAAGATCGCCAAGAAGGAGCAAAAGCTCGTCTTCGTGTTGCATGTCTCCGGCAACTTTGAAGACCCGCGCTTTACCTGAAACAATGCCGAGGCGCTCCGTGTGAACGCTCTGGCCAACGACGAAGTCGGAAAATACCTCAACGAATACTTTGCCTCTTCGTTCCAAAAAGTCGCTACCTTCCGCATCGTCGGCGCTCAGAAGCAGGGCGGCAATGTCGCCAGCTATTTCTGCGCTCCCGATGGCCGTGTGTTGCACTGCGTCGCCGGGCCGGTCGACGCCGGCACGCTGTTGCGCGAAGCCAAATGGGTCGTCGAAACCACCAAAAAAGCCATGGAAGAGGCCAAGGACGACGGCGGCAAGTTTAAGGCATATTTCCGCAAAGCCCACGCCGAGCGCTTGAAGAACGAACATGGGCTCACGGTCGAGGCCGTCACCTTCGATCCGCCGACAGACGATAAGGATGGCGCGTTGAGCTACCGCGACCCTAGCGGTCGCCCCCTCGCCCCGCAGCTGACGCTGCCACCACTCGATGGTCCCGATGTCACCATCCGCGCTGCCCGCGCGCTGCAAACCGCCGAGGGCAAAGCTGCCGGAGCGAGGCCCGTGTTCGACCGTCGCGGGGGACGATGGGTTCTGGGCAATCAAGGGCGCGTTCATATGCTTATGGCCGCCCACTCCATGAATAAGATCGAAACCCTTTACGCCACGGTCTTCGAGAATATCCTCAACGAGAAGATTTCGACCAAGCCCGTCGAAGTCGTCACCCCCTTCCCGTGGGTCCACTCCCGCGCCAAGGGCGGTTAATACTGCGTCCCGTCGACGAACGGGCGGCATCGGACGATGGGTGAAGCAAGCTTCGCCTGCGGCTGACGCCGCCCGTGTCTCCGAATCCACCTTTCGCCGCTTCAGACTCAGATTACTCCCGGCTCATGGAGGAGAGACCGAGCCTCGCGCTCCTCTACGGCTCACAAGTGGACAGGTAAGCCCGATCGGATTCAGGGAGGGAAGACCCCTTGGTCGATGAGGTTCGCGCGAAGGGTTGCGCGATAGGGATCGTTGATATGTAACACCGAGATGGTGACACGACCCATTGGAGTGAGTCCACTGAGAAGGGGACCATCCCAGCGAAAGTGCCGGCTCCACTTGTGACGGCGAGGATTGAAGAGCGGCGTTAACTTTTGAGTTGTCGGATCGAGCCCGGCAAGATCCGTTCCCTTGAACGAATTGCACCAAAAGCAGCTTAACGCGAGATTGCGAGAGACAGCTGTTCCGCCGTGCTTCCGAGGGATGATGTGATCGATCTCGAAACCGGGATAGTCGTAATCTTGAGGTATCTGGCAGTATTCGCAACAATCGCGCGCGCGCTGCCGAACTTGCCTTACCAGAGCCGAATTCATGGATACCTCACGACGCAGAGCGTCTCTTCGGTTTTACACCGAGGACAGTTCTCGCCTTGGCTTTGAGGATAGCAAGCAGTCCGCCGGCCTTCGCGTAGGCGAGAAGCTCCTCCGACTCGGCGGAAGATAGAGAACCTTCTTGGTTGCGCTCGGCCAATTCGTGTGCGCGAGATCTGTCGCGCTCGCTGAAATCGAGGCCAAGGAGATAGCGTGCGATGTCGGCGGGTAGTTCGCCGTCGTTGTTGCACAGTACGCGCGCTAGGATGGTGACTTCGTCTTGGCCAACAGCATTTGCCTTGGTCTCGCCCATGAGTGTTCCTTTCGCGGTGAAGGTATTTCAAGTGCCGATTATAGCAAACCTGGCGAATCGTGGGAAACGGGTGTCGCGGCACTTCGGTGGGACTCGATCCTCGAACCACCCTCTCGGCTCGAAACCCCGCTTCCTCACGGTCTCGGCTTCGACGGAACGCTTCTTTTGAGACAGACTCTAGGACAAATGCCATGAATAGCAACCGTGGCCGGTTCGCCGGGTCAGCGAGGAGCGTTGGCGGTGGATTTAACCACGTCCACTTGTAGCTTGCGTTCACGGCTCCAATTCTTCAATTGAGTCACCACCGCTCGATCGTCGTTGGGGCTGTCTTTGTACAGCACGATTTCGATGCGGCGCAGCGTTGCGCGGTCGCGGCGACGGTTCATCTCGTCTCTTAATTCCGGCCACGTCAAGAAAGCCGTACCGTCTCGTTTGTCCAAACGATAGCAATGAGCGGCATCTCGATTGGCGGATTTCAAAGCCTCCATGCCCAGCACTTCGATGCGTAACGTTTGCTCGTCCGAGACCTTGCTCGTGCCTCCATCAGCTTTGATTTGCAATGGATTCGTTTTCTCGTTGGTGTCGCCGCCGCTCGTTCCTCCGCCCAGACCCAGGCCGCCCGATCCGCCGATGCCCGATCCTCCGCCGCCGAACAGCCACAGCGCGACGAGCCAGCCGCAAATCAGACCGCTCAGGGTTCGCACGATTGCCATCGACCAGCGCGGCGGTTTGCGGACGGCGAAAGCGCGCAGCAGCAGTTGCGCCAGCAATCCCAAACTGAGTCCTCCGCCCACGCCGCCGCCGATCGTGGCGAGAACTTTTACCGCCAGGTCCGTCGTCATGGCCGTCCTCCTCCCGCCGCCGAGTTGGGATCGTCGTAGCCGAGCGCTACTCCCTCGAACCAGCGGTCGTAATCGGCGCGCTGGCCGACCGAAGGATACAAACTCGCTGGGTCGCGCGGATAGAGTATTAGATAATACAGCTCCTTTTGTCCTATTTTCTGCCGATCCCGATCCACCAGCGCGCGAGCCGCCGCATCGTTGGGAATGGGGATGCGTTCGGGATCGCGGTAGTAGAGTTTGCCCGTCTCACCGTCGATCTCCAACACGCGCACGGTCAATCTCTTTTGTAGCGCGTTGCCTTTCGCGCGCTTCAGTCGTTCGATCTCGTCGCGCAGTTCCAGAGCGGACTGGCGCAATCGTTGCACTTCCTCGTCGGCGGGAGGCGCGGATGCTTGCGCGCCTTCGGCGTCCGCCGAGGCGTCGTTGGCTTTCTGAGCCAGGGGGAGAACCAGAAAGATGCAGAAAAGCAGGGTCAATACGTCGATGAGCGGGATGAAAAACCGTGTCACGCTTCGCTGGGGTAGTTGGATCATCGGCCCGCCCTCCTGCTCGCGCTCAGCGGCGAATGCTCTCGACGGGGCGCATGGGTGAGGCGTCCAGCGCGTTTGGCATTTGGTCGCCTCCCAGCGAGCGAATGATGTCGCGGCCCAACAACACGATCCAGCTCGGCAAGATGTTGAGCAAGGCCATGAAGAGACCGCTGCCGGTGGCCGTGATGGCCGGCGCGTACAGCTTGATGATGATCGCCGCCGGTGTCGGTCCCTCAATGGAGCTGAAGGTTTGCAGGATGCCGGCCACGGTACCGATCAGACCCAAAAGGGGAAACCACTCGGCAGCCTGAGCCAGATTCGACAACCAACGATCCGGCCTTTCGTCGAAGCCGACACCCCGCCATTGCAGCGCCGTCCACGAAAGGGTCGTTTGCACCAGAAAGATGGAGATGCCCAGCGCGAGGATGAGAGCGTCGAGCGTCGTCAGCGATTTCAGATAGAATGCGCGCGCCCCAACGGGCAAAGCGGCGGCGATCAACGAAGCCGCCAACGCAGGCACCAAACAGAACATCAGAGGCAGAACGCTTAGAATCAGGCGGCGACGCACGATCTCGCTCCCCCTCATTTGCGGCCCCTCTCCCCGAAGCGAGAGAGGGGGAGAATTACTCGCCCAGATCCGGCGGGGGCGTCTTGGCCGGCTTATCTTTGATGTCCGACTTCTCCTTCTTGTCCGGCGCTTTGTTCTCGCTCGGCTTCGAGGTCGGGCTTGGCTGGCAACCGAGGTTCGTAGCCGCCAGCGTGGCGGAGAGACAAAGCGCCCAGATCTTCATCCCCTTGGTCATGGATTACTCCTTGCCGTCGCGCAGGAAATCGGGCAACGCCTGCGGCCTGCCAGTACGATCGACGCAGGCAAGCGTCGATGCCGCCTCGGCCAATAGCCTTCCATCGCAATACACTTCGTAACGATGGTCGATGCGCACCGAGGTGGTCCGCGTCACGATGGTTTTCAGCGTCAGAACATCGTCGTAGCGGGCCGGCCAGCGGTACTTGATCTCCATCTTGGTGAGCACTAATAAATATCCCTTGTCTTCCAAGTCTTTATACGAGAGGCCGTGCGAACGCAGCAACTCGGTGCGGCCTTGCTCGAAGTAAATGAGATAGTTCGCATGGTGCAACAGCCCCATGCGATCCGTCTCGGCGTAGCGAACGCGAATCGTGATCTCGCCGCTGGTCATGAGTCCATCCTCGAAACATCAACGAATGCGGCCGGCGCGACCAAACGGGTAATAAACCATCAAGGCTCGACCCAGAAGTAGACGGCGCGGCACGGTGCCCCACGAGCGGCCATCGGAGCTTTCGGGGCTATTGTCGCCCAGACACAGGAAATGGTCCGGCTGGACGTACATCGTCAGAATCGGCGGAGTTTTTAGGCCGACCCAAGTAGATGAATCGATGAAGTCGATGCCGCTCACATCGGGATTGCCCGGACTGTCGCCTACCGTGTAATAGGTGTCGCGGAACAATTTGAGCTTCTCCAGTTTGATGCCGGTTCCACGAACGCCAACGCTGGCGGGTTCGAGATCGTTTTCTGGTCGAGGCCCCAACTCCTTCGGGCCTGGATATGCCACGCCATTGTCGAAAGGCAGATCGCCATCCACCCAGACGACCAAACGCTCATCGACGTTGGCAAAGCGGAGTCGATAACTGCCTTTTTTCTTCATCGCGGTCGGCTTGCTCTCCAGCGTCTGTTCCCCCTCGCCGTTTTTGCGGATCAGAGTGCAAACGCCGGTGGAAAGATCCCATCGAGCTTGAAAGCGATCGACTCCCTTGCAAAGCTCAAGAATGAGTTCGCCTTGCGGCGCATCGATAGTTGCTTCGCATTCGAGGATCAAATCGCCCACCCAATTCTTCCCGAGTGTCGAACCGCTGTCCTTTTGTGGGTTCTGTGGCTTGTCGTGATTGGTCAACCCGTTCACATAGGTGTTGTACCCCATGATGTCGGTGATGAGAGCGGCCTTGCCATTTTGGTCGCGCAAAATGTGATGGTAGCGCAACCAGTCGAGCTTGTCGGTGGCGGCGCGTTGGAAGCCGTGGGAACTGCTCGCCGTCCATCCGTCCGCGAGACCGCGCCAGCGCTGGGCCGACTCTGGATCGCTTTTGCTGGGATGATCGTTATCGTAGACCAGCCGCATCATCGACAGGATGTTCTCCGGTTTCTTGCGAACAATTTGAAACTCTCCGGCTTTGAAGCGGTCGAGCGCTTTGGGATCGTTTTCGTGCGTATAGTTTTTGCGCCAGAGCGTGGCCATTAACGTCGGATCTTGCTTGGCCCGTTCGTAATCGTCGTAGTGCAAACCTTTGGAGGGGTAGAGAACGAACAGCTTGCCGGCGCGAATGGCGATGGTTTCCCCCGGTTCGCCGATCAAACGCTTGATGTAATTCATCGGCGTATGATTGCGATACGGCCCGCTGCTGGGGAACGATTTGTTGTCGCCGTCGCCGGGAAACTTGAAAACGACTACGTCGAGCCGATCGGGATTTCTTTGGAACAGATCGTAGACGAACTTGGCCACTAGGACGCGGTCGCCGCTGTTCCAGCCTGGATCCGCGATCGGACGCGATTCGGGATAGGAGCGCAGAAAGTTCTCGGAAGCGTTGGGGAAGTGGATGATCTGGCGGCAATTGGGACAGACACAGGCATAAACCGGAGTGGGCGCGCCGTTGTTCGACGGTTCAACTTCCCCACTACAGTTGATGGGAAACTGAACGCCGCAATCGGGACATACAACCTCTTTTTGATAGCCCAAGAGCGTTTCGCCCATCGAGCCGGTGGGGATGACGAACGCCTCGGCGGCAAACGATTTGAGAAGTAAAACCAGGACGACGACGAAGACGATGGTTTCGACGACTTCGCGGACGCTGTCGCTGCGCGGGGGCGTTTGGGATTGGCCGCGTCGTCCCGCACCTAGCGCCTCGGATTCGGGATGAAATTCCGTGGGACGGAAGAGCAGACCGGGCACGCCGAACAGCCAGAGCATGATGGCCGAATGCCAAAAGTGCGTACCAGGCTCAATTCGTAACCCCATGAACTTGCTGAGCCGGAACCCGCGTTCGAGAAATAAAAACAACACGAGATCGAGGGTGGCGACGATGGCGAAGATCCATTCGGGATGTGAGAAATGGCTGCCGCGTAGGAAGTAAACCGTTCCTCCGAGCGCTCCCCAACCGCAAGCGAAAACGATCAGACAGCCGAGCAGCCAACGGGCAAAGAGGGCAATCTCCGACTTTGGCGCGGTCTTGTTTTGGTTGAGGGCCGGTTGAGAGGTAATGCCTTTTCCGTTGTCGGAGGGCGCGATCGCCGAAGGCGTCGTAAACCGAGTAGAGGAATGCGGCGAAGGAAGGGGAGCTTGTTCGTCAGCCATAAGGACACCCTGAAAGAGCGAGGAAACGCCTGCCTATTATATCGTTCGCCTTCGACCCCTCGGCATTTCGTCCGGGAGCCGACCGAGTTTGGGACTGCGGCAAACCGATAGTCTATTCGTTTTGCCGTCGACATAGCAACCCAAGTCGCTTCTCGTGGATAGTACACGAAAAAGCCCCTCTCCAACAAGAGACGGTGAGCGAGTCGATCTTGGATTTCCGATTGTCCGTGTCCGACGGTCGATGCCGCGCTCACGGTTGGGTCGGATCGTCCTCATAATCGAAGGGTGTCTCGGACTTCGGGTCGGAGATTCGCAGGCGACTTCGACCGTCGAGGATCTTCAACAAGGTCGGCAGGATGTGTTCGCGTCGCCAGCCGCTTCCGAGCAGCGATTCGGTCGGCACCGAGAGACGGGCGCGGCGGGATCGGACGAGTAATTTGACGTCGTTATTGCTGGCGACGAGGTTCGGGGCCAGATCGCGGCGGATGCACACATCGCCCAATACGGCGGTCAACACGTTGGCGATCCAGGTCAGTTGGTGCGGATCTTGTTCCCGGCCGCCACTAACGGGACACGCTTCGAGAGCTAAACCCCGCGCCTCGGCCACGGTTTCAAGAATCGAGTCGAGATCGCGGCGCGGCATACCGCGCAGCACCTGCAAATCGCGTTCGCGCGCCGGATTGCGGCGGGCGATTTCGACGATCAAATCGTCTCGGAGAATGGAGCGGATCGGTCGATTGGTGCGCGAGGCGGTTTCCTCGCGCCAACGAAACAAGGCACGCACGATGGCAAGTCGTCGGCGATCCAGGGAACCGATGCCGCGCAACTTACGCCATCGCTCGCCGTCCGGCTCTTCTGGCGCTGCGTTGACGGCCAATCGCTCGAACTCCTCGCGCGCCCACTCGCTTCGCCCCAATTGCTCCAACTTTGTCGAAATTCGCTGCCAAGCCGGCAACAAATAGCGAACGTCGTCGAAGGCGTAGCGAATCTGAGCGCCGGTCAGCGGGCGATGTCGCCATTCCGTCAGCGTTTCCCCTTTGGTCATCTGCTCGCCCAACAGCTGATACACCAGCGTGCCGTAACCGAGCGGATAGGCCAAACCGACGAGTCCCGCGGCGAGTTGCAGGTCGAACAGATTCCCCGGCGTGTGTCCGGTCCACAGTCGGCACAAGCGAACCTCCTCGCGCCCCGCGTGAACGACAACCACGCGCGCCGGATCGACGACCAACTGCCAAAAGGCATCGAGCGGTCCTGCCGAAAGCGGGTCGATGAGGTAGAGGCACTCTGGCGTCGCAACTTGCACCAAGCACAAACTCGGATGATAGGTGTCCTCGCCCACAAACTCCGTATCGAATCCAAAATAGGGGTATTTGGCAATCTCGGCGCAACAGGCCGTTAACTCCTCCGGATGAAGGACCATCTCTTCCCGCAAATCCGACATTATGTTCCTCGACAACAAACGGCTCGCCGAACGCGCCGCCACGGAAGAACTCCGTCGGGCTTCCAAGCCCGACGATGCCGCCGCATCGGGATCAACGGATTCATCCCAAGCGGCGGCTAAGGTTTAGTCGTGGAGGCGCGAGCTATTCACGGCGAGTCCTACAACGAATACTACATTACAATAGAGGAAGCGAGGTCCGGCGGGAATCCCAACGACAAAACGGGAGGAATGGAATGCTCGAAGCGTTTCTCCATCGGCGCGTGGTTGTCGATTTGCGGAGCGAGTATGTGTGCTTGGGAACGCTGCAAGCAATCGACGCGCATTTTCTGGAACTGCGCAACGCCGATCTGCACGACCTGCGCGATACGGACACGTCGCGCGAGAACTATGTGGCCGCCTGTTTGGACACGGGCATCAAACGCAACCGCCGTCGATTATTCTTAGTCCGCGCCGAGATCGTGGCGATCGCACTGCTGGACGACGTGGTGGAAACGTAAGCGACGAATCGGCGGCCTCAGATGCCGGATTCCGAGATCGCATCGGGCCGTTTGCGCTGCCGATTCGCCAGCACTCGACGAATTGACTGAAGCAAATCGTGCGCGCGGTACGGCTTGGGCACGAAGGCTCGCGCTCCGGAAGCGAGCAGTTGATCGACCCCGCGATCGCCGTGATAGCCGGAGCAAAGCAGCACGCACACGTCGGGATCGAGTTGTTGCAATTCGCGCAGAACCTGCAAGCCATTCATCCGCGGCATGATGTAATCGAGCAAAACGAGATCGATTTTGTCGGCTTCACGGCGGAAGATCGTCAGCGCCTCCTCGCCGTCTTCCGCGGAAACAATGTCGTAACCGGCGCGTTCGAGGATGTTGGTGGCCAGAGTACGCACGAGCGGATCGTCGTCCACCACGAGGATGCGCTGCCCCGCCGCGCATTCGGTTTGAAGCACCGCGAGGGGAGCGGCGACAGAAGCCTGGGCGCGCGCAGCGGGTAGATAAACGCGAACGGTCGTTCCTTCGCCGGGTTCGCTCTCGACCGCGATCCATCCCTTGTGCCCCTTGACGATGCCGAAAACCACGGCCAATCCCATGCCGCGTCCTTGGGACGGCTTTCTGGTGGTGAAGAACGGCTCGAAAATGCGTTCTCGGATCTCCGGAGTCATCCCGCACCCGGTGTCGCGCACGCACAACTCGACGAACGTGCCGGGGCGCGCGTCGAGGTTGTCGGCGCAATCGTCGGCACTGAATTCGCGCAACGCCAACGAGAGAGCGAGCGTCCCGCCCTCCGGCATTGCCTCGCGCGCGTTGGTTGCGAGGTTGTGCAACAATTCGTGCATCTGGGCGACATCGACGGTGACGGGGGGGAGACTCTTCGGCGCGAGGATTTCCAGAGTAATTCCGGGCAAATCGTGTTGTAGGGCCGACGCCGATTCTTCGAGCAAACGCTCGAGAGCAATGGTTTGCAGCGCGCCGAGACGGCCTCGGCTGAACGTCAACAACCGTGCCGTCATCCGCGCGCAGCGTTGGGCGGCGCGCTCGGCTCCCTCCAAGCAGGGTTGCATCCGCGCCGCGTTGCCCGCCGGGAGTTGCTCCAAGTCCATCGTCAGCATGTCGATATTGCCGAGGATGGCCGTCAGCTGATTGTTGAAATCGTGCGCGATGCCGCCGACGAGGGTGACGAGTGTTTCCATCTTCCGCGCTTTGAGAAGCTGGTCTTCCATCCGCCGCTGTTCGGTCACGTCGAGTCCGACACAGATGACGTGGCGCGGGCGATGATTCTCGTCGCGGATCAGCGAGTGACGCCAAGCAATCAACCGTTCCTCTCCGCTCTTCGTGCGCCAGGGCGAGTCGCAACTCCGCGCCGAAGCCTTGCCGTTCGAGGCTAAAAGTTGGTTGAAGATCTGGCGCATGGAATCGACGGCGCGCGGTGGTGGCAAACCGTCCCACAGCAGCCGGCCGCGCACCTCCTTTTCGCTCAATCCCGAAACGCTCTGGCATTTGGAATTGAAGCGGAGGATGCGTCCCTCGGCGTCGAGGACCAGAATGAGCGCATCGGCGATCTGTAGTATCTGTGAAACAAAATCGCGCTCCTCGCGCAGCTCGCGCTCGGCGTGCTTTCGCTCGGTGACATCGACGAAAACCACCGCATGAAAGCGGACGGCCCCCCTCGCGTCGCAGATCGGCACCCGCACGATGCGCGCCCAGACGAGTTGCTCGTCGCGGCGGACGAATCGTTTTTCGCGCTCGTATTGGGGGGCATCCTCCTTGCCGCGCAGCCGATTGCTGCTGCTGCGATCCTCGGCGTACATCACGTCGAGAAGGTGTTTGCCGATCAATTCCGACGGCGTGTACAGGAGCATCTGGACTAAGGCGGGGTTGACCTGAACGAATTCGCCGTCCGGCGACAGCAAGGCCATGCCGACGCCGCCGTAATCAAAAAGAAGACGAAAGCGATCCTCCGACTCTGCCAAACGTCGTCCGGTTTCGCGCAGCAGCGCGCTCTCGTCGTTGAGCAATACGACGATGGCGGCGACCACGGTCATCGTTTGCGACAACACGTCGATCAAGGCACTTTGGTAGAGTACGGTGAACACCGAGCCGCCGACCGGCGGATGGAGATCGAGCTTTGTCGCGTACAACCGTGCCAGCGCGCACAGACCGAGCGAGACGGGTAACAGAAGAATGCCGAGCTGCCCCGTGTGCCACCAACGGACGGCAAACCATGCCGCGCTCCCGCCGTAAACGGCCGCCATGACCACGGACAAGACGGCCTGTGCGAAGTCCGGGACGAACTGACGCAATAGAATCGCAGGCACGACCGCGGCCACCAATCCGGGAAGAACCAGGATCAACGAAGGCCCCGGCGCGTGCGTGGGCGAACCCGTTTGATGGATCTGTCGAACGTGAAGCAAACCGAAGAGCCAGAAGCTAATGTGCCACCAACCGCAGACGGCGGCGAGATCGAGAACAGGACCACGATATTCGGGTCGCAGTGCCGACAGCGCCGGATCGCCGAGCGTGAGGCCGTTGAGCAAACGCCATGCGCTGAACGCGAGCCAAGCCAGCGTCCAGTAAAAGAAGTACGCGCGCCGTCGATGGGCATACAATATCCCACACACTAGGATGAGCAGCAAACCGCTCATGCCCTCGGCTTGGAGGTAAATCATCCAGACGGTGCGGACGAGCGTTTGCTCCATGATCCGTCCCAAAGGGCAGCTCTCCGACGGTTTACGCCGCCGGTTCGCCTCATTGAGGCAACGCCTTCCGGAAGAAACGCAACCAGTTGCCGTGCAATATGGCGGCGATGGCTTCGTCGTTGTAACCGCGCCGCTTCAGCATTTCCGGCAAGCGTTGCAAATCGGCGATGGTATCTAAATCGTGAGGCGATTGCTCGCGGCCGAAGCCGCCGTCGAGATCGGTGCCGATGGCCGCGTGGTGGTGGTTACCCGCCAGCTGACAAACGCGATCCAGATGGTCTACCATCGTCTCGAGGCTTACACCGGCTTCCTCTGGACGAGTCTTTCCGCGTATCCATCCCGGAGCCATCATCCACGCATCCAACGCCGTGCCGATGACCGCGCCGCGATTTATCAATCGTTCTATCTGTTCGTCCGTCAACTGTCTCTGATCGGGAACCAAGGCGCGACAGTTGTGATGGCTCGCCAACACCGGGCCGCCGTAAATCTCCAGAGCCTCATCGAAACATTGATCCGAAAGATGCGTCACGTCGAGAATCATGCCGACGCGCTCCATCTCCTTGAGCAACGACGGCCCTTGCTCGAACAGGCCTCCCTCCGTGCCCGTGCCGTGGGCATAGGGACTGACGCCGTAATGCGCCGGTCCGATGATGCGCAAGCCGGCGCGATACCACTCTTCCACCTGTTCCGGCGACAGCACCGGATCGGCTCCTTCCATGCTCAGAATGAAGCCGAGTGGTTCGGCATCCGCGTTGGTGTTCCAGGCGTTCGCATGGGCGTCGAGACTTGGCGCGTCCTTGATCCAGCGCAACGCACCTTGTTGCTCCAGCAGGCGATAATAAACGAGTTGTCCCTGGGTCGCAGCGTACGCCGCCTCCATATGCTGATAGCGTTGCAGAGCCGCCAACACATTGGCCTGGGCTTGCCGGGCAAGCAGCGTGGCGATGAACAAGCCGACGCCGCCGCGCCGCAGTTCCGGAAACGAAACCGTATTCTCGCCGCGTCCCTTGCCGGGCATCCCCAGTTCTCGCTCGCGCCGGCGAATCTCGGCGACGGGCAAACGCAGGTCGCGGTTCCAGTCGATCGCGTTCCAGGCCAGGTCCAAATGTGCGTCGAAGATTAACATACGTCCTTCGGGGGTTGGGTATCGCGGTGGTCAACGTCCGTGTCATACTATACAGTGAAAACAGGTGGTTCGATAGTAAGATTAAAATAGGAGCATATCCGTTGACCAGGTCAGTAGGTCTCGCTCCCCCTACTCTTGCGACAACGCTCGGCTACGGATTGTAAACGGCTTCTTAACCCTCGATCGAGACACGAAAGAGCTATGCGCCAGATTCAAGTTGGAAATGTAACGGAAACCGTCGTGGAACGCTCCGATTATCCGCCGGAGCGGCTGCAAGCGATTCTCGGCCCTGAGACCGTGGCCGTCCTCGGCTACGGCGTGCAAGGGCGCGGGCAATCGCTGAACATGAAGGACCACGGCGTTAAAGTCATCGTCGGCCAGCGCGAGAAAACGCGGAGCTGGGATTTGGCCGTCCAAGACGGCTGGAAGCCGGGAGAGACGCTGTTTCCTCTCGACGAGGCGGCGAAGCGCGGCACCATCGTGCAGTATCTCCTCTCCGATGCTGGGCAGAAAGAGTATTGGCCGACCCTGAAACCTCTGCTGACCGAAGGCAAGGCCCTGTATTTCTCACACGGCTTCAGCATCGTGTACAGCAACCAAACCGACGTGGTGCCGCCCAAGAATATCGACGTGATCCTCGTCGCTCCCAAGGGATCGGGGACCACGGTGCGCCGGCTGTTCCTCGAAGGCAAGGGCATCAACGCCAGCTTCGCCATCCATCAGGATGCCACCGGCAAGGCCCGCGAGCGCGCCCTCGCCCTCGGCATCGCCATCGGCTCCGGTTATCTGTTTGAAACGACTTTCCAGAAGGAAGTCTTTAGCGATCTGACCGGCGAGCGCGGCGTGCTGATGGGTGCCATCTACGGCTTGTGGCTGGCCCAGTACGAAGTGTTGCGCGAACACGGCCACTCGCCGTCGGAGGCGTTCAACGAAACGGTCGAAGAGGCGACGCAGAGTCTCTATCCGCTGATCGCCGAGAATGGCATGGATTGGATGTACGCCAACTGTTCGACCACCGCGCAACGCGGCGCGCTGGATTGGTTCAAGCACTTCCGCGACGCCTCCAAGCCGGTGTTCGAGGAACTGTATCGCAAGGTTGCCGAGGGGGACGAAACCCGCCGCGTCCTGGAGGCCAACAGCCGTAGCGACTATCGGCAGCAGCTCGAAAAAGAGCTGAAAGAAGTGGCCGAGAGCGAGATGTGGAAAGCCGGCACGGTCGTTCGCTCCCTCCGCCCCGAACGCGCCGCCAAGTCGAAGGGATAAGCGTTTAGCCGCGAGCCGCAGGCGAGCGCGAGAACGCTTTCGCGCTCGCCTGCGGCTCGCGGCTAAACGATCGCATGG
>JAJXWW010000186.1 GCA_021781415.1 Planctomycetota bacterium
GCCGCGACCGTGGGGGAGCGGTTTTCTATCTATAAAGAGCCGCCGAGCGGACGATTCTGCGCAACTTTTTTCGCGGCTACTCCATTGGTTTGAGGCGAATGTCGCTCGTTCTAACGGAGCCGGAAGCGTTAGCGACGGCTCGAATGCGCCGTCGCTGACGCTTCCGGCTCCGAGAGTTATTGTCCGGGTTTGTCGGAAAGCTGTTTCCTGGTTCCCAAACTCCGTTTGGGAACCAGGAAGAGTTTGGGAGCGAGGAAAAATCGATAACAAAATTTCCCATGCGTCGTCTCAATCAGACAGAGCCGGAAGCGTTGGCGACGGCTCGAATGCGCCGTCGCTGACGCTTCCGGCTCCGAGAGTTATTGTCCGGGTTTGTCGGAGCGCGGTTTCAGTTTCATCGCGCCCAAATCGCGGCATTCGCCGGAAGGAACCTGTATCGCCGCCTCGGCCGGTTTCGTTTCCCGATCGAGGCGCTGCTTGCCGCGCTGGAACGACAGATCGAATTTCAACTCCGGAATGAGTTCGCCGATTGCGAACGCTCCCTGCTCGTCGGTGATGCCGTTCTGCTTCGCATCGTGGGTGAGACGATGCAATTTGTTCGCCTCGCCTTCTCGATACAACAGCTTGACTGCGACACCGACCAACGCTTTGCCGTCGGCATCGAGCAACCGTCCCTTGAGCGAGGCCATCGGGCCGAGTTGGACCGTGAGCGGCGGCTTCTCGTCGCCCTGGAGCTTCCGCGAACCGATGATCTTTCTCTTCGGTTCGTAAAAAATCAACATCCGCGGCTTGCGTCCCTCCAGACCGTAAACCGGACAGGTAGACTCTTCGATTTCCAGGGGGCCGATATAGGGATGCGATGCGAAATCGGTTGCCCAAACGCCGGAAACCGGCCGCCCCTCGGCATCTTGAATTTTCACTTCCAGAATGCTGGCACGCTCTAAAACCAAGTCTTGATGGACAACCGCCGTGCCCGGTTTGATGTCCAACACTTTGCAAGAGTTGCCTTGTAGGAGTCCGATGCCGCGCGGATAGGCGTTATAGCCGAAGCCTTCGCCGCCCCGCATCGGCAACTTGGAGAAGTATTGCGGGTATTTCGGATCGGCTATGGGGGAGCGATACCTCGAGAACTCAATGTAATCGAACTTTTCCGTCGAGGGTGGATAATAGCCGCCCATTAGCAAGACGGGCCCGGGGATAGCGACGACGCGGAAAGTCCCATCCGCCGCCGTGTCCTCTCTGCGAGCGATTCCGTAGCCGAACGGTGGGTAGTCTCTGACGCACGGATTGTTGACGAGGACTTCAATCTGCGCGAAGCCAGGGACGGATTTGCCGGTCGCTTTGTCGAGAATCTTGCCGGTGACGATGACCCCCTTCTTGAGACGAAGTTCCACGGTGAGAGCGGCATAGCCAACCGTGTCGGCGGCATCGACCTGCGTGCTTAAGTATCCCGACGTCACATCGCGGACAATGGAAATCCGATAAGTCTTCGTTTTGCCCGCGCCGCGAAGCTCATAGCGGCCTTGTGCATCCGTCCGCGCCTCGACGAGCGGCGACGGCGGGATACCGCCCTTGTGCGCCACATGTACGACGACATTCGGTAGCACCTTGCCGCTGTCGGCATCCTTGACGATACCGCAAATCGGCTTTTCCGGTTCGGCGACGAAGGACACGTTCGGACCACGCAAGGCCATGCCAACGCTCGGCGGATTCATCATTTTCGGCGCGCTCCGATAGGCATCGTCGGCAGGCCGGTTGTACGGTTTCGCATCGAAGCCCGCGCGGTTGACGATCCACAGTGCCGCGTTCGCGATCCCCGCGCCTCGGAGATGAAGTTCGGCGACGCGCTCGACACCGACGCCGGAGATAGCGAAACGGCCCTCCGCATCCGTGGTGGAGGTCAACAGCGCGGTGGCAGGGAAAAAGAGATATTTCTCTCCCTCCGGGAGTACATAATCGGCCGCCCGTTTCTGCCAGCGGATCAGGAACGATTCGAGCGAGTTCTGTGGATAGACGTTGACATCGTGGACGGACACGCGCACCCCGGCGATAGGCTTGCCCTCGGTGTTGACAATGCGGCCACGAATCGCCTCATCCTTCACCAAGCGAAGCTCAACCGGCTTTTGCGGATCGTTTTTCGAGCATTCGATAAAGTCGATACCGGCACCGTCTGATTGGGCGATGACGTAGTACAAGGCACGGCGTTGTTTCGGCACTTTCGGGATGGCGACCGTGAATCGTCCATCCGCCGCCGTGACGCCTAGTTCTTGCAGTTTGTCGCCATCGCCGAGCAGCAGCAGTTTGGCTCCCGCTTTCGGCTTGCCCTCGGGATCGAGAACGCGGCCTTGAATCTCCACAGTCTTCGCCGTGTCCGGTTTGGGAGCGCGGGGCGAAGATAACCCGGCAGCTAACGCTGCCGGTTCGCCAATCGGCGGTTCTCGTAGCGCTTGCGGTTTCGCGCTCAGCCACACGCCCGCGCCACCCAGTAGACTCGCGGCCAACAACACCGCGGTGACGATTTTAGACTTGCTCACAATTGCCGCTGCCATTGCTCCCTCCGCCAACTTGGCGACCGATGACGAGACGACGCCCGACAGCGCCGACTCGGTCGTCTTCACCATCAACAATGCGGGCAGCGCCGAGACCGATCCCGTCGCCACAGTCGCAGCGGCCAGCACCGCCGTCAACTCGACGCCGCGCCGCGCCAAGCGTTGCCCCAGCCGCTTGCGCGCCTCCGCCAACCGCTTCACTGCCGTGCATTCCTTCAGTCCCAAACGCTGCGCCGCCTCCGCGCGACTCAGATTCTCCAGATGACAAAGAACAAAAACGCTCCGGTAAATCTCCGGAAGCCTCGCGATCTCCTCGTCGAGCAGCGTCCGCACCTCGCGCCACGACAGTTCGTCGGCGGGTTCGGCGGTCGTCCGCACCTGGACAGTGACTTCGTGTTTGCGTCGGCGAGCCGCCGATTGTTTGCTTTTCATGGCAAGTCGATACGTGGTTCCATGTAAGAATCCGGCCACCGATGCCTTGTTCCGCAGCGAGTTCGCCTTACGCGCCAACACCAAGAAGGCGGCCTGGAAGACATCCTCGGCATCTTGTTCGTGACCCAAGACACGTCGGCAGACGTGCAGCACCATCGGGCCATGGCGATGCACCAGGACGGTGAAGGCGTCGTCGTCGCGGGTCTCAATAAAAGCGGATAGCAATTGTTCGTCGCTTTGCTCGCGGTATTGTGGCGCGGCCATTTGGCGGCGAAGCTGACGAAGACCGGCGGCTAATGCGGAACGACTCATGGGTGCGTCTCCGAATCGAGAGCGGGTTGACTCTATCTAATAGTTCCCGACCAACACTGTTTCGATAACAGAATTCTCTCGCGCCGTCTCGATCGGACGGAGTCGGATGCGTTAGCGACGGTTTTGTTGCCGTCGCTAACGCTTCCGGCTCCGTTGACCATTCTTCAACGCTTTCAAAAAGGAGGATTCGGTTTCATCGCTCCAAGAATGCGGCACTTGTCGGCAGGCACAAAATCGAGTGAGTCGTCGATCGACTCCTCGAATCGTTCCAGTGGGAGAGCGCGGCGGAGTCGGGGCCGCACGCCTCGTCCAGCATAGGTCCACGTTTTTGAACCGACCGATGGTGAACCCTGAGAACCGAGAGAGCCAGCCGAATAGAAAAATCCGGCAAATCCCCTTGTCTCGCCCCCTACAATGGAAGCGGAACGGGACAGACGGTTCCACCTCTTTGTCGTTCTTCTTTGCTACTGCGTGCGATTCACCGAGAACCGATGTGGTCGTGTTTGTCCACTCTCTGAGCAGAGCTGGCTTAGATGGTGCGCAAGGCGTTCGCGCTGCGTTCGCCGTGGTTGCGGCAATTGGGGTAAGGAGCGTAACGGGCACAGGAAGGCAAATCGGCAGAACCTCACTAGGCTATGGGCTTTTTCTTATCTTGGGGGGTTCGCGTGCCGATTTACTGTTTAGCCGAGGCGGAAGACAACCCGCCACCTCCGCACGCCAGCCCCCCGCTTGCGGTTCGGTGCGACGCGTTGCTTGTCTGTCCCTCTGGTAGGCCCGCCCTGTCGCGGAGACGTGTTGTCCGAGCGAAGCGGACGCGCTCCGCGCACCTGCACCGACCTCACCCCACCCCCGGAGAGGTTCAGCCGTGGATCGGCTGCCCCCTTCCACCCGTGAGGTCGGCGGCGGCGACTTCTCCGACCCCGGAGTCGCCTCAGGACGGGCGGGAATACTCCCTGGCCGGCCCCCGCGCTGGCCGGTCAGGGAGGGGACTCAGCAGTTTTGAGTTTTGAGTTCTAAGTTCTGACAAACAAGAACTCGTACTCAGGACTCAGAACTTAGAACTCAGAACTGCGAAAGCAGTAATCGTTATGGAGTGCCTGCAATGAAAAAGGTTTTCACCACCGGGCAAGTTGCGAAGATCTGTAAAGTCGCGCCCCGGACGGTCAGCAAATGGTTTGATTCCGGACGACTCCGCGGCTACCGCATTCCCGGCAGCCAAGATCGACGGATACCCCGCGAACATCTCATCCGCTTCCTCAAAGAACACGGCATGCCCCTGGGCGAGCTGGAGGAAGAGGGATGGCACAAAATCCTCATCATCGGTGCCGAGCAACTGTTCATCGAACGACTGCAAGAGTTGCTTCCGGACGACGAGGATTACAAGTACGAGGTGGCCCACAGCGGTTTCGAGGCCGGCATCCAGGCCGAGAGCTTCCATCCCGACACCATCGTCGTCGATTTGGCCATGGGCCGCAGCGAAGCCCTGCAAATCGCCCAGAACCTGCGCCGCAACCCGGCCTACGAAACGACCCTCATCATCGCGCTGGCCAGCGAGGACGAGGCCAATCCGGAGGGTTTAACCCAATACGGATACAATGAGTCGTTTAAGAAGCCGTTCGACATCGCGCTCCTCGGCGAACGCATCCGCACGCTCGTCGAAGAGAAACGCGACAATATGTGAGAGTTATCCGAACTGCGGCCGCAAGGGAGCAGAGGAGCAAACCGCTCTCTTACGACCGCAGTTCGGATTCGTCCATGTCGAGGACGTAGAGCAATACAACCCAACCGTCGCGCGCTTTATTCCACGCACTGGCCGCGGCATTCCAAGTCATCGAATCGTCGCCTTTGCGGTCGATCATCGTCAAACGATCGAAATGCGAGTTTCCCCAGATTTCTCGAAGCAGATCGGCGATACCTTTGAGGATCGAGAACTAAACGCCGAGAACTTTGCCCATTTGTTCGTCCGTCAAGTCCGTCAAAACATCTCGAACCGGATGAACGCGCGCGACGGCCCACCAATTTGTCGTCGAGGATGCCTTGCAGCGCGAAAACAGCAGATCGGCGATCTCGTCTTAGGCGCGCTCTTGTTTGCCGCAAGTGAACACGCTGCGCAAATTCGCTCGCGCCGTCAAGTAGGCGATAAAACAAGCGGAGTCTCGGTCGGACGAGAACTTTTCCCATTTCAGCTTCGACGCCAAGCGCGACTTGCCGATCAGGGTGTACTCGCGTTTGCGGATCTCGCGCTCCAGCGTGGCGAGTTTTCGCTCCATGCGCACCAAAAGACGAAAACGCTTGTTGTACTGCCGCCGCGACATCTCGCCGAGGCCGAACCCCTGCCGACCGGCACGGCTCAGACGGTCGGTTTTGAAATCGCTTCGGCCCGGCATCTTGTGCAGAGTCCGGGAGGCGTCGGCGTTATAAGGCTCCATGATGCCTGGATCATCGCAGACCGATGGCTCTGGAGCCGCCACTTGCGGGAAAAGCCGGCGAGCGATGTGGACCTGTCGGGCCATGCCGACGGGACTAGCGAAATCCTCCGTCATCGAGGTGAAGGCCCACGCCTGGCGCTCCAACGCACCGCGAGCGGCCTGTTGTAAAATGCGTTTCTCGCTGAAACTTGCATGGTCGAACAATTCTTGCCGAATCAGATCGGCCACATCCTCCGGACGACGCCGGCGCGACAGCAACTCAAACAGTTCCTGTAAGGGCGTCATGATGGTCCCTCGCTTGGGGGTAAATGGCTTGGGTTGCTCTTTGGACTGCCTTACCGATTTTATTCCGTCCGCCAAGCCTGAAAGACAGACGAAGGAAGAAGAGATCGGGTTCGCGCGCTGCGCTGACGTTGGCACCTTATTGCTTTCTCCTCTTTGCTATCCTCCAGCCGTCTGTAAGATAGGAACGCGATTTCGCGGACGCAGCCTTTATTTCACGAGGAGAAGGCGTGGTTAAAGTGCTATTCTGGAACCTCGCGGAAAATGCTGGTATCCTACCTCATGTGGAGTGTTTGGGTCGGTCCCATTCGATAGACATTTTTCTTTTCGCCGAAAGCCCGAACGATCTCAGCACGGCTCTTATGGGATTGAATACACTACGAAGGGGACTTTATCGTGAAGTTGGGAAGGTACCGTCCAAGGTGCGAGTCCTCTCGCGGTTGCCGGCGCAGAATATCGACCATCTCTTCACCACCATCGCGGGAGAGACAACCATTTGGTCGATCCAGGCTCCAAAGATGAATCCACGAGAAGTGCTGCTCGCGGTAACTCATCTGCCCGCGAAGGCAGGCGGGCGCACCGACGCGGCGCAGGCGAGTGACGTTGGAGATGTCGCCGCAGAACTGGCGCAGTTTGAGGACCGGCGCAATCATCGTCAAACCGTTTTCGTGGGCGACTTCAACATGAACCCGTACGATCCGGGTATGACGCTCGTGACTGGCGTTCACGGGCTTATGACTGCGCAACTGGCTCGCAAGGGGGATCGCCTGTATCGGAAGCGGAAGTATCGACGATTCTACAACCCAATGTGGGGACTTTTTGGAGATCGCACTGGAGGCCCGGCGGGAACCCATTACTGGCGCTCCCATCAACCCCACAACACGCACTGGGCCATGTTGGATCAAGTCCTGTTGCGACCGTCGTTGATCGACAAGTTGACCGACCTTGCAATCCTGGATTCCGACGGTAGGCATTCTTTACTCGGACGGGATGGAATACCTCACAAAGAACACTTATCGGACCATTTGCCGATCTTTTTTGAGTTAGATATCTGAACCGGAGACGACTCATGGTGAGCGCGATCAAAAGCCTTTGGTCGGAACAGATCAAGCCGAACATTCTTTCGCCCCGGCAAATTCTCGCTGCCCAAGCATCCGTATTGACAGAGTTGACGAACGGCGTATTAATCGGTGAATTAGCGGAAAACAAGCGAGAAGATAAGGAGATCGTCTTTACGCTCGATATGTTCGCTCCAGCGATTAACTATCGTCATCGGGTACTAATCGCCAAGCACTCGCCCACCTTGTTGTACCCGGTTCTCCTCGACGCGGACATATTCCGTGCTAAAGGTCTTGCTGCTTCCCTTGTCCCCTCCACGGCTTTACGGGAGATTATCGAGGGCAAGAAACCGGCATCGCAAGCCGATAGCGACGACGAATTAGTCCGGTTGGTCGAGAAGGTGTTGAAATCGTCCGAGGTCGTGTCGAAGGCCCAATCGTTGATCGCCCTCTCCAACGAAGTCCGTATACCAATAAACTTTCTCCGCGATTTGCAAGAGTTATCCGAGGAAAAGCGACTAGCGGCGGTCGAAGAGAAGATCGCGGAAACGGTCCATGAAATCCTCGATTCGGAGGTTTTCGCCAATTCCATCGCGGAGACGAACGCTTCCGATTGGGGAATGGACGAGTACGAGATCCAAAATATCGACTTGAGAGATAAAGAGTGTATCGCTCGACTCGCTTATACCGCATCCGGTGTGCAAGTGGAGGATAAACCATACTCGGGCGACACCGTGAAGGGAACGGCCGAATCGCTCTTTGATGCGCACGGAGATGTGAAATACCGCGCCATCACTGCCGAAGTGGTACACGACACCGAAGAGCCAGGCTCCGAAGCTGATTTCAAGCAACCGCAATGAATGAAAAACGAGTGCTTTGAGCCTTTCGTTAACCATAGGTATCCAAAACAGCGTATTGCAATCGGCAGGGCGCGGATGTTTTCGACGGTGCAACCTCCGGTGAGAGTCGATGCGATCTCTCTTCCGCCGTACGATAACAAATCGCCGCTTTTCTTTTGCCCCTTTCCCGCTCCACTGCCTCGTGATACACTCGACGCATGAACCGAAGACATTTTCTCTCTGCGGCGGCGATGTCGCCGATTCTGACAACGTCTGTCTCCGCGCAGCAAACGCGAGCTCGCGAGCTGCGCGCCGACGTGGCGATCATCGGTGGTGGGGTGGGGGGCGTGGCGGCGGCGCTGGCGGCGGCGCGAGGCGGATGCTCCGTCGTTCTCACCGAAGAAACCGATTGGATCGGCGGACAATTGACGCAGCAAGCGGTGCCGCCGGACGAGCATCCGTGGATCGAATCGTTCGGCTGTACGCGCGCCTATCGGCGCTTCCGCGACGGAGTGCGCGACTACTATCGCCGCCATTATCCGCTTACCGCCGAGGCGCGCGAGGCGGCTCACCTCAATCCCGGGAATGGACTCGTCTCGCGCCTGTGCCACGAACCGCGCGTTGCCCTGGCCGTACTGCGCGACATGCTCGCTCCCCACGTTAGCAGCGGCCGCGTGCGGATTCTGCTTCGACACAAAGCTTTATCTGCCGAGGTGAAAGGCGATCGCGTCGAAGCCGTCGAGGTCCGCGATCTCGCCAACGACCGGCGCGTGATTCTCAAAGGCTCGTATTTTCTCGATGCGACCGAGTTGGGCGATCTGCTGCCGATGACGAAGACCGAATTCGTCACCGGCTTCGAGTCCCAGAAGGAAACCGGCGAACCGCACGCACCTGCCGAAGCACAACCGGACAATCAGCAAGCGTTCACCTTCTGTTTCGCCGTCGATTATTTGGCCGACGAGGACCATCGGCTTGAGAAGCCAGAGGAATACGATTTTTGGCGTAAGTATATCCCGAAGCTGCGACCGAATTGGCCGGGACCGTTGCTCGGTTGGAAGATGAGCGAGCCAATCACGCTCAAGGAGCGCGCCGTTTGTTTCGATCCGACGGGTCCGGGAAGCGGTGGGATGAATTTATGGTTGTATCGACGCATTCTCGATCGACGCAACTTCCGATCCGGTAGTCATCGAGCCGATGTTTGCCTCGTGAATTGGCCGCAAAACGATTATTGGCTCGGCAATCTGGTCGGCGTCACCGCCGAGGAAGCAGAGCGTCACCTTCGCCGTGCCAAACAGTTGAGTCTGTCGCTCTTGTACTGGATGCAGACGGCGGCTCCGCGACCGGACGGGGGCGCGGGGTGGAAGGGATTGCGCTTGCGCACCGATGTCGTCGATACCGCCGACGGATTGGCAAAATATGCCTACATCCGCGAGGCGCGGCGCATCCGCGCCGAGTTCACGGTTGTCGAGCAACACGTTGGCACCGAGGCGCGACAGAAGAAGACCGGCAAGAAGGGAGACGAGTTGACGGCGGAGCGTTTCGCCGACAGCGTGGGTATGGGCAGCTATCGCATCGACTTACACCCGACCAGCGGCGGCGACAATTATCTCGACATTAGCTCGCTGCCATTTCAGATTCCGTTGGGCGCGCTGTTGCCGCGCCGAGTCGAAAATCTCCTCCCGGCGTGCAAGAATATCGGAGTGACGCACATTACGAATGGATGTTATCGTTTACATCCGGTCGAGTGGAACATCGGCGAGTCGGCCGGCGCGTTGGTCGCGTTTTGTTTGACCCGTAAGGAGCCGCCGCGCCAAGTGCGCAAACGAGGGAAATTGCTCGCCGACTTCCAGAAGCGATTGCGAGACGAGGGCGTCGAGTTGCAATGGCCGCGACTGACGCCGAGATAAATCCGCCGGTAGTGGGCGAGCCTGGGTTTGCCGGAGATCGACTACGGCATCGCCTGCCGCGCGACCAAGAGTTCGTCTATTTTCTTACGCAGGCCGAGATGCGCGTTGTTGTCCATGCCCTCGCGGGGACTTCGCCAGAGAATCGTGCCTTTGGCGTCGATCAAAATCAGCGTGGGGTAGCTGGTAACTTGAAACGAGTTGACTACCGGACACTGTTCGGGACCGCCGCCACTCAACAACGTCAGGTAATTCATCCGATAGCGAATGCGCACCTGACTCGCCTTAAGCCGCTGTTGTTCTGGAGTACCCGTCTCGCAAGCTATTCCGATCACTTGGAGTCCGTATTGGCCATAATCGTTCTGGAGTTCGTTCAAGCGAGGAACAGAATTCAGACAAGCGCCGCAAGTGGAGAACCAGAAGTCGATCAGCGTCAACCGCCCGCGACGATCGCGTTTGTATTCCCACGCTTTACCGTTGAGATCGTGAAGCGCGAAGTTGTCCAGACGATTGGCGTACAGTCCGCACGAGGGTACGGGCGTCGGTACGTTGGGCAGGCTGACGGAACCAAGAGGACGGGGCTTGCTGGGCGAAGCTGGCTCAGGTACAGACTCCCATTTTGGCTCGACGGAAATGGGCGGAGGCGAGGGGATATTCGCGGGCTGCGGCGCACTAGGGTTGATACGATGAAACTCCCCTTCCGCGATGTTGGTCGTGTCGGCTGGAGCGCTACCTCCCGCATTCGGCGCGGCTGGGGCATCGGGTCGATCTGGCGGAATGGGTGCCTCCAACGTGGCGGATGGAGCGCCCTCCCGCGAGCTTTCGGTGGCCGGCGTGTCTTTCTTACCCGAAGGCAACTTGGGCATATCCGGCAACTTGGGGGTCGAGGGAAGGGTAAATCGTTTATCGAGTGGGATATACAGCGTAAGCTGCGGAGGCTGCGCATAGACCGTCTTGCTGATCAACTCTCCGTGTTCATCCGCGCGAACGACTAAAAGGTAGCCGTCCCCGACTTTCAATTTGGGGATCGTGAAATAACCGGATTCGTCGGTCCAAACGTGCAACTCCGCCGTCTTCTCATTCTCGCGTTCCAACGGCTTGATGAGAATATCGGCCTTGATCGGTCGTCCCGTCGCCTCGACAATAACCCGTCCCGCCAACATGCCGTTGGCATTGGGCAAGGGGCCTTCGGTGCTGCGCGGCAGCGAGGTTGTTTCCGTTTTGGCCGGCGTCTCCTTGCCGAGGAACGGCTTGGGATTACTGTTGTTGGTGTGCGCAGCCTGTTTCTTACCGAAGAGGCTACAGCCCGCCAGCGTCAGACAAATCGTCGCCAAAGCCACACCAACGACGCGGCGCACGGTCTGGCCCTCGACTGAGACGCGGAAAGAGAATACGACGCCCGGCTCCCGAACCCTCTCCCGCCCTCGAACCACGCGGACGCCGACGATGCTTGGAGAGATTGGCAGCCACGCTACTCTTCCCGCGCGCGGCCCAGCGGTCAAGAGCGATTTCCAAGACCGAGACCGAGGCGAGGTAGACAAACCGGGCACGAGCGATAAATCCGCTAGAGTACGGGGATTCGCTGGCGGCTTTACGCCGAGCATGAGGAATAGGCGCTTCGATAGCTTCTCCAAACGAGGAGGCCCCGACAGAACCTTGGAATACCCTATCCTCTAGCTACCGTCTCGCCGGTCGATCTTGCCCACACTTCCCCGCTTTGTACCATCTACTACACCGTCCTTTTCTTGCACCGTTTGGCCGCCCCAAGGAAGCGCGGCGAGATTGGCCATGATTCCACGACTGAATGGCACGGATGCTCTGCTCGAAGAGCTGCGCGTTCTTTCTTTACTCAACTCGGACGAATTGGAGCGCGTTGCCGCGCGTGCCCCGCAGGACGAGGCTGCGCGCGCCGGAGCGGATCGGCTCCTCGAAATGGGGCTGCTCTCGCCCTATCAACTCAAGCAAGTGCTGGCCGGCAAAGGAAGACGTCTGCGGATCGGGCCTTATCTGTTGCGCGAGCCGCTGGGCGACGGAGGGACGAGTCGCGTTTACAAGGCCGAACATCGCTTGATGAAGCGAGTCGTCGCTTTGAAACTGATTCGCAGGCCGAAGCGAGACCGCGAAGGCCACGCCGTTTTGGACCGCTTTCGCCGTGAGGTCGAGGCGGCGGGGCGCGTGCGCCATCCGAGTCTCGTCGTCACCTTCGATGCGGGGATGGCGCGCGGTTGGCTCTATTTGGCGATGGAATACCTCGAAGGTATCGATCTGCAGCGCTCGGTCGATCGCGGTGGTCCTCTGTCCGTCGAGCTTGCCTGCGACATCGTGCGGCAAACGGCTTCGGCCCTCCATCACGCCCATGCGCGCGGGCTTGTTCACCGCGATGTCAAACCGTCCAATCTGTTCCTTGCCGCGCCCGGTGCCACGGTGAAACTACTCGATTTGGGGCTGGCTCAATTTATCGACCCTGGGGCAGCCATCGTCGATGACAACCTCTGCGGCACGCCCAACTTTATGGCTCCGGAGTGGGCGCAGCCGTCCGATTCACTCGATCCGCGCGGCGATTTGTACGCATTGGGTTGCACCTTCTATTTTCTTTTGACTGGACAGGTTCCGTATCCGGGCGGGAGTTGGACCGAGAAACTCTTGCGCCACCGTCTCGACCAACCGACGCCCTTGGCACAGCTGCGTCCACGAGTGCCGGAGAATGTCGCTGCCGTGGTCGAACGATTGATGTCGCGCGAGGTGGAACGGCGCTACGACGACGCCCTCGGAGTCGTCGAGGATTTGACCGCCATTCGAATAGGCCATTTCGAGAGTCCGAAAGAAGAAAAAAGCGGATCGCGTCCGACGATTTCGACTTCTCCCACGAGATCGAAGATGCGCTTTCCTCTCGCTTCCCTGACCGTCATGCTGCTGGGAGTGGCGGCGGGCAGCGGTGCGCGCTGGACGATGAAACCGCGAGGCGAGACGAGTCCACTCTCTCGACCATCGGGCGGGCCAGTCTTTTCCATTGAAGGACGAACGGAAGCATTTCCGACCTTGGCACAAGCCATTGCTGCCGCCCGCGATGGCGATGTCCTCGAGATTCGTCGTCCCGGTCCATTCGCAACGCCGCCTCTCAACTGGGAAGGCAAGGCGCTGACAATCCGAGCCGCCAAGGGTGTCTCTCCTCGCTTGGAGTTGAAACCGACCGACAATCCGTGGCTGGCTTTGTTGCAAACCGACCGAGCGCTCACGCTGGAAGGGTTGGAGTTAGCCTATGCCGCGGAGTCTTCGCCTCGACCATCGCGGTCGGCCATGCCCTTGATTCGCAGCACGTCCGCATCCCTCGCGCTCGCCGGCTGTCGCCTCGTCGGCAAGGGAGATTCGGCAGCCGTGGTCGCCCGAAACCCTCGCGAGGTCGCACTCCGAAATTGTCGGATCGATGCCGGTGCGGTGGCTTTGTCGATTGAGGTCGGGCAGAGCGATTCGTTTCGCCTGCTTCTGGAAGACACAACGTGTACCGTGCGCGACGAGGATGGAACGGTTCTGTCCCTGTGGGCGGCGGAAGTGCGGCAGGCGACGCGCATCGAGATGGCCCTGCGCGAGAATACGTTCGACTGCGCTTGCTTCGCGTCTCTGAGGAATTTGCCTTCGCCCGCAACCTTCGACGCCCGATCCAATCGCTTTCATTGTCGCAAGACGCTAGTGCGATCGTTCGGGGAAAGCCGATCCACGGCATGGCGAGAAGCAAACAACTCCTACCTCGGCGGCGCGCAAGCACCTGCCGGCCGATGAGGCAGCTTGGAGGCCGTCCCGATAACCCCTCTCCCCCTGTACTCAGGGGGAGAGGGGTTGGGGTGAGGGGGTGAGTTTTTCCGAGTATTCTGGCCCCTCACCCCCGGCCTCACTCCCGTGAGTACAGGGGAGAGGGAGCGGTTCCTTATGGTTAGAGCGAAGCGCCGAAAGCGAACGATCTCCATTTTTCGTCATTGCCCTAGCGTTGTATTCGGTGGTATGCTGGCTCAGTGGGGAAGATCGCCCGTATCAAGGGGTCACGCCATGTTCTCGTTCAAACCTCTTTCCGCCCTCCTGTGCCTGCTGTGCCTGGGATTGCCCGGACGTGCCGAAAAGCCCAACGACAAAAACGCGCCTGCCGACGGTAGCCATTCGCTGGAGTACCAACGGGAGATGGACCCGGACTACGTTCCCAGCCAAAGAGGCGGCAAGCGATTGGACGAATGGAAGGTAGACTTGATGCATCCGGATCCGAGTATCCGCGAAGCCGCGCTGATCGTGCTTCCCCAATTCAGAAAGGGCGCGGAGAATGCGGTGCCGGAAGTCGTGAAAAGGTTGACGAGCGATCCCGATGCCAGCGTGCGCGTAAAATCCGCCATTGCGCTGCGCATGATCCCGATGGAGAGAAAGACAGTGCATCGTTCGCGTATCGTCAGGGCCCTCGCCCAGGCGATCGCGCACGATACCCAAAGCATCGTCCGCTACGAAGCCGTCAATACCTTTCAGTATTTCTGCCCCATCAACTATCAGGACAAAGACGAAGCCGAATGTATCACGGCGTTGCTGACGAGCGTTAATTCTCAAACCACGTTTGCCCTGCGCAGCGTTTGCATCGACGCCATCATTTTGGCCGGCGTCGATCCAAAGAAAGGGCCCGATCCGCGCGTAACCATGGCGTTGATGCAAAGAGCCACCAGTGAACCAGCAACCCAGGTGCGATTGAAAGCGATCATGGCTCTCGGCGTGATGGGGCGTCCGCAAGATCCGACGCGATTCGTCCAGGTGCGCGACTTGCTTACGGCGAGAGGCCGAGCGACGGGATTGCATCAGCGGACCATACGCATCTGGTCGCACGTCAGTCTATCGCTCTTGACCGAAAAAATCGATGACAAAGATCTCAAGGAAATCGCCGAGTCTCTGAAAGATCGCGAGGCGGCTTTGCGCGTTCAGGCCGTCACCGCGCTGGGCGCGCTGCAAGACAAAGCGAAAGCTCACGTCGGAACGCTGTGCGACATGGTTCTGGGGCGACGCCCCGAAGACGATCTGGGCGTCTTGAAGGCCATCTGTTCGGCATTCGCGTCGATGGGTAACAAAGGAGATCGCGTGAAGCGCTCGCTGATTCAAATGAGCGAGTTGGACGACGCCAAGAAAATCGAAGTGACCCTGGCCGCCTGCAACGCGCTGGCTCAACTCTTCACCGATGACGGCGAGGCCATGGCCGCTCTCGAAAAAGCTCGCGGGCACAAGTCGTTTCAAGACTACCATCGGGACTACATCAAAAAGTTCATCGACGACGCCAGAGCGAACAAAAATAAGCCGAAGGATAAGCCGAAAGTGGACGACAAGGGCATCGGCGGAGGCGTGACTCAACCCAAAAGATAACTGAACGTGTTAGCCGAGACATTGGGAGCGCTCCCCTCGGAGCGCTCCTTGCCCTATCCAATCGTCGCTACTCTGAGGATACCATCATGCGCCGTCTGCTTCTGGTTGTGGGATGCTCGCTCCTCGTTCACGCCTCACCTCTGTTCGCCGGACGATTGGTCTTTCTGGGCAAATCGGTAGACACCTGGCGCAAAGGGTTGGTGCAGAGCCAAGCGGCACAGAGACGGAGCGCGGCCTTTGCGCTGGGCCGCATGGGCGTGGAAGCGCGAACAGCAGTTCCGGAACTGGCGCGCCGTGTCCTCGACGATCCCGACGCCAGCGTCCGCGACGCGGCGGCGGCGGCCATCGGCGACATCGTCCGCGATTTCAAGCGGGGAGACACGAAGCAAATTTGGGAGAAGGCCGGCGGTACGCTCGTCAAAGCGCTCAAAGAAGATGCGGACGAGCGCGTGCGCCGTAGCGCCGCCTACGCTTTGGGAACCTTCGGCCCTATCGGCGTGGACTCGACCGAGTATTTGGTGAAAGCCCTGAAGGACGATCGATCGTCGGTTCGCCAAAATGCGGCGTGGGCCATCGGCCAAATCGGCGAAGGGGCGAAAGAAGCCGTCGGCGATCTGTGTGAATTGCTGAGCGATAAGGATACATTAGTTCGTCGCGATGCCGCCGGCGCGCTCGGTTCGATGGGGAAGGCCGGGGCCTCGGCGGGGCGACCGTTGATCGACTTGCTCAAGAGTGAATCGGACGACGTAGTGAAGAAAACGGCCCTCGATTCGTTGGCCCATATCGCCAGTCCCGAACAAGCCGGCGCGGTCGGCGATCTGGAACCTCTGTTAAAAGACGCCGACCCCGAAGTACGCATGGGGGCGGCGATTGTCTTCGCCCGCGTGGGCGGAGAGGCGGCCACACTGGCGCTGCCAGTGCTGCAAAAGGCGCTCAAGGATTCGGACCCGCATACCCAAGAGCTGGTGACGGCGGCACTGTCGAATCTCGGTCCCGCCGCAAAGCCGGCGATGTACGATTTGGGCGACGTTCTCATCAACGGCAAGAACTCTCTGCTCGTGCGTCGTAATGCTGCCTTGGCCATCGCCCACATCGGGGCGGAGGCTGCCCCCGTCGTGCCGGCGCTGGTTGAAGGGCTGAAGCGCAATCAGCCGCTCGAAGTACGCCAGTTCTCCGCCGAGGCGCTGGCGCAGATGAAGTATCCCGCCAACGAGAAGGGCGTCCCCGCCATTCTCGAAAGCATCGAGAAAGATACCGACTCGTTGGTGAGGCAAAAGTGCGTTT
The DNA here is from genome assembly GCA_021781415.1 of Planctomycetota bacterium. GTDB lineage: Bacteria > Planctomycetota > Planctomycetia > Gemmatales > Gemmataceae > JAJPHU01. Next base: position 16,469 of record JAJXWW010000186.1, read on the forward strand.
GGGCGCTGTTCGGCGTGGAGACGGCGGACGACCTGCGCAAACTCGGCGCGGTTCCGGTTCTCGAAAAACTGTTGAGCGAGCGCGGCAGCGAGATGGCTCTCGTTCGCTACGACGCCGCGCGAAAATTGGCGAACGTGTTCCGCGCCGAAACTCCCGACCCTGCCGTGGACGTGCTGCTGGAAATGATCAAAAACACGACTCTCAAGGTGTACAATAGCACCGATGCCAACGTGGAGGGTGCGGGAACGGAGGCCAGCGCCGGACGCGCAAACGTCAAGGAAAATACCGGCGGCGATGCTCGCTACATGGCAGCGCAAGCGATGAGATGGCTGGGCGACAAAGCGAAAAAGCGCGACGACGTGGTGGCCGCACTCCGCAAAGCCGCGACGGACAGCGACCGGAAACTACGCGAAGAGGCGACGAAATCACTCGATCAGCTAGGATTGAAATAGCCGAGAGACTGATAAAAACGCGAATCTTTGCTTGAGTGCAGCGCCGTCTCTGGTAAACTGTCGGTTCACCGACCCATTTACCTCTGGAGGCGACTTGCTGCCATGAAACGCTTCATCCTCCCCTGTTCGCTCGCTCTTGTGGGGCTGTGCCTCGCGGCGCGGGGCGACGACGCCAAGACCCCGAAAACGCTGGGCAAGATCGAACGGCTCGATCCGGCCTTCGACGAACTCATTGGCCGCGATGCCAAGCTGGAAGTCCTCGCCGAAGGCCACCTCTGGACCGAAGGCCCCGTGTGGGTTCGCCGCGACGGCGGCTTTCTTCTCTTCTCCGACATCCCGCGCAATCGCGTCTACAAATGGCAAGAGGGGAAAGGCGAGAGCGTCTTCCTAGAACCGGCCGGCTACACCGGCACGGCCACGAATCTGAAGGAACCCGGCTCGAACGGCCTGCTGCTCGATGCCGAGGGACGGCTCGTCCTCATGGAACACGGCGACCGCCGCGTGGCCCGGCTCGACGATTGGGACAGCAAGAAAAAAACGACCCTGGCCCATCGCTTTATGGGCAAGCGCCTGAACAGCCCCAACGACGGCGCGTACAGATCGAATGGCGATCTCTACTTTACCGATCCTCCTTATGGCCGAATGCTGAAAGAGTCCAAGGCCGAAGAGTTTCCCGACCGCGATCTCGATTTCTGCGGCGTCTATCGGCTGTCGAAGGAAGGCAAGCTCACGCTGTTGACGCGCGAGATGAGCAAGCCCAACGGGATTGCTTTCTCTCCGGACGAGAAAACGCTTTACGTCGCCAATTCCGATCCGAAAAGAGCTATTTGGATGGCTTTTCCCGTCAAGGAGGACGGGACGCTGGGCAAGGGCAAAGTATTCTTCGACGCCTCCAGTCTGGCCAAAGGCAAACCGGGCCTGCCGGACGGCATGAAGGTGGACGCCAAGGGCAACCTCTTCGCCACGGGGCCGGGCGGCGTCCTGGTGCTGACCCCAAGCGGCAAACACTTGGGTACCATCGCCACCGGAGTGCCGACCGCCAACTGTGCCTGGGGTGAGGACGGCACCGTCCTGTACGTCACCGCCGACAAAGCCCTGACGCGCATTAAGACGAAAACCAAAGGCAAAGGCTTTTGACGTTTTCGCACTCGGCAGCGCTTGCTGCCGAGTGCATCCTCGTATTGGAGACTTCTGCCGTGTCTCATTCCATGCCGCGAAGCGAGCGCGAGCCACTCGATCGCCTCGACGATTGGGAGGAGTCGCTGCAATCTCGCTACCCCGCCGCGAACAAGGCGAAGGAAGAATTTCGCAACTATCGGGCTGCGGCGCGTCCGAGCGTCAAAGAGTTTTATCGTCTCAATCACCGCTATCAGACGCTGGATTTCGTGCTGGCCAAAAAAAGCGAATACCTGCCGCCGCGCCGCAAGCAGATGGGCATCTGGCAAGCGATGGAGTTTCTCAACACCCTCGTCGACGATAGCGATCCGGATACGGAGTTGAGCCAAATCGAACACCTGATGCAAACCGCCGAGGCGATTCGCCGCGACGGCCATCCCAATTGGTTCGTGCTGACCGGACTGATTCACGATCTCGGCAAGATTCTCTGCCTGTTCGGCGAACCGCAATGGGCCGTCGTCGGCGATACGTTCCCGGTCGGCTGCGCATTCTCAGACCGAGTGGTCTTCGCCGAGTTCTTTGACGACAATCCAGATCGTCGCCATGCGACATATGCCTCTCCGTGCGGTATCTACGAGCCGGGCTGCGGCCTCGGCAGCGTGCATCTCTCGTGGGGCCACGACGAGTATCTCTATCGGGTGGTTCAGGACTATTTGCCGGAAGAGGCGTTGTACATGATCCGCTATCACTCTTTCTATGCCGCCCACCGCGAAGGCGCGTACGACCACTTGATGAACGAGCGCGACCGCGAGATGGTCGCTTGGGTTCGGGCATTCAACCCCTACGACCTCTACTCGAAAGCCGAAGCACCTCCCAAGGTCTCGGAATTGCGCCCCTTCTACGAGAACCTAATTGCCCAATTTTTCCCACCCAGTCTATCTTGGTGATGCAGCCCTCTTTACCAAGGAATCGAATGCGTCGAGTGGGACGAAGAACGGGCCTCCTCGAAAGCGGTTCGGCGGGTGTCGTCTCTCGCCGATCCTCAACCATTTTTCCTTTTCCAGGCGTTTCGCACCGAATTCGGCAATCTTCCGATTACTTCTTGTCGGTGTCCTTCGCGTTCGGCTTGCACGATTGGCGAAGGTAGCCTACAATCCGCCCTCTCCTCCACGGCTGAGGGGCGAGTGAGACATTCCAAGAGGCACGCGGAAATCATGGTTTCGGAACCGATCTCCCCTCACGAGCGCTCCGTTGTTTGTCGCCTCCTCGTCGGTCTGGTGTCGTTCGTCTGCCGTCATCCGTGGCCGGTCTTGCTCTTGTCGTTGACCGTGGCTGGAGCGTCCGTGTGGGCGGCGGCAACCCGTCTGCAATACAAGACCCAACGCGATGATTTGGTCAGTCCCAACAAAGAATATCAACGGCGCTGGCGGGCGTATCTCAACGAATTCGGCGACGACGAAGACATCGTGGTTGTCGTGAAGGGGTCGGATCGTCCGCAGATGAAACAGGCGCTTGAGGCGTTGGCTGCACGTGTGCGAGGACGAGCCGACCTTTTTGATCGTCTGTTTTACAAGGTCGATCTGCGCTCCCTTCGCAATCGGGCGCTTCTGTTTCTTTCCCAAGAAGAAATCCAGGCGATTCGCAGCCATCTCGACGACATGGGGCAGTTACTCAAACACGGTTGGATCTCGTGGAAACTTCTGACGTTGACGAGTCTTCTCCACGAAGCGGAACAACGCGCCGACCGCATCAAGCCGGGCGAGCCGTTGAATCCCGGCGACGAAGTATTCTTCACGCAATTGAGCAACATCGCCCGCAATGCCAAGGAAGTCGTCTCCGATCCCGATAAGTACAAAACGCCGTGGGGCAGCCTGATGGCGCGGCCGCCGGAACAGAAGGATCTTCTCGCCGAACCGCAGTTCTTTTTCAGCGATCCGCCCGGCAGTGCCGCGACCGGCGAGACGCTGGCGTTCTTGCTGGTGCGCCCCGTCAAGGAACAAGGTTCGTTCACTTATGCCGCCAACAGCGTGTCGGCCATTCGGGCCATGGTCGAGGAGACGAAGCCCGAATACCCCAGTGTCGAGTTCGGCGTGACGGGGCTGCCGGTGTTGGAAACGGACGAGATGAGTTCGGCGGATCGCGATACCCGAACGGCTTCGTGGTTGGCCATCGCCGGCGTCTCCTTGCTCTTTATTTTCGTATATCGCGGTCTCTGGTATCCTCTATTGACCGTGGCGACCCTGCTCATCGGCACGGCTTGGGCGATGGGCTGGCTGACGCTGACCGTGGGTCATCTGAACATCCTATCGGCGACGTTCGCAGTCATGTTGATCGGCATGGGCGACTACGGCGTTTTGTGGGTGATGCGCTACGAACAAGCTAGGCGGCGCGGGGCGGACGTTCGCACGGCACTGCTGCATACGGTGACGCATGTGGCCATCGGCAATCTGACGGCGGCGACGACGTTGGCGTTGGCGTTCTTCGCATCGATGTTCGCCGACTTTCAGGCTGTGGCCGAGTTGGGCTGGATCGCAGGCTGCGGTGTGGTGTTCTGTGCCTTCGCCTGCTTCACGCTCTTGCCGGCCTTGCTGATCTTGTTCGATCGCCGCGCGCATCCGGGTGGCCAAATGGCGAAGACCGAGAATCTGGAGTCACCGCGCTCCAACCGTCCGACAGACGCCTGGTTGCCGGGATTGGCGCGGCGCGCGGGGTGGGTCGTGGCCGTTGGTGTGGCAATGACGCTGGCGCTCGGCTACGCGGCCTGGCGCGGCGTGACCTACGATCATAACCTGTTGCACATGCAAGCGAACAATCTCGACTCCGTAAAGTGGGAATTGACGTTGATCGAACATACCGCCGGAGCAAACTGGCACGCGGTCAGCTATACCGACACTCCCCAAGACGCCCTGATGCTCAAGGCGCGTTACGAGAGACTGCCGGAAGTGGCGCGGGTCGTCGAGGTGGCCTCCTTGGCCCCGCCGGAACAAGACACCAAGATTCCCCTTCTAGCCGACATTCAGCGTCGCCTTGCCTCCTTGCCCAAGCGCGGTGAGGTCATCCCTCACTTGCTCCCCAATTCGCGCGCGCTGTTGGGTTGCTTGGACAGTCTGGCCGAGAAATTGCAGCCGTTGGCGGGTTCCGCGCGCGGCTCCAACTGTAAACCGACGACATTGCTCACCGACTTGCGCGAAAGTGTGTGGAACTTGCACCGGCAAATCCTCCTGTTGCCGACGCCCACAGTCGAAAAGCGGTTGCAAGAGTTCGAGCAGCGGTTGGCGGGCGACCTCGCCGAGGATCTGCATCGACTGCGCGAAGTCGCCACGCCCGAACCGATTGCTCTGTCCGATCTACCGGCCGATCTGCGCGACCGCTATGTCGGCAAGAGCGGAAAGTGGCTGCTGCGGGTGTTCGCGCGCGCCTCGCTGTGGGAGTTTCCGGAGTTGGAACAATTCACTCAGGAAATCCACGATGTCGATCCCACCGCAACGGGCAAACCGTTTGCCACCGTGGAAGGGCTGCGCGCGATGAAGAACGGCTTGCAGCGAGCCGGCCTCTACGCTTTCCTCGTGATCGTGGCCGTATTGTGGATCGACTTCCGCAGCTGGAAGCGAACGGCGATTGCGGTCGCTCCGTTGGTTTTAGCCGTCCTCTTCTCGTTGGGGATACTCGGGCTATTCAACGTGCCGCTGAACCCAGCCAACATGATCGCCTTCCCGCTCATTTTGGGCGTCGGCGTCGATAACGGCGTCCACATTTTGCACGATTATCTGCTGCGCCGCCGCGAACGCCAGGCGACGATCAGTTACGCCATCGGTCGCGGCGTGCTGGTCAAGGCGCTGACTTCCATGATCGGGTTCGGCACGCTCACGATCGCCAGTGAACGCGGACTGGCGGGTTTGGGAATGATTCTGACCCTTGGGGTCGGCTGCTCGATGCTTACGGCGCTGGTGTTTCTGCCGGCGGTGCTAAACCTGTGGGGACGCGGACGAGCGGGATCGCTGCCCGTTCAAGAGATAACAAACGTGCAAGAATCTCCGAAGCCGTTGGCGGCTTGACGCTCGAAAGTCGCCAAGCCGACCAGCTGCTTCGTTCGGGGTTATTTCTTCTTCAATTCGGCCTCAATCGCTTTCACCACCTCGTCCGATTCCGGCTTGACGCGATGGTTGAAGCGACCGACGATTTCGCCGCTGCGACCGATGAGGAACTTCTCGAAGTTCCACGGGATCGCGCCTTTGAACTTCGGATCGGTCTCCTCGGCGGTTAGATGTTTGTAGAGCGGGCAGATGTCTTCGCCCTTGACGACCACCTTGGCCAACATCGGAAAGGTGACGTGGTATTTCGACGAGCAGAACTTTGCGATCTCTTCGTTGCTGCCCGGCTCCTGACTTCCGAACTCGTTGGCCGGCACGCCGAGAACGACCAAACCTTCTTTACCATACTTTTCGTATAGCTCTTGGAGTCCTTTATACTGCGGCGTGTTGCCGCACTTGCTGGCGACATTGACGATCAGGACGACTTTGCCCTGAAATTGAGACAAATCGACCTCTTTGCCGTCGATTCCCTTCATCTTGAAATGGAGTGCCGGAGCCACTTTCTTGTCTCCTTTCTCTTTGTCGTCGGCCAAGGCCAACACGGGTGCCAGAATCGTCATCGCCACGACCGCGCCCAGCAGTTTACGCATCGCTGTTTCTCCTTGAGGAACCAAAATCAACCCGGTTCAATCGACTCAGATTAACCACCGTTGCCAAGTGTAGACGGTTTGTATCTCAACGTCATTCATCCTCTTCGTGTCGGCGCGAAAAATCTCCGAGGGGGGATCGTCAACGGATGCCAGGGGCGCGCTCGACAGCGCGACGCTCCGTCGTCGAATCCGGCTTCAACGTTCGCTGCATGAAATCCACGATGAAGCGCTGATAGTGCTTGCCGCGGATGCCGTGGCGGTCGGTGGGATAGACCATCAACTCGAAATCCCTGTCGGCGCGTTGCAGAGCGCGGGCGAGCTGCAGCGTGTTTTGCACATGCACGTTATCGTCCATGATGCCGTGGATGAGGAGTAAACGTCCGTGGAGATTTCCCGCCGCGGCCACGACGGAAGTTTTCTTGTATCCTTCTGGATTCTCTTGTGGGGTGTTCATGTAGCGTTCGGTATAAAACGCATCGTAATTGTGCCAATCCGTGACCGGCGCTCCGGCGACACCGGCGGCGAACAGTTTGCTGTGCGTCATGGCATATGCCGTGAGGAATCCTCCAAAGCTGTGACCCGTCATGCCGATTCGCTTGGCATCGACGAACGGGCGTTTCGTCAGCCAACCGATAGCCGTCTCCACGTCGGCTAATTCTTGGACGCCGAGTTGTCGATACGCCGTCCACGTCGAAATAACTCCCTTCCCGCTGGCACTGCGCGGATCGACTTGGAAGACGAGAAATCCCAGATTGGCCAAGCCGCGATCGCGCAATCGTCCGCCTTGCCAATTGTCGCGCACCACCGGAGCATGAGGGCCGCCGTAGGTCGTGAACCACACCGGATACTTTTTCGACGGATCGAACCCCGGCGGTTTGAGCAGCGCGGCCTCCAACTCGAAACCATCCGGCGTTCGAATGCGAAACTGTTCGCGTTGGCCGAGATCGTACTCCTCAATCTCATGCACCGGATTGCTGTCGAGCGTGCGTACGAGCTTTCCCTCGATTCGGTAGAGCCGCGCCGTGGACGGCGATTCGCCGCTGCTCCAATAATCGACAAAGAGATTCGCTTTAGGGCCTATGCTGGCGCGATGCTCGCCGTCTCCAGCCGTCAGACGCTGGGGTTCGCCTTTCGATAGCCGGATGCGATAGAGGTTCAGTCCGATGGGATTGTCTTTCGTGGCCGAGAAATACACCCAACCCGACGATTCCTCGACGAGATGGAGTTTGCGAACTTCCCACGAACCGCTCGTAACGGCGTTCAAGAGTTTGCCGTCGGCGGCAAAGTGATAGAGATGCCGCCACCCCGTGCGCTCGCTGGTAAGAAGAAGGGAGCCGTCTTTGAGGAAGTGCGGAACCCCGGGATCGTCTACCCAGGCGCGCGTTTTGTCGCGGAATAATCGCTTCGGAACGCCTCCGGTTACGGGAGCCGTGCAGAAATCGAGCCAGGTCTGTGCCCGATCTTGAACGTAGCAATAAATCGATTTGCCGTCGGGCAGCCAACCGGCGCGAGTCAAAATCATGGCCCCGTCGGAGTAGCCGGACAGATCGACGAACGCCACCGGCCCACCGGCAACCGAAGCGATGCCGAGCTTGACGGTCGGGATGGGATCGCCCGCCTTGGGATAAGGAGTCGTTTCGATCTTCTGCCGTGCCGTCAACGGATCGAGAACGGTGAACTTGTGAACGGGAGTGTCGTCGTAGCGAACGAATGCGATGTGCTTGGAGTCCGGACTCCACCAGTAGGCATTGCTCCGGCGATTGCCGATCTCCTCCCAATAGACCCAATCCATTTTGCCGTTGAAGACGACGGCGGAACCGTCGGCGGTTAGAGCATTTACCGTCTGGGTGGCAATGTCCACGACATAGAGATTATTCCCGCGCACGAAGGCGACGTACTTGCCGTCGGGGCTGGCCGTCACCAACTCCTTCACCCCGGTGGAATGCGTCAGCCGGACGGCTTTGCTGCCATCGAGATAGAAATAATAGAGATCGTCGCCGTGATGGAAGAAGTCGCCCTTTTTGTTGTCGAATGGTTCGGCGACGGCGCGAGCGGCGATGCGCTTAGCGGTCGGTTTATCGAGGGTCGGCAGTGCAAGCAGTGCCGTTTCGATCTTCTTGGCATCCGGCCTTATCTGCGACACAATGCGCCCGTCGACGGCCCGCACTTTCCACGTCTTTCCCTCTTTGTGTTGAAGAAAATGTTCGCCGTCGTCGAGCCAGGTCACATCGGGCATGGGCGATCCGGACAGATTCGGCATCGGTTTCCTGCCGATCAGCATGTCCCGTTCGATGCGCTTGTGATACACGCGATCCTCGGTCAGAGGCCGCGCCGGCGTCGTTAAAATCGGCGTCTCTTTCGGCAAACGCAGCACGGGATAACTGGCTCCGGCGCGGGTGTCCTTTTCGAAGAAGCTCCAAGCGCACAAGCCGTCTTCCGCTTGCGGTTCGAGCAGATAAACGGCCAGCGCGCCCAACGGCTGATTCGTGCGCACCAGCATCGATCCCGCCGTAATGTGCCGCGTCTCCTTCTGAACCGTGGCCGAGTCTACCTCCAGCAGCTGCCGTTTCTGATAGATTTCCTTTTTGTTAACTTTGTCGATCTTGTATGTCTCCACGTCGAGCGCAATGTCTTCGCGCAATTCCTCCACGACGATCCCGTGCCGTTGTAGATTTTCTACCACATTAGTCCACGTTGCGGGGATCAGATAGCCGTAGGGGCGGCGAATGGGCAGCACCGGCTCGGCGACGCCGAGGTATTCGACGGTGTAATCCTTCGGCGTCTTCGTCGCCACCGTCTTGCCGTCCTTGCGTTGTTCCTCGAAGCCGAGAATCGTGGCGCGGCGCGGCAACGGCTTCATCCGATGGCGCAGAGCGATTTCGTCTTTTATCTTGCGCGATTCTTGAATGGCCGAACGCAGTTTCTCCCTATTATCCACGGCGTATTCTAAGATCGAACGCACGAAATCGCGCGTGGCCAAGACGCGATCGCGAAACGGGGCATAACTGTACGATTCGGACAAGATGCCGATGCAATGACGGAGGCCGACGTAGTGCGTTCCATAGCGCGGTATGGCGGGTACCGTCTCCCAGCGCGTTCGGTCGCGCGAGAAGTTGCCGTAGAAGAACGAGGGATAGCCGCCGCGCTTCTGCAGGCGTTTCCCCACGTCCGGCAGCAACTCATCGCGGGTCAACTCGATGAGTTTGGCATCGCCGGCGGGGCAGATCGGTCCCTCGTAAGTGATGGTAAATCGGTGGTAAGAACCGTTGGTGGTATGACAGTCAATAAAGATAGACGGATTCCACTTATTGAAGAAACGAACGAGGGCGCGGACTTCGGGGCTTTCGAGTTTGATGTAATCGCGGTTGAGGTCGAGACCTGCGGCGTTTTCTCGGATGCCGACGCCGTCCGCCGGGCCGTTCTGCTCGCGGCGATTCTCCTTCGACATTTTTTCGTTGCCGTCGGCGTTGAAGATCGGTGCGAAAACAACGACGAGATCTTTGAGCATCGCCTTGTCTTTTGCCGTCGCCAAATCGCGCGCCAACATCAAAAGTGCTTCCTTGCCGTCCACCTCGCCGGCGTGGATGTTGGCGATGGCCAAGACGACGAGCTTGCCACTCTTGGCCGCTTCCTCCGGCGTGGACACCGGCGGATCGGCGAGAATGACGAGAGGCAGTTTGCGCCCTTCGCCGCTCTTTCCCAGCTCGCCGAGACGCACCAGCGGAGAAAGTTTACTTAGACGCTCGCAAAAATCCACTACTTGGGCATGACTCGATGTGGCGGAGTACCCACTCGTCTCGGCAACGGTTTGCAGCGAATCGAACCGAGCCGTCGCGGTTGGAAGAATCAAGGGCACTAGCAGAAATGCCACCATCGTCCCTTCCAGAAGCCGAGTATGCCGTTTCATATGCAATTCCTTGAGGCGAGCAAAGAGATCTTTTGAGTGGCAATAGGTAGGGATTTCCGTATTTGCACCGCAAATAGTACGTCGTTCCTCCTTGAAATGGGCGAACCCGATCTTCCTTCGGCTCTAGGCAAATAAATCCCCAACGCGACAACGGAAGCCCGGCAGCACATCCTCGCCGGTCAGCGTCTCGTTCTCACTGAGGACTTTCGCCTTTTCTCCCGCTCGAAGAACCGTCACGCTGCGATCTTCGGGGTCCACAACCCAGATGAGACGGACTCCCTTGTCGAGGTATTGGTTGACCTTGCGCTGCACGCGCGCATAGAAGTCTCCCGGCGAAACCACCTCGACGGCGAGATCGGGGGGAACGTCGATGTATCCGGTCGGCACTTCCGGTAATCGCTCTCGACTCCAAAACGATAGGTCCGGACCACGCACGGTATCCGGCTCGCGCTCCAGAAGGAAGCCGGTATCGTTGGCGAAGACGGTTCCAAGGTTGTTGTCTTCCACATGATTCGCCAGACGGCGATTTATTCTCGAACAACAAGCTCCATGACGCGCTCCTGGCGGTGGCATGGTAATAATGACTCCTTGCACCAGTTCTTGCCGAGAACCATCGGGAGGATTGGGCATCCGCGCGAACTCCTCCGCCGTAATCAACTTCTGCATTGCCGTCGTCATAACGCCTCCTTATCCGTGGACTACTTTGACCCACTTCTCACTTTTCGCCGATTCCAAAATCGCGTCGAGAACCAGCTGCGTGCGATAGGCGTCGCGGAAATCGGGCATGGCGGGTTTGCCCGTCTCCAACCCCTTGAGAAAATCGGCTACCTGATGCACGAAACTATGTTCGTAGCCGATTTGCAAGCCCGGAACCCACCAATTGCCCATATACGGATGGTCGCTGTCGCTGACGTGGATCGAACGCCAGCCGCGCACGATGCCTTGATCGCGGTGATCGAAGTATTGCAGACGATGCAGATCGTGCAAATCCCAAAAGATCGAGGCGTGTTCGCCGTTGATCTCAAAGGTGTACAGCGCCTTGTGCCCGCGGGCGTAGCGCGTCGATTCAAACGAGGCCAGCGAACCGTTGTGGAAGCGACCCATGAAAATGGCCGCGTCGTCGATGCCGACCTTCTCGACCTTGCCCGTCAGATTGTGCTTGCGCTCTTTGACGAAGGTTTCCGTCGTGGCGCTGATGCTGTCGAGATTGCCGTTGAGCCATAACGCCGTGTCGATGCAATGAGCGAGCAGATCGCCGGTGACGCCGCTGCCGGCGGCAGCAGCATCGAGCCGCCACAATGCCGCCCCGCCCTGCGGCAGTTCTGGATTGATCGTCCAATCTTGGAGAAACTTGGCGCGATAGTGGAAGATGCGACCGAGGCGTCCCTCGTCGATCAATTGTTTGGCCAACGTCACGGCGGGAACGCGGCGATAGTTATACCACACCATGTTCGGCACTTTCGCCTTTTCGACCGCTTCGACCATGTGCAGCCCTTCGGGGCCAGTCATGGACAACGGCTTTTCGCACAGAATCATCTTGCCCGCCTTGGCCGCCGCTATCGCAATCTCGGCGTGCGTGTTGTTCGGCGTGCAGATGTCGATGAGATCGATGTCTTTGCGTTCGATCAGCTTGCGCCAGTCGGTTTCAACGGATTCGTAGCCCCAAGTGGCGGCAAACGCTTGGGCCTTCTCTGCATTGCGGGCGCACACGGCCTTGAGGACCGGACGATATTGCAGATCGAAAAAGTGGTTCACCGTGGCGTAGGCGTTGGAGTGCGCCTTGCCCATGAAGCCGTAGCCGATGGTGCCGACGTTGAGAGGTTTCGTCATAAGAGATTCCCTTAGTGTCATTTAGGTTTTGGGGTTTCGAGGGCGGCAAAGTGGGCGTACACTTCCTTCGCAACACGCGCACACAGAAGATTGCCGGCGTTGTCCGATTGCCAGCGACGGTCCTTGTTCTTCGTCGTCAAGACGCAGACGGCGACGATCCCGCCGGGCGTGTGGAGCAAACCGGCGTCGGTGCGCGTGTCGCTCGTCGATCCGTCCTTGTGGACGACGACGGCATCCGAGGGCAGCATTCGTTTGAACTTGTCCTTGTCCGCGTTCTTGCTTAGGTGATTGAGGACGGCTTGCTTGTAAAAGGGGCGCAAACGGTCGCCGGTTTGCAATTGTTCCAGAATGCCGACCATCTCGCGGGCCGTCGTCGAGCCGAGGCCGAAACGCCGCGTGCGTTCGGGATCGACGGAGGTTGTCGAACCGCGAAACACCTTGGCGTTGATTCTCGTTTCTGGAAAGCCCCACTTTTTCATGCGTTCGTTGACCGAGGCAATGGCGACGCGATCTAGCACGAGATTCGTCGCAGTGTTGTCGGAGAAAGCGATCATCAACCGGGCTGTATCTCGAAGAGAGAACTCGGCTCCGTCGCTGAAATGCTCGGTGAGAATACCGCTGCCGGGCACTTTGTCGGCGGCACGGAGCGTCACGCGATCCGACAGTTTGAGATTCTCGTCTTGAGCCTGCCGATGCAGTTCGATCAGCACGGCAATTTTAATGAGGCTGGCGGTCGGCATCACTTCGTCGGCGTTGCGATAGTAACTTTCCCCGGTTTCCAGATTCTTCACGGCGAGCGCGACGTTGCCTTTATGCTCGATGGCCAAGGGATCAAGGCGCGTGACGAGCGATTTTTTCGCCGATGGTTGTGCATGCAAGAGCGCACACAACAGGAATGCTGTAAACATTGAGACGGTCCTCTTGACAGCGATTCTCACCCTCAGTGCGGACGGTGTAAACAGGCAAAAAGTTGTTTGAGAGGCAAGCGAAAGCCAGGCAACATCGTGCCACCATCCAAGCTGCCCGTCTTATTGATTTGCACGGAGTCCTCGTGTGATGTGTAGGACTTCGCCGTTTGCGTCTTCGGATCGACGACCCAAACCAACTCCACGCCTGCGAGGAAATAATCGCGGAGTTTGCGATCCATCTCCGCTCTGGTATTGCTGGGACTCAGCACTTCCACGGCGAGATTGGGTACCGAACTGCTGACCCCTTCATCCGGCACCGTAGGTCCAGAATAGCGATCCCAGGAAATGAAACATACGTCGGGGATGCGTACTTGATCCGGAAATGTTCGGATCATGCCATCAGCTCCGAGAACGACGCCTCGCGCGGCCGCGCGCACGAACGGTCCCAAGAGTTGAATGATCTCGGATGCGAGAATCGCTTGGCGAACACCCATCGCTTTCTCCACCAATACGCCATCCACCAATTCGCAAAGCCGTCGTTCCGGGCCGGCACGCACCGCGAGTACATCTTTTTCGGTGGCCATCCCAGGCGGCGCGTCCATGCGAATGCGCTCCAAAGGCACTCCGCCGAGTCGTTCCATCAACGCGGCGAAGTTGTCGAATTTGGGTCGTTTGGTCGTTGCCGTCGCCATCGGGTCTCCTCCAAAATCGGCGAACCGGCAGCGTAAGCTGCCGGGTAGTGGCGAACCGGCGGCATCAGCCGCCGGGTGAAATCATGCTCCATACTTCTTACGCATCTTTTCCAAGAACTGCTTGCTGTCGGCGGTCACGTCCCAAGCGTGCGGCCAGAAGCACAGATCGACGCACCACCAATTGTTCGGCACGCCGGACTCGTTGATTGCCGGCAGCAGAGTATC
>JAJXWW010000106.1 GCA_021781415.1 Planctomycetota bacterium
GAAAAAGAGCTGAAAGAAGTGGCCGAGAGCGAAATGTGGAAAGCAGGCACCGTCGTTCGCTCCCTCCGCCCCGAACGCGCCGCCAAGTCGAAGGGATAAGCGTTTAGCCGCGAGCCGCAGGCGAGCGCGAGAACGCTTTCGCGCTCGCCTGCGGCTCGCGGCTAAACGATCGCATGGCACGTCTTCCCAGTATCCATCATTGCACTTCCGAGCCTTATCGCTTTTTCGGTCGCTCCGCCGAATTGGCGTTGCTCGATGCCGCCCTCCGCGGGGGACCGGAGAGCGTTGTGGCCTTGATTGGGCCGGGGGGGCAGGGGAAGACTGCCATCGTGCAGCATTGGCTGGAAGCATTGCTCGGCGCGGCGGAGCGTCCCGATGGGCTGTTTCTGTGGAGTTTCTATCGCGGCAAAGATGCCGATCTCTGCTTGCGTTCGCTATACGCCTATGCCGAGGGGTTGTCGCAGCCGTCGGAATTGTCGGCCAGTTATTGCGTCGATCATTTGCTGCCTCGACTCCGCCGCGAACGCTGGGCGATCGTCCTCGACGGCACGGAAGTGGCGCAGTACGACAGCGGTTCGTGGCTGGGGCGATTTTTGCATCCGGAATTGGGCCGATTCTTGGAGGAATTGGCCTCCGAGCCGTTGCCTGGCGTCGCGGTGATGACCACGCGCTTTGCTCTTCCCACGTTGACAACCCGGCGACATGCTCGCTTGCTATCGCTGAGCGCGCTCGACGCGGCCAGCGCCGGCGCGTTGTTGTCCAGTCTCGGCGTACAGGGCACGGCGGCGGAACGGGAGGAAGCGGCCGAGGCGGGCGGACATCACGCCAAAGCGGTCGAGTTGCTCGGAACCTATCTCGTTCGCTATCACCAAGGCGATGCCCGCCGGCACCGCGCTTTACCGGACTTGCCGCGCGAAGAGGGAGCCGGCGAGGAAGAGCATCGCGTGGCGCGCGTGATGGCCGCCTTCCGAGAGGCACTGCCGAGTGAATCGCAAGACATTCTGGCCTTGGCCACTGCCTTCCGCGATCCGCCGAACGAGGCGCGTCTGGTGGACTATTTGCGGAGCGAGCCGGTACATGCCCTGTTGCACCGGACCTGGCGGCGAACCTATCCGCCGTTCGTCGAACGGCCCGTCGAGTGGCTGTCGGATCAGATTCAACAGTTGATCGACTTGCGCTTGTTGGAGCGCGTCGGTCGAGTGGGTCCCACGGTACTCGACGCCCATCCGCTCGTGCGCCGATCTTTCGAGCGCGTGTTGGGCGCGGGAGGACAACGGCAGAGCGCCGGGGCGCGGGCCGGCTTTCTCCGCGGCCGTCCCGACCGCCGCCGTCCGGAGACGTTCGAGGACGCGCGTGAGGAAGTGGAGATGTTCCACGCCTATGCCGATGCCGGACTATGGAACGAAGCGGATAGCGCCTTTGTCGCTCTCGATAATCCCAAACATCGCTTTCTGGCTCCCGTCCTGGAGCGAGATCTCTTGCTGCGTTTCTTTGCCGACGGCGACTGGCGGCAGCCTCCCTCGTGGTTGGGCTTCGGCCGGTATCGGAGTTTAGCGATCTGTTTTGAGATGCTCGGCCAATTCGACGATGCCGTGGCCGTCTATCGAGACACCGATGCCGCCCTGCGCGGCGACGCCTTTATCGCTTTAGGCCGCCTGGGCCCGCTGTTGGATCAGCCCTTTGTGCCGCCGCCGTGGCAAACGCTCTGGCAGGCGTATCGCAGCCATGCCCTCTGTCTCGTTGGCCGCACCGACGAAGCCGTCGCCCTGGCGCGCTCGCTGGTTCCGGTCGATATCTACGAATGGGTGCATGTTTTCGAATGTTTGCTGCGCGCCGGACAGTTGACGGCGCTGGACTTGCGAAGCGTGCTCTTTCGTCCGCCGCACGCCGAGGAACATCGCTGGGCGGATTTGACGCGCCGCCGTCTTCGCGCGGATTATCTGCGTATTCTGGGCAATCCCGACGGAATCGATCTCGAAGACGAGTATCGCCAGCTGCTCGATGGTTTCGATCGCGGCGGCTTGCCGTTCGAGCGCGCCTTGACGCGCTTGAGCCATGCCGCCTGGCTGCGCCAACGGCAGCATCTCGAACAGGCGGAGCGCGTCTATCGAGCGGCGCTGGATCTTGCCCTTCAACACCGAATGCGGATTGTCGAAGCCGATGCCTGGATGGGGTTGTCGTTGCTCTATTCGGAGCGAAGCGAAAGCGCGGAGTGCGAGGCGGCACTGGCCGCCATTCGCCGAGAGATCGGCGCTCCTGCGATCCCCCGGCCTTGAACGGTTGAGTTTGGCTAAGGGTGGGCCGAGAATTGAGCGCCACCCTTCTCTCGGTCGAAATCGAGCCTCATTGTAAGCGCGACGACAAGCTCTTCTTGATACCTTCGCCGAGATTGTGCTTGCCGAAATAAATATCCCAAATGGCATGAGAGAAGTCGGGGTTGTCGATGGTGAATTCGCCCTTCCCAATCACCTGGCAGCGCAAGCCGATGCCCGGTTGATGCGTCAGATAGATATTGTCCGTCTTTTTAAGATCGATGGCGCGCATCTGCTCGACGAAGCGGTTGACTTCCTCGTTGAAAGCGGGCATCGGATGATTCTGGCGAATGGCGACGAGAAACGCCTCGGCGATGTCTCGTCCGCTCACGTCGCGTTCCATGACGAGATGCAGCTGCTTGGGCCGATCGATCGCGGACAATTCCTCGGCATTGTGGACGGGCGCGCCTTCGACGACGTAGCTGCCGATGGAGTAGACGTTGAATAGGTATTTCTGTCGCACCGCCGTGCCGGTCAACCGAAGATGAAACGGCTTGTTGCCGATAGTGGCATCCATCGTCGTGGTAAATTTCGTGTGGCTGCCATGAACGTCGACCAACTCCGCCGCAAAACCGTGCGCCGCGCCGGCCCACAATGCCACGGCCATAAGCCCTTGCAATCGCTTCATTGCCATCTCCTCCACATCGCCGTGCTTCCGCCTTCACTCTCCAACCGAGAGCGAAGGCATCACGACGCGCGGCGGTGATGCAAGAAAACAAGGCTCTTGTCAAGCCCGATCTGGCACTTCGAGCGACGGAGCGATGAATCTCACTGCGCCTCTAAAAATCCTTCGCTTGAATTACCTCGCCGCCGGCATAGGTGGACAGAGCGCGGAAGACATTCGGATCGATGCTCAGGGGGAGAAAGTGAACGCTGCCGTCGGCGAAGAGAAAATTGCAGCCGACGGAGTGCATACTGCGAAAGCCGCTGATGCGATCTTGAAACAGCTCGTGATCCTGACGGTTGCCGCTCAGGCCGATGATCGACGGCATTCCTGGCCGCCGATTGATCGGTTCGTCCATCGGAGCCGGCGGCAGCCCCCATTGGGCGGTGACGCCGAAAATCCCAGCATACCACGGATGCTGCGTGTCGCCGAGACTCGCCGCCGACCACCCCTGATCCATGATCGCCGGGCCGTTGATAAACGGCTCCACAACGGGTTGACCGAGGTTGTTGATGTCGGCAACAAGAAAGTACGAGTTGCCGCCCGCCGCCTCGCCGAGCGCGATGGTCGACGTTAAGCCATCGGTAATATCCGTGAAGCGGACGCGAAATTGCGGCGTCGGCGACCATTGAATCTGTCCGCCGTTGCCACCGCTCCAATTGGCCTGAGAAATGTTGAAGAGACCGCGCGCCTGAATGGGAATATCCGAGGGCGTGACGGCGATTTGTGCCCGCGCTCCCTTGCACAGGACGTAATCGCACGCGCCGATGAAGGGTGGCATGGGGGCGTTCCATTGTTGGATGAACGGCGTCAGGTTGATGGTTCCACCGTTGCGGTTGCTGGGGCAAAAGAACACGGCCGCCTGTTGCTCGACCGCCGTGTAGTTTGCCGAATCGTACCATTGGTGGTCGTAGTGATAGAGGCGGTGGATGTTATCCTGTTCGAGATAGGGCAACAGGTAGGTGAATCCCGTGTGAAACGAATCTTGAATGTCCAACTCGGTGACCATGCCGGCGGGAAGATAGCCGTTGACATCGTGGAAGCCGTGCAGAGCCAAACCGAATTGTTTGAGGTTGTTGGCGCACTTGATGCGCGCGGCGGCCTCCCGCACGCGCTGCACCGCCGGCAAGAGCAAGGCCATCAGAACCGCGAGAATCGCGAGGACGACGAGCAACTCCAGGAGCGTGAACGCCGCCCAGCGCCGGTGCTTTCTTGCTCTACGCATGACATTCTCGACCTTCGGTGTCGATTATTTGCCTTCCTGCTTGTTCCACCATTCGAGCCATTCGCGCGCGGCTTGCAAGCGTTCGTCGCGGTTGGCATTGGGCTTGGGGCCGAAATCTCGACCGCTCAATTGTTTGAGTGCGTTGTGAGCCGCTTCGGCGACGCCGCCGCGCGTGTCGCGCACCAGGGGAATTAAGCGTGGGATCAGCGATTTACTGCCTTTGAAGGCGCAAGCGCGGGCGGCAGCGATGCGAATTTCTATGAGTTCATCACTTAGATACTGCGACAGTGTCGTGTCTTTCATCCGCTTGAGGCGCTCGAATAGGGCGTCGCGAGCCTTCCCTTGTCGGTCGCCGTTCAGCTGAGAGATCGCCAGTGCCAGCGCCTCGGTGAAGTCCGCCCCCTTGCCTTCGCGGTACAGTTTCACCAATAGGTCGAAACGCGAGCCGGTCGATTTCGCCAGATCGTCGGCCATGTTTCCCGCCGTCGAAGGCGGGGGTTCCGCAGCGACCGTTCGATTCTCCTTGGGCTTATTTTCGACGGCCGGAGCGGAAGTCGGTTTGGCCGAGGAAGCGGTCTCCTTATCCTTGAGGATCTCGGCGGGATATGCTCCGTCCTTGGTGTTCTTCGCGTTCTTGCTCTCGATGCCCGAAGAGAGATCGCCGTCCTTTCGGGTGGCTCCTCCCTCGATTGCCTCGCGGCCTTTCAATGTGCGCTCGCCGGGATCTTTCACCGTGCCTGCGAGTTGTTTCGTCAGATCGGGAACCAGATTGGCACGTTTGAGGAATAGCAAAGCAAAACAAGTGTCGGCCCCCGACTCGGCGTAGCTGCCGCGCCAGAGACCATCGACCGGCTGATTGGAAACGAGGATCTCCGCGCCCCAGGCATACCAATCCTTTTTGCCGATCGTCTTCAAATCGAGCGCCACGGCGACGCGCTCCAACGACCAGAGAAAATAATACGACCGACCGCCGATTTGTGGAATCGCCGCCGCCCTCGCCGCCCCTTTCGCATTGTCGGCCGCAGCGCGTCCGACGGTCGAGCTGAGCGCGAAGAGACCCCGCTTGACCCGCGCGGATTTGCTGATGTCGCCGGCTGGCTTGGCGTCGGGCTTGTGTTCGCGCAGCGTCTCGGCTGCCTTCCCGTCGGCGATGGCTAATCTCAGCAATCCGGCGCAGGTCATGCTTGCCGTCGATCGCGTCATCATCCCACCTCTCCTCATGCTGGGATCAAAATATCCCCATCCGCCATCGCCGTTCTGACTGAGGCGAAATCGAGCCGAGACGCGCTTCAACGCGTTGTCCACGGGCAGTCCATAACGCCTGCCCACCCACAGAGCGAGCGTGGCGAATTGCGTATTGGAGTTGTCGCAGAACGCACTGACCGCAGGAGTGCCGCTTCGCTTGAGAAGGGCGAGTTGTTGGCGAATCTCCGGCGAGAGATCTTTCTCGCCTCGATGCACGAACCCTGGATTCGGCGGATCGCGGCGACCGATGAGTTCTCGACGCGCGGCCAATTTGGTTTGCAGCCGCCGCACTTCGGCATCGCCGAGCGGCGGACAGAGATAACCCCATCCGCCGGTCGAAGTCTGTCCGGCCAGCAGGCGAACGGTGAGCGATTCGATCAACGGTATATCTTCGGGGTCGCCGAGTCGATCGAGAAACAGAATCGACAGGCAAATCGAGTAATTGTGCGTGAGATTGACGCTGACAGCGCGAACCGTGTCGGCGGCGCGAACGACGGCCTTATCGTCGCTTTTGACGCCGCACTCTAAAAGCGTCAATCCGGCAAGCGCGGTAGCGCCGATCTGTTGATGTGGCCAAGTGCCATCCTCGGCCTGCAAGCCTCGCAGTGCCTTCACCCCGCGCTCAATCGCACGCTCGATGGCTTCTCGATCGACGGCGCGAAGCGAGGGCGTGACGATGGCGAAGGCGATCCCCGCCAATGTGGCGATTCTTAGAAACCTCATCATGGCGCGTCCTCCTCGCGGAACAGAATCGATGGCAAATCCGTTTCTTCACGATAACGCATCGAGGAACAAATGTCAGCCTCCGAACTTTTCGAGAGAGATCGGTGTCTCGATAAAGGCTTCTGGGGAGAATCTTCCGATCGGAAGGCGAGCGATCAATTTTCGGATTCAGTCGGTGAGATAGTCTTGCCGCCGTCCGCGTCGAATGTAGAATGAGCGGTGTAAGGGCGTGACTTGCCGGAGCCGATCGCGACTTTCGTTGTGTCGTACCATCCTAGGCAATCCCGATCCAACACATGGGGACGTAGCTCAATTGGTTAGAGTACCGGACTGTCGATCCGGTGGTTGCGGGTTCGAGTCCCGTCGTCCTCGCTTAGAAATATCAGGACTTACGACAAATCAGACAGGAAGCAAAAACGACCGACCCTCCAATGGGGATAATCCTGGGGAGGCCCGCGCCACTGGATGCCCTTCGTTTCATTTGCACCATTCCTTTCTTCTTGAGCACGTCCGGCACGTGCAGCGATTCGACGGCTTCGACCATTTGCCGGGCAATCGAAATGTAAATCTGTGTTGTGCTGTAGCTCTTGTGCCGCATGAGAGCCTGCAAGGCGTCCAGCGTCAACCGATCCGCGTTTAGCGTCGCGAAAGCCCGCCGTAGGTCATGAAATCCGTAGACGTGGCAAGCCGGCGTGTGTTTGTGATGGCACGGTCAATGCAGGTGCATACCGGCGTTTTCCTGGATCGCCGCGAAGTCGATCTACAACGTCGTCTTGTTGTGGTACCACGGGAAGACGTAGGGATCGTGGAATGGTTCAGCCTGAATTGGAAGATCGCCGCATTCGAGTTAGCGAGTAAAGGATGACATCCCTTGACACGCTCAGGGGATTGTACAGGTGTTTGAATCCGTGGCTACGGGTTCCTCTTCTCTATTGCCGGGGTCGGGCGGGGCCAGGAGCGGACGAAATCGACGATCTGGTCGCGTGTATCGTGGGCGACCCAGCACTTGGTTAAGGTTCCCCAAGATTTTTTTTAACTCCGTGTGGGCTTCCATGAGTTCGGCCATGACTTCGTTTTTGCGTGCGATTTTGGCTTGGAGTTGTTGGATGGCGGCGTCCTTGGCATCGTCGATGGCTTTGGCCTTTCGTCCATTTTC
>JAJXWW010000088.1 GCA_021781415.1 Planctomycetota bacterium
AAAGAGATCGGCGCGACGCTCGATCTCAGCGAGTCGCGCGTCAGTCAGATGCATTCGAGCATCGTTTCCCGTTTGCAGACGCAGCTGGCACAGCGGCGTCCCGAGTTCAGCAATTGAACGCTCGATGTCTAGGTCGGTGTTAGTTGCCGGGTGGAGGCACGACCACCCGGCAGCTAACGCTGTCGGCTCGCCGAGCAAAAAGGCATAGCCTCGCGGATCAGTTCGCGCAGACCGGCGTCGTCGATCCGTTGGAGGGCTTCCTCGGGAGCGAGCCAGCAGCGTTGACGGAAATCGCGTTCCGGCCAGCGCTCGGCCGCTTCGGTCACATTCATCACGAAAATCGTGACGTGGCAAGTAAAGCCCGACTTCTCGTACAGATAGGTGCCTATGGGATCGGTTTGCAGCACGCCGACCAAGCCGGCCTCCTCCCACGCCTCTTGCAAGGCGATCTCCGCGGACGACTTGCCCGGTTCCAAACAGCCCTTGGGCACAACCCAGCGCTTACCGCCGCGCGAAGACACGATGCAAATACGATCGCCGTCAATCGGAATGACGCCGGCTTGACGAATCACACTCGAAGAGCTTGGCATGTCGATCCCCGCGCGACCTCGAAATCTCGCCTCTGTATAAAATGTCCTAAATGCCACTGCCAGGTCAAGAAGGCTTCACACATTTTCGCGCAATCTACTTGTTCCCTTCAAGAAATCGGACGTGCGCCGAGATGTATCGTCCGATTATTGCGGCGCGCCTTCGCGGAATGTGTCGGGAGGAAGCTGCCGTTCGTCTTCTGGACGGATGCGGTCGTCGTCGGACAATGGCCGATCCCGCGCAGTGCGGCGCGAGTCGCTCCAACGCTCGCGCGCCACATCGTCGAGCCGTTCCGGCGCGACGTGCCATTCGTCCTGATAGGCACGCACAAACTCGGGAGCCACTCCGGCGAGCGTCATGTCCCGATCGGTGATCTCCCTGGCCCGAATGGAGTTAAACTGTACCACGATGGCCAGCACCACCCAAAGAATCAACATCAACACGGAACCGACGCACAACAGTCCTCCCAGGTCGTTGCCGCCGCGAGAATCGTTGTCGATCAAGGAAACCCAAGATACCGCGCCAAGCAGAATGACGCCGAATAGACTGCCGACCAACAAAAGCTGACGCATGAACCAATGATTTTTATGCGCTTCGCACAGCGGAACCTCAATGGTTCGCCGTTTGCTGGTCACGAACGCGACGATTGCGAAAGGGACCAGCCCGCAGACAAAGAGTAGTATCCACACCCAAGGCGGAAACCAGGAGAACTGCTTGCGTTTGAAAAGTGTCGAGGGCTCGCCGCACTGCATGCACAGGTCCGGCAAGGCGCTCACTCCCTCGTCGTCAGAGTACAATCGTAGATTTGCCATTCCCAGTTCTCGCAGATAGCCCAACGCGGTTCGTAAAACGATAGTAAGCGGTTGCCTTCATCCGGTCAAGTAACGCAGCGAGACATTTTCCATGAGCGCATCGACCTTCGATCCTTTGACCCCGCCGCCCTTGTGGACGGCGGATCTGCCCGGCATCGGCGGACGTATCAAGATGCAACTCGACGATTTCGAGGTCGAAGAGATCCCTGCCTACCCACCTTCTGGCGCGGGCGATTATTTGTATCTATGGATCGAGAAGCGCGACATGGGGGCCGAGTTCTTCGGGCGGCAAGTAGCGCGTCGATTGGGCGTGAATGCGTCGGAGATCGGCACGGCGGGGTTGAAGGATCGCCGCGCCGTTACACGACAAATGGTATCGGTTCCCGCAGCCGTCGAACCGCGATTGAACGAGCTAGAAGGCGAAGGTATTCGACTTTTGAACGTCAGTCGTCATACCAACAAGTTGAAGCCGGGTCATCTGCACGGCAATCGATTTCGCATTTTGGTACGCGAAGCCCACGCCGATGCCGTAACCCGGCTGCCGCTTTTGATCGAGCGCGTGCGCCGCGATGGCTTGGCCAATTTCTACGGCGAACAGCGCTTCGGACGCGACGGCGAGACGGTTCTCCTCGGCTTATCGATGTTGCGAAAAGAGCCGCCGCCGGAAGGCTCCAGAGCGGGCTTTCTCAAGCCGTTTCTCCGCAAATTGGCGCTGTCGGCGGCGCAATCGGCCCTGTTCAATCACTATCTGGCCGTCCGCATGAAAGAGGGGCTCCTGCGAACCGTGCTAAGCGGTGATGTCATGGCGCGTTGGCCCTTCGGTGGGATGTTCGTGGCCGAAGATGTCGTGCGAGAACAAGAACGCTTGGAGGCGCGCGAGATCGTCGGTGCGGGACCGATGTTTGGACGCAAGATGTTTCGGGCCGCCGGAACTGCCGCCGAACGCGAGGAGGCGACCCTCGCCGATTCCGGATTGACACCGATGGCCTTTCACGGCTTCGGCAAACTTCTCTCCGGCACGAGGCGGCATAATCTCGTCTATGTGGATGATCTTCAGGCCGAAGGAGAGGCGGAAGGCGTTCGATTGTCCTTCAGCCTTCCAGCGGGCAGCTATGCCACGGTCTTGTTGCGCGAGCTTACCAAGAGCGATCTGTCCACCAACGAATAGCCTCGACGAAAATGAGTCGAGCCGAAGGGAAAAGGCAACCAACGCCTCCCTCCGGCTCACAAGCTCGAGCGATGTTCGTTCTCCGCCGATCAACGCAGGCCGAACCCGAAAGCGGAGAAATAGGGATTGTAGGTAACGATATTGTAAGGGTTGTAGGTATACGGATTGTAGTAAGGTACTCCCGTCGTCACATACGGATTGTACGATGGATAAAAGTACGGGTTAAAGGGGTTGTACAAGGAATTGTACAGCTGCGTCTGAATCCGCAGGGCGTTCAAAGCCGCCACTTGGTTGAGGTTCAAACCCAGCGGCGTGTAAGTGAACGAGTTGGCATAGGGGATGATAGGCGGCGGGGTGGCCACGAATGCACGCGGCGGGATGTAAGGAACCACCGGCGGAACGTAAGGCCGAACCGTGGGGACGAAGGGCCGAACCGGAACATAGGGCCGGATCGGGCCATAACCTGGTCGAAACTGAGCCTGGATCGGTGCCTGCGACAACGCGAGGCCGACCAGTCCCAACAACGACACCAAACCGAAGAAACGCCAAGAACGGTTCATGGGAGATTCCTCTCTGCTTTAAGGGCCGGCAATCGCACCACCGTGTACCCTCTCAACTCTTCCGCATAATCTCATTATGAGCGATTGTCGTTCCGAACACGATCCTTTTTTTGATGTTGGCAAGACGATGGACCTAACCGCATTCAAATCATTAGGTTGCGTCAATTCATCTCGACCGCTTCCCGTCGACGAATCTCCAAATGGCGCGGAAGAATACAGTGGAGTGTGTCAAGATGACACGGTTTTTCCAAGCGAGGAGGTGCGGAACGATCTCGAATGGGATCGCGCCGTCTCACTTGAAGCTGGGCAGCGCGATCGTGCGTTTCGCTTGTAGGGTGGGGTCGAACAGTTGGCGCGTCGCGTCGGTGTCGAGGTTGTCTTTGGTGACAACGTATTCGCCGGTGCCGAGATTTGTGCCTCCGCCGGACACATTGATGCCCTCGAGATGCCGTACCAGCGTCCACACTCCCAGATACCCCATGCGATACGGATCTTGCACGATCGTGCCGTCGATGTCGCCCTCACGGATCGCCTGCAACAGCGGCTCGGAGGAATCGAAGGCCACGAATCGTACTTTGCCGTTGAGTCCCTGGCTGCGCAGCGCGTTGAGCATTCCGGTGGAACTCGACTCGTTCACCACGAATAAGCCATCCAGTTTGTCCCTGAATCGCAGCAGGAGCGGACCAGCGCTTTTTTCGGCCTCGTTCACGGTCGCGCCGGCATACTGATCGGACGAGAGCAGAGTAAACGACTTTCCGGATTTCTTTTGTTCTTCAAGATAGTCGAGGAATCCCTGCTCGCGCTGTTCGGTGCTTTCGGAACCGACGGCATAGCGGAACAGCACGATCTTGGGATCGCTTTTGCCCTCCTTGTCCAGCACTTCGAGAAGGCGTTTCGCGGCCAGGCGGCCGCCGTTGTGGTTGTCGGTGGCGACATACTTCACAATCAGGTTGGGGCGATCTTTCAATCGTTCCGGGTCGAGTCCCGAATCGATGATGACGACGGGAATGCCCTTGTCCACCACGTCGGCAACGCAATCGAACGTGCGTTTGCTGTCCTGGGGTGCGAGTACTAGGCCGTTGATTCCCGACCCGACTTTGAGGTTGACGAGATTGATTTGCTCCCGTCCCTCATTCTCTTTTTGAGGCCCGTCCCACTCGATGGCCACGGAAACTCCTTGGGCGCTGAGGTCGGACGCCGCGCGCTCCGCACCGCGATGAATCGACTGCCAGAATTCGTGCGTCAGTCCTTTCGGAATAACGGCAATGCGATATTTGACATCGGCGCGGGGCGGGCCGCACCCTGAGAGCAATGCGGCGACGGCAGCCACGAACAGATAAGCCTTTCGAGGCATGGTTTACCCTTCCTCACGATGCGGCACGGTATTTCGGCGGTGAGTTTAAGGTAGTGCCTTCGTCCGAAGGGGTCAAGCCGGTGGTGGGAAAGGATCGCCGTCAGTCACGGATGAGTATGAGGGTGAAACCATTTTCATAGCCTCTCTCGACCAGAATGCCGAAGGAGAGGGGCTTTCGATGGCTCTCCTCGCCCCTGAACTCAGGGGGACAGGGGTTCGGGTTGAGGGGCTTTCGGAGAAGCTCGTTACTCGTTGCCGCGTCCTCGATTGAGTCTCCTCGTTGACGGGGGTGCGTCCATAAGGCTATAATTGGGAGAATTTGTATTCGGCCCATAATGCCTCAATGGCAACGATTCGTTTCGCGGAACTCTTCTCCTGGGAGTATCATGTCCTCGGAATCCGCTGCAAAAGGGCCGAACCGGAATATCCGGATCGGCAAATATGAAGTTCTCTCGCACATCGCCACGGGGGGCATGGGAGCCGTCTACAAAGCGCGTGATACCGCGAGCGGCGAAGACGTTGCCCTGAAGGTTTTGTCGCCGGAGATGGCGGCCAAACCGGTGATGGTGGAACGCTTTCGCCGCGAGGCCAAACACGCCGCCAAACTGCGCCACGAAAATATCGTCGCGCTCCACGAATTCGGGGAAGCCAATCGTACCTACTATCTCGTCATGGAGTTCGTCGACGGCATCGATCTGCACGAATTCAGCAATAAACACGGCCCGCTCGACCCCAAGGAAGCGCTGGAAATCATCCTGCAAGCCTGCCGCGCACTCGATCACGCCTATCGCCAAAACGTCGTGCATCGAGACATTAAGCCGTCGAATTTTCTATTGACCGAGCAAGACGGCAAGCGCGTGGTCAAACTGACCGATCTCGGTCTAGCCCGCGAGGCGAATAACGAGGAGTTTCGCGTCACCCGCGCCGGCACCACCGTCGGCACGCTGGACTATATGTCGCCGGAACAGGCGCGCGACAGCGGTTTGGCCGACATTCGCAGCGATCTCTATTCCCTAGGCGGCACTTGGTATCATTTGCTGGCCGGGCACGCGCCGTTTCCGAAGGGCGGACTCGGCGAGCGCCTGCACCGCATTCTCAACGAGATTCCTTTGGACATCCGAGCCTGTAATTCAAAGGTCTCGGAAGACATGGCCGTCGTCGTGCATCGCCTCTTGGCCAAGCGCCCTTCGCAGCGGTATCAGACGCCGGCGGAATTGCTGCGCGATTTGGAAGCCTTGGAGCGCGGTGAAGTCTTGTTGACCCCGCGCCAAGCCTTGGAACACCTCGCACAACAGGAAGAAGCGCCGCCCAAACCGCCCAAGAATAAGAAGGCTTCTCGCTCCGCCGACGGTCGCCGTACTCCGCGTGCCGTGCCCAATCGCGCCCGCGTCGATGGCAAATCCAGTAAATCGACGATGGAAGTGCCTATCCCCGAAGACGAAGCGACGAGGTCGCCCTATCTCTGGTATGGCATCGGTGGAGCAGCCGCGATTCTCGTCCTGGTGGCCGCGATTGCCGCCTTGTCGTGGCGGAGCGGATCGGAAGACGATATCCGAGCCGAAAGGTCCCCGAACGTCGAACCGGCACCTCGACCGCCGAGCAATGTTCCCGTGTTCGTGCCACCGAAACCCAAGATCGTTCCCGCTCCAGAGACGACTCTAAAGACGGGAGAGAATCCTCCGGTTGTGGCTCCGCCCAAGAAACCGAGATGGCCGTCTCTCTATCGACGAACCGAGAAGATCGATGTGGCAGCCTTACAAAAGGAGATCGAAACGCCGTGGACCGCGCCGACGGCGAGCGGACCATCGGTACAGCTTGTGGTTGGTCGATTGCCTTTCGATCCCTCCGGTAAGACGTTCCTTTCGCTCGCCGCCGCTTGCAAGTCAATCCCTCCCGGAGCGACGGGGATAGTCGAATTGCGAGACAATGGCCCTTTCTACGACCTTCCGACCGCACTAGAGGGTCGCAGTCTGGTGATTCGCGCGGCCAAGGGGTATCATCCGTTGTTGGTGTGGGACGTGCCGCGCATGTTGGACGAACAACGCCTCGCCCGACGCAAACCGGAGGAAACATCGCCTCCGACGGCGTTTCTCGACATCAAACGAGGCGACCTGTCGCTCCAAGGCATTCATCTAGCGTTCCAATGGCCCGATTCACCCTCTCAAGGCGCGACGGTGTTGCGCGTGCGGGACGGCGACTTGAACGTCGAAGCGTGTACGTTTTCCGTGGGCGGCAAGCCGCGCGACGGAGCAACCGTCGCCCAATTCCTGGAATCGCCCGATCCATCGACGCCTTCGGCAAAGTTAAGCGATATTCATGCTCGCAAATGTCGCTTTAGCCGTTGCTATCTCCGCGGTGCCAGGATGTCGGTTCTCGACGTGAAGGCTCCCGGTTCGCACGTTCTATTCGACCGTTGCTTGCTCGTCGGCGACGAGTTGCCGCTGCTGCGCGTCGCCGCGGCACACGACCGCGCCGTTCATCTGCGCGCCGCCCGCTCGACTATGATCTGCGGCAAGTCACTCCTCGAACTGCACCCGATGGACGTGCTGGATCGCACGCCGGCCTTCGATTGGCTGGGCTGGGATCTGCTGCTGACGCGCAAGAATGCCGAAGTCGGCGGCGAGTTGACGCGCCTGAGCGACGGCATCGAACCGAGCCGTATGACTTGGCGCGCCGTCAACTGCTTGTATGCGGGATGGAGCTATTTGTTGGCGGGTAGCAGCAACGTGGCGGCGACAGACCTATCGGGTTGGCATCGACTGTGGAACCAAAGCGAAGGCGACGCCGTGCGGAGCGAGCGTTGGCCGACCGCCGTTTTTCCCGAACTCGCCGAGGTTCCAGCCAATACCTATCGCAGCGCCGATACTCCGGTCGCCTTCGCCGCCAGCGCAAGCGAGGAACAGCTTCTCGGCTGCGATCCATCGCACCTGCCGCCCGCCCGCGACAATTGGCTCGCTCTCACCTTCGACCGTTACCCGTTCTTAGTTCCCGAAGCTCTCGAGGAAGATGCTCCCCCAGAGATACTTCCGCCCAGCGATGGGTTGTATCACGGCGAGCGTTTGGTACTCGACGAGAAATCGGACCTCGGCTTCTATTTGGCCAAAATGCGAACGACCGCGCGCTTCGCACCGGAGATCGTCTTCCATCTGAGCGGCAGCGGGAACGTCCTGACGACGCCCATTCGACTCAAAGGCTGCCATCTTACCCTCTATTTCGAGCCGCCTGAAGGCAAGAAGGAGCCGCTCGCACTCGTACCCGCCGGTCGCGCTGCCGCCGAGGCGCTAA
Organism: Planctomycetota bacterium; assembly: GCA_021781415.1. GTDB lineage: Bacteria > Planctomycetota > Planctomycetia > Gemmatales > Gemmataceae > JAJPHU01. The sequence goes on from JAJXWW010000088.1 coordinate 7,768, forward strand.
TCGACATGGAGGATGGGAATCTGACCGTCATCAATGGCAACCTCCGTTTCACCAACGCGGCGGAGGCGCGCGTGGTTCCGTGGCTGATTCACATGCGAGGCGGCGATGTTCGATTGTTCCGGACGCACTTGTTGGTACCGCCGCGCGAAAGCGGAACAGCGTTTCGCGGCCTCGTCGCCATCGACGGCTCCGGCGACGCCGAACATGCGCGCGCTTGTCTGGTCAACGAAAGCGTAATGATCTCGGCGGGCGACGCCGTCTCGGTCGAGGGGATCGGCGCGCGCGTTCTGCTCAAACAGACGTTGTGCATTGCAAAAGGCAGCGCGCTGCGCTTGAAGCTCGATCCCAGTTACACCCGTCTGGCGAAAGATCTGCCCTTCGCCGGCAAGGCGAACGTCCAATGCTTCTTCGATCGCTCCACCGTTTCGGCCAACGGCGCGGTGTTGAATCTGTCCGATGTGGCCACGCAAGGTCCGCCCGCCGATCCGATCGTCTTCCACTCCCACGATTGCGGCTTCGTCAATTTATTCGGAAATACGTCGCGTCCTTGTATGATACGCTACGATGGCGAAGCACTGGCGCGAGGGTTGCTTCTGTGGCAGAGCGAGAATGACGCCTTCGATCGTCGACTTTGGTTTGGAGGGGCGGGAAGCACGAACGAATTGCCCAAGAGCGCTCAACCGCGCGCGTCCTGGACGGCTTTCTTGGGATCGCCGGTGATGCGCCAAGCCAAGGATGTCGTCGTGCCCGTCGGCCACCACTTGGACGGCGATCGCTGGTCGTTGGAACGCCTTCTCGGTTGGAAAACTCCTGGGGCCAATTTAGAGAAATTGCGGTTGCCGGAGAAAGCGCCGATCAAGCTGCCTCGCTGAGAGACTGCTCCCTCGACCCTGTACTCAAGGGGAGAGGGGGCGGGGCTGAGGGGCGAGAATACGAGGAAATTGAACCCCTCCACCCCAACTCCTCACGCTCGCGGCTCGGAGATAATGTTTTCGGTTTGCACCTTGCCTAGGGATAGGATGTGAGCATGCGTTTCGCGCTTCTAGGAGATCATCCCGATGGAATCGACATGGCCCTCGCCTTGGCACAAACCGGACGCCATCAGATCCTTGCCTTCACGACGGCTCTTTCCGAAGAGGTACAACGCGGCCTCGGCGCGCCGGCGCGCCGAATCGGCGATGTGGAGGAAGTGTTAGCCGATCCCGCCATCGAAGCCGTCCTCGTCGCATCGCGCACCGACCAACGACCGGCACACCTCCGCCGCGCTCTGCAATCCGAGAGACACGTTCTCTGTGTCCATCCCCCCGATCAGTCGCCGGAGATCGCCTACGAAGCGGCCATGCTCCGCAACGATACCGGCCACATCCTCTTGCCCCTGCTGCCCGAAGCGACCCATCCCGCCATTCGCCGCCTAGCCGAGTTCGTCTGCCGCAAGGAAAACAACCGTCCGCCCGTCGGCGCGTTCCGCCTCCTTCAGATGGAGCGCGGCGTTCCGGACGAGATTCTCGACGGCATCGATTTGCCCGGTCACAAACCGGCCTTTCCCGGCTGGGACATCCTCCGCACCATCGGCGGAGAGATTCAAGAGGTATCGGCGTTTGCCGAGGCCGAGGAGTTGCGCGAAGGCGAACCGGTGCTGCTTGCCGGTCGATTCCAGGAAGGAGGGCTATTTCAGGTTTCCCTCGTGCCCCGTCAACAATCGCCACGTTGGTGTTTGAGTGTCCTCGGCAGTATGGGCCGAGTCGAATTATGTTTTCCTCAAGGCTGGAACGGCCCGGCTATTCTCGATTGGCGCGACGCCGACGGAGAGCCGCACGAGGAATACTGGCAACACGGGGATCCGTGGCCCGTGCTTATCGAGGCGTTCGAGCAGACCCTCTCCCCATCGCCTTCCGGAGCGGAAGAGGGAAGCGAGAGGAAAACCTATCGCCTTTCTTGGCAAGACGCCATTCGCGCCTTGGAATTGGACGACGCGGCGAGGCGGGGCGTCGAGAAACGTCGGTCCACGCTCCTCGAATATCCCGAAGCCACCGAGGAAGTCGGTTTTAAGGGTACGATGACGCTGCTCGGATGTTCGCTCCTGTGGAGTGTTCTTTTGCTTCTTATCCTCTCCGTTTGGTGGCCGAAACTCGGTTTTCTTATCGTACCGTTAATCGTGATATTTCTCGGGTTGCAATTGCTGCGCTACCTCCTGCCGCGCCAGCGCGAAAAGTGACTTTTCTCTCCCCAACAAATCAGGCCCTCGGTTGGCTGCGGCCAACCGCCAACTGGTGGACATTCTTGTACCCCTCTGGTAGTTTTATCCCGATGGGCCGACATGGCTGGGATAACGAGAACCTGGGAAAGTCTCTCTCATGGCGAACGCAATATCCGACCTGATTCGTTTCCTCCATCGTCCCACGCTCCGCGACGCCACGCTGGTGCTTGCGTTCGATGGCTGGATGGATGGCGGCGATGTGTCCACCGGCACGGTCCAGCGTTTGGTCGATCTGTTGCAAGCAAAGCCGGTCGTGGAGATCGATCCCGATTCGTTCTACATTTACAATTTCCCCGGCACGATGGAATTGGCCGCTCTCTTTCGTCCCAGCATCGAGATCGAAGACGGACTCATCAAAACCATCGACCTTCCCACGGCGAAATTCTTCTGTCACGAAGCGGCCAATCTTCTGCTCTTTCTCGGCAAGGAGCCGAATCTCCGCTGGCCCACCTTCGCCGAGTGTACGTTGGCCGTCATTGATGTTTTCCAGGTGCGGCGCATCCTCTTTGTCGGTTCGTTCGGCGGGTCGGTTCCTCACACGCGCGAGCCGCGCCTGCACGTCACCTGCTCCGACGCGGAAATGTTGCCGGAGATGGAACCGTATGCTTCGCGGCGAACCGCCTACGAAGGGCCGGGTTCCTTCGCCAGCTATCTGATGACGCGCGTCCGCGATACCGGCGCGCGCATGGCCACGCTTGCCGCCGAGATACCCGGCTACTTACAAGGTCCGAATCCCGTGTGCATTGAGGCCGTCACGCGCCGTCTGGCCAAAATTCTACAGTTGCCTCTCGACCTCGCGCCGCTGCGCGCGGCCAGCACCGAATGGGAACTGGCCGTGACGGCCGCTATCGAAAAGGACGACGACACGAGCGGCAAAGTGCGCGAAATGGAAGAAGCATACGATAACGAATTGTTGCGTAGCGGCGAGAGTGAAGAACCCGTTTAGCCCCAAACCAGAAAGCCTCCTCTCCCCTGAGTACAGGAGCGAGGGGGCTTTGCGGATCGTCTTTTAGCCGCGAGACGATGGGCATTGCAGCGGTCTGCCCTCCCATCGAATCGCGGCCAGATGATACGACTTTTCGAGCTATTTTTTCGCGCCGTTCAACTCGATGCGGCAAGTGTAGGCCAATTGCGGATCGCCTCGTTCGAGCAGCGATTCGCACAACGTTCGCAAGCTCGGTTCGAGCCTAAGCGACTTTTCCTTGCCGTCGAGGACGATCCGCGCCGCTTTGCCGAAGTCGAGGTTCCTGCCGTCAAGATTGAGACAAAATGCGTCTATTTTACTCGTCTTTAGGTCGATGCGATTGTCCCGAATAGCGGCGTCGATACTGCCTCCCTTAACCGGATGCGAGACCGATAGCCAATAGAAATGGTCCACGACCGCATCGGTCAAATCCCAAGTGACATGGCTCGGCGCGGCCTTGCGCGCGAAGGGGTACATCTCTTTGATCTTGTCGCGGTCGGGCAGTCCGCCGTGGCCGAACCCTTTCTTAAGCTCCATTTGAACGGGATAATTATCCTTATTCTCGCCTTTCAATTTCTCGATTTGTTTGTTGAATGCCTCGCAGCGTTCGCGGCGTCCGTAGGCGTTGTCGTTCTCGCCGATCATGAACGTGAAGCGCGTGTTGCGCAGCGTTCGCGGCGAGATGGCCCCGTCGGTGGGAGCGGCGGCGCTACTGTGAACGGCGGCGAAGCGGTCGGGAATCTTCGGTCCCAGGAAGAACGCGCCGTAGCCTCCGTGCGAGTAGCCCATGAGATATACTTTATCCGCATCCACGTCGCCGAACAGCAAAAACTGTCGGATCAAGTTGGCGAGCAACGGCGGGACATAATCGTCGTAGAATCCGTTCCATGTATCGTTCGGCGCGCGCAGCGCGAGATACTGATAGCCGGTGACGCTCGGTTGATCGCGATAATAAATTTGCATGATGCGCCATTGACTGTCGTTGACTTCCTTGGGTGCTCCGCCGCCGCCGTGCATGGCAATGAACAAGGGCCAACCCTTGGCCGGCCTTTTACCCACTTTGCGGATCGTGTAAGCACTGGTGTATTTGTCGAAACGAACTTGGTTCTGCTCGAAGTCTTTCTTGATTTTGTCGTGGATGGGGGCCGTGACATATGCCTTCCACACGAGCCGGCGGACGGCCTCTTCACGCTGGGCCAGCAAGCGGTCGAACGACACGTCGAAACCCCACTTTTTCCGTTCCTCCGCGCCGGAGGCGAAGTACGCTGTCACCGCTTTCTCGATGCGCTCGGTCTGCTCCCGCGTCAACGCCGCCTTGCCTTCCTCTTTGGTGGGCTTGGCGGCCTCGGCGCGGGCATAGCGATCGGTGACGTTCTCGGCAAACACGTCTTTTTGATCGGGTGCCCACACCAGGGGAAAGAGAACTTCGGTACGCCGAAAACTGGAAGCATAAATGGCGTGTCGGGGCGAATCCTTTTGTGCCTTGGCGGCGATGCCGGTGAACCAACCGCGATCGAGTCCCTTCGAGTCCGGCTCGGCCGCGCCGGCGAAGTGCCAACCTTCGTCCCAGATTTCGACCCAGGTGTGATTGCCGCTCTTGTCCGCCCACAACGGCGTCCCCGCCAAACGCGCCGGCACGCCCACGCTTCGGCAAGCATCGCTCAACAGGATCGACAGACCGGTACACGTCGCCTTGCCTTGGGCGATCGTTTCCTTGGGACTTTGATGCGGCTGTTTGCGTTCGCGGGAATAGCGAACCTTCAGCTTGGGGAAGATGGTCTCGTTGAGCCGCCGCGCCGCTTCGCCGGATGTTTTAGACTCTTTCACCAGCGGTGCGCACAACTCGTATAACTCCTTCCGCCACGAATCGCGCGCCTCATCCACGTTGGCATAGGCAAGGACATCGTTGAGGAAAATCGCCTCTGGAATCTTTGCCCCCCAAGGAAACTGCTTGCGCGCCTTGTAGGCCAACTCGACGTTGGACAGCAAAAAATCACAACGGAGAGAGCGCAAATCGCGCGGCGGCATGTTCGCAATCAGAAACGCCATCCCCTTGCTCTGTTCGCCCGGAGCCGCCTTCAGCGCTTTCTCCAACTCGGCGCGATTGTCTCCGGCCTGTCGCAGCGCCTTTTCGATTTCTTTCGGCCAACTCTTCGCCTTTTCCTCCCCCGCCCGCGTGAGAAGCGGAATCGAAAAGGCGGCCAGCAATGCCAATCCAAGGGAAACCCGAACGATCGCGTTAGTCATCATCGCCATCTCCAAGGGAGGCCGGAAAGCGGCACGCACCGACACCATGAGTTTATGACTCCGATGCGGCGAAGGCACATCGAATTCGTTCTGCAAGCAGCGCGTCGAACGGTAAAACAGAGTTGTCGCTTCTCGTTCCCACGCTCCTGCGTGGGAACGAGAAGCATGTTGCAATCGAATTCGATCCGCAACCAGCGCGTCGGACGGTAAAATCGGAATTGTCTTTCCGCCGACGAGTCGATATGGGGAATTGGGGCGAGACTGCGGAAGGTCTATCGCAAGACGCGGTGGAGAAGCGTAAGATAGAGGTAGAGAAGCGCTTCTCCGGTTCGCACCGGGGCAGCGGGATACTCCTCCGAGGAGGAAACGAGGTATGCCGACGGAAAATAAGATCTTCGGGAGCGAGGGGGTGGCCCTGCTCGCTCCCGAAGTACGCAGCGGACGGGAAACACTGCCTGCGGAACGCTGCCTAGAAATCCACCGCATCATGGTTCGCAGCCGCGTCATGGAGGAGCGGACGATCAAGATGAGCAAATCGGGACAGGGGTACTTCTGGATCGGCGGGCCGGGCGAGGAAGCGTTCAACACCAGTCTTGGATTGCAAGTCAAAAAAGGCCGCGGACCCTCCTACGATTATCTCCACCTTCACTATCGCAACAGCGCCACGCTCGTCGCTCTGGGTATGCCGGTCGCGGACGGCATTCGCCAAATGGCCATGACCGCCACCGACCCGCACTCGATGGGTCGCAATTTCATCGGCCATTTCGCTTGCCGCGACTGGAATGTCTTGCCGGTCACATCGGTCATCGAAGTGCAGCACGTCATGGCTCCGGGCACGGCGATGGTGCAGAAACGACTCGGTGGCGATGGCATCACCATCGTCACCGGCGGCGATGCCGGCAGCGCCGAGGGCGATTTCGCCTCGTGTCTGGTCTGGAGCAGCCGTCCGGGCAAGGAACTGCCGGTGTTGATCGTCGTCACGAACAACGGTTGGGGCATCTCCACGTCGGCATGCAGTCAGCACGGCGAAAGAAATATCTGCGATCGAGGTAAGGCGTTCGGCATTCGTGGCGAAGTCGTCGATGGCAACGATGTCGTAGCCAGCTGGCACGCCGTTCGCCGAGGCATGGACTATTGCCGTCGAGAACGGCGGCCTTACCTGCTTGAGGCGAAGGTTTCGCGCCTCTATGGGCATTCGTCTTCGAGTGGCGCGCAGCGCGTGGCCCACGAAGACGATCCCATCGAACTGTTCGAGAGCAAACTGCTTGAAACCGGCCTTGTCGATGCCCTAACCCTCGATCAAGCGCACGAGGAAGCCCATGCGGAAGTCGAAGCGGCAGTCGAGCAGGTCTTGAACGAGCCGATGCCCACCGCCGCCGATGTGGAGCGCTACACCTACGCGCCGAGTTCGGTCGATGCGGTTTATCCAGAAGATTACACCGGACTGCCGGGAAATGAGTTGTCGGCGCTCCGAAAGCGTTAGCCGCCGATACGTCTCCATAAAGGACTTTCATGGCCACGCTGGTACAAGCCGTTCGTTTGGCTCTGCACTACGGCGAAGAACATCTCGGCGTCACGGACGTTTTCGGCGAAGATGTCGGGCCGCCGTTGGGCGGGGTGTTCACGGCCACGCAGGGACTGAAAACGGCTTGGAATTCGCCCCTCGATGAGCGCGGCATCATCGGGGCGGCCATGGGCATCGCCTATGCCGGCGGACGGCCGGTCGCCGAGATTCAATTCTGCGATTATGGCTTCAATACCATCGACTTACTCAAGGTGGCGGGCAATCAGCGCTGGGCGGGCGCGGGCAATTACGAGTTGCCGATGGTGGTGATGACACCCAGCGGTTCCGGCATTCGCGGCAGCCTCTACCATTCGCATTCCTTCGAGAGTTGGGCGAGTCGATTGGCCGGGTGGAAGATCGTCATGCCCAGCAATCCGCTCGATGCCTACGGCCTGATGCTATCGGCCATCGTCGATCCCAATCCGGTACTGGTGCTGCTGCCCAAGGCGTTGCTGCGGGTGCGCGGCGAGAAAAAGCTGCCCGGCGAACCGGACGACGAGAACGATTTGAAGGCCCGCATCGACGCGCCCGTCGGCGATCGCGGCCATTGGCAGCCGCGCTGGCCGGACGTACAGCCCTATTATGTGCCTCTCGGCTCGGCATCGCTGGTCCGCGAAGGCGACGATGCCACGGTCGTCAGCTATGGCCGAACCCTACCCCTATGCGCCCAGGCGGCGGACAAGTTAGCCGACGAGACGGGCAAGCAATGCGATATTCTCGATCTGCGTAGTATTTTTCCCTACGATTGGAAGGCGATCTCCGAGAGTGTCCGCAAGACGGGGCGCGTGCTGATCGTCAACGAGGATACCGAGGTGACGAACTTCGGCGAACACCTGTTGCGCCGCATCATCGACGAGCATTTCTACGATTTACTGGTGCGTCCGCGTTTGCTGGCGGGCAAGCACGTGCCGGGCATCGGCCTCAACCAAGTGTACGAACAGAACACCGTGCCACAACTCACTGGCATACGCGAAACCCTGCGGTCGGTCCTTATGGAAGAGGCATAGGCGAATCCGTGTCGGAAGCCGCCGAGAAATATACGGTGCGAGGAAGATCATGGACTTTGCGTTGCCGGAAATCGGCGAGGGTGTCTACGAAGCCGAGTTGATTCGCTGGCTGATCGAGCCGGGTGCGACCGTCAAGCGCGGCCAAGCACTCGCCGAAGTGATGACCGACAAAGCGACCATGGAAGTCCCCGCGCCGTTCTTGGGTACGATCGTCGCCCTGCGCGCTCGGCCCGGCCAGCCGATCAAAGTCGGAGAGATTCTACTCAACTACGAAGAACTGGGTGAGAAGGGGAAGTCTAGGCAAGAAGAAAAGGAACGTAAAGGAGAAGCGGAGAATCGAAGACAGGGAAACGGAGAGAGGGATTCTCATCCTCACCCAATCCCCGCTTCTCCCCTTCCTTCCTCCCTGAGCGTCAAGGCCGCTCCGTCGGTGCGGCAAATGGCGCGAAAGCTGGGCATCGATCTTCGCACCTTGGCGGGGACGGGTCCAGAGGGGCGCATTCTGATTGAGGATCTCGCGCCGAGGCTAACAAAACCAACGGCCCCGACGACGCGCGCCGAGGCAGTGCCCGATTATGGCAAACCCGGCACGCGCATCAAAATGCAAGGATTGCGGCGTACGATCGCCCAACGCATGGTGTTATCCAAGCGAACGATTCCGCACTACAGCTACGTCGATGAATGCGACGTGACCGATCTCGTTCGACTGCGCGAACGCTTGCGCGACGTTTATTCTCGCGCCGGCATCAAGTTGACTTACTTGCCATTTTTCGTGAAGGCCGTGGTTGCCGCCCTCAAGGAAATTCCGATTGTCAATGCCAGCTTCGACGAAGAAAAGGACGAGATTGTCCTGCACAACCGCTATCACATCGGCATCGCCGCCGCCACGCCCGCCGGGTTGATGGTTCCGGTCGTCCACGACGCCGACCGCAAGGACATCGGCACCATTGCCCGCGAGATTGAGCGCTTGAGCGGAGCGGCTCGCGCCGGCAAGTCGAACCGCGACGATCTGCGCGGCAGCACGTTTACGATTACTTCGGTAGGCAGCCACGGGGGACTCATCGCCACGCCGGTACTGAATCCACCGGAGGTCGGTATCCTGGCCTTGGGTAAGATCTTTCGCCGTCCGGTCTACGACGACGCCGGACAGATTCGCCCCGCCGACATCATCTATCTCTCGCTGTCGTTCGATCATCGCATCGTCGATGGGGCCGTCGGCGCGGTGTTCGCCAACGCCATCTTGCGCCAACTTCAAAATCCCGCCGCTTTGCTGCTGCCGGGGCAGCTCTAATAACCTCCGTTTGCCGATCTACTTGTGCCCCGGATGATCGGTGACGGCGGCGGTCTTTTCGTGGGAGACGGTCAACGATTGGCCGTCGATCGATTTCGCATGTTCGCCGATGTGCCGATCGTCCATGTCTTCTCGAATGCGCTGGGGTCGGCGGTCGTTGAGCCATTGAATGACGTAATAGAACACCGGCGTGAGGAAGATGCCGAACAGCGTGACGCCGAGCATACCGGCAAACACCGCCGTCCCCAGCGTTCGCCGCATCTCGGCTCCCGCGCCTTCGGAGACCATCAAGGGAACCACGCCGAGAATGAAGGCGAACGAAGTCATGATGATGGGCCGCAGTCGCAGTTCGCAGGCGGCCAGCGTCGAGGCTCGGCGGTCCATGCCCTCTTCGCGCTGCGCCTTGGCAAACTCGACAATTAAGATCGCGTTTTTGCAAGCCAGGCCGACCAACACCAAGAAGCCGATCTGCGTGAAAATGTTAATGTCCATCGACGCCGCGACCACGCCCACGATGGCGCACAGCAAGCACATGGGAACGACGAGGATGACGGCCAGCGGCAGCGACCAGCTTTCGTACTGCGCCGCCAACACCAAGAAGACCAACACCACGGCCAGCACGAATACCCACATCGCCGTATCGCCCGTTTTCAGCTGCATCAACGCCAACTCGGTCCACTCGGTGCGCATCGAGCGCGGCAGCTGTTCCTCCGCCGACTGTTGCAGCAATTCGATGGCTTGGCCGGAACTGGTGTCCGGGCCGGCGTCGGCGTGGACGGCGGCGGAGAGATACATATTGTAACGCATCACCATCACGGGGCCGCTGACGTAGCGTATGGTGGCGAAATCGGCCATCGGTACCGCATCCCCTCGATTGTTGCGCACCTTTAGCTGTTTAATGTCCTCGACAGTTTGACGATAGGTATAGTACGCTTGGACGTTAACCTGCCAGGTGCGACCGAAGAGATTGAAGTCGTTGATGTAATACGGCCCGATCGTCGATTCCAATTGTGTGCGAACGTCGTCGATGGACACGCCGCGATCCTTGGCCTGCGTCCGGTCGATAATGAGTTCCAACCACGGAGTATCGGCGCGAAAGCTCGTGAACACCCCCTGCAAATGAGGTTCCTTCTCTCCCGCGGCGACGACTCGGTCGGTGATGCGTTGCAATTGCCCAAAACTGCCGTTGCCCACGTCTTGCACAACGATCTTGAACCCGCCCGCCGTGCCCAACCCTTCCACCGGCGGCGCACCGAAGATGTTGACGATCGCTTCCGGTATCTCGTTCGACAGCTTTTCTTGGAGAGCCGCGGCAATGGCATCGCCAGACAACTCTGGACGCGCGCGGTCGTCGAAGGAGTCGAGCATCAGATAGAGCGCTCCGAAGTTCGAGGCGTTGGCGTTCAACAAGATCGACTGTCCGGATAGAGCGACGGTGTGCTTGATCCCCGGCGTTTTCAGAGCGATCTCTTCGATGCGCCGGACGACATCCTCGGTGCGTTTGACCGAGGCGGCGTCGGGGAGTTGCACGTTGACGAGTAGATACCCTTTGTCTTGTTGTGGAATAAAACCCGTCGGCGTCCGCGTGAATCCCCACCACGTCAATGCCAGCAGCCCGCCGTAAACCAAGAGCATCAACAGGCTGACGCGCAGCAAGCCGGACACGGCGCGCGTGTAGAGGGTGGTCGAGAGGTCGAAGCCGCGATTGAATTGGCGGAACGTCCAGCCGAGTAAGAAGTTCAGAGGCCGAACCAAGGTCAGACCGACCAACAACCCGACGATTCCGCCGGCCCAGATCGGTCCCCAAGATCGTAAGAGGTCCAGATCGACTCTCGACCATTCGAGTTCGCCCAGACGGGCCACGATCTGTTCGGCCAAGTGCCGTCCAATCAGCTTATGTCCGAGCCAAGCTCCGATGGGAATAAAGGCGAACCAGGGCAATGCCTCGAAGTGTCCCTTCTCACGCCGTTTGAGCAACAGGGCGGACAGCGCCGGACTTAGCGTCAGCGAATTAAATGCTGAGATGACCGTGGACACGGCAATGGTCAAGGCAAACTGGCGGAAAAATTGTCCGATGATGCCGGTGATGAATGCGCACGGCACGAACACGGCACTCAAGACGAGGCCGATGGCGATGACCGGGCCGGACACCTGCTCCATCGCCTTCAGCGTCGCTTCTTTGGGGGCGAGGCCGTGTTCGATGTGGTGTTCGACGGCCTCGACGACGACGATGGCGTCATCGACGACGATGCCGATGGCCAACACCAGGCCGAAGAGGGTGAGGTTGTTCAGCGAAAAGCCCATCGCGGCCATGACGGCGAACGTCCCGATGACGGCCACCGGCACGGCCACGAGTGGGATCAACGCCGAACGCCAGTTTTGCAAGAACAACAACACGACGACCGCCACCAACACCACGGCGTCGAACAGCGTTTCGCCGACCTCCGAGATCGACTCTTTGATGAACGGCGTGGTGTCGTACACGATGTCGTAGTCGATGCCCGGTGGAAAGCCGCGTTTGAGTTGTTTCATGCGATCCTTGACGCGCTTGGCCACGTCGAGGGCATTGGAACCGGGAAGCTGATACACCGAGAGGGCCACCGACGGCTGCCCATCCAGCGTGCAAGTTTGATCGTAGGATTGCGCGCCCAGCTCGATGTTGGCCACGTCTTTCAGATAAACCAGCGAACTGCCGCTGTTCTTGACGACGATGCGCTCGAACTGCTCGGTGTTCTCCAGCCGGCCGAGGGTGGTGATGATGTATTGCGACACCTGACCGCTAGGCGTCGGCGGTTGACCGATTTGACCGGCGGCAACTTGAATGTTCTGCGCTTGAACCGCCATCACGATGTCTTGCGCGTTGAGGCTGTACGTAGCCAGCTTCTGCGGATCGAGCCAGATGCGCATGCTGTAATCGCGCTGTCCGAGATAGGTAATGTCTCCCACTCCGGGCAGACGCGAAAGCTCGTCGCGGATCTGGATGGTGGCATAATTGCTCAAGGCCAGGCTCTCGCGGCTCCCATCGCGGGAGACGAGGTTGACGATCATCAGGGTGTTCGACGATTTTTTCTTGACCGAGATGCCGCGCCGTTTGACGAGATCGGGCAAAATCGGCTCGGCCAACGATTCGCGATTCTGCACCAACACTTGGGAGATGTTCAGGTCGGTACCCGGCTCGAAGGTGACGGTGAGCGTGTATTTGCCATCGTTGGTGCATTGCGACGACATATACATCATGTTTTCGACGCCGTTGACCTGTTGCTCGATGGGCGCGGCCACGGTGTCGGCGACAACTTGGGCATTGGCACCGGGATAGTAAGCGGAGACCTCCACGGTCGGCGGCGCGATTTCCGGATACTGTGCGATCGGCAGGGTGAAAAGCGCGATCGTTCCACCCAGCACGATGACGATCGACAGCACGGAGGCGAAGATCGGTCGATTGATGAAGAAGCGTGAAAACACGTTATTACCTCATAAGCCACAATCCCGCCCGCGAATGGCGGTCACCGTCGGGATACGCTTGCCTTCACTCGGTAGCTCACCTTGTCGGTTCGCCGGCTCGCGCCTTTTCCTGCGGATTGGGTTTCATCGCATGTCCGTTACCGTCAGCGGCCGTTCCGTTTTCGACGAGGCGGAACGGTTTGTTCGATGGCGGCACGGCTCGATCGCGTCGGATCATCCCGATCAAGGCCATCAGCAGCCAGGGAATGCCCAGCGTCGCGCAGGTGGCCGCATAAAGGAAACCTCTGCCGACCAGCCGCATGCGCGCCTCCGCGAACAACGGCGACTCGGCGAACCCCTCAATGACATAGAAGAACACCGGAGTCAGGAAGATGCCGAACAGCGTAACCCCCAACATGCCGCTGAAGACGGCGACACCTAGCGTCCGTCGCATCTCGGACCCCGCCCCGTGGCTGAGCAACAGCGGTAACACGCCGAGAATGAAGGCGAACGAAGTCATCAGAATGGGCCGCAAGCGCAGGCGGCACGCTTCCAAGGTGGCCTCGCGCCGAGAGAGACCGCCTTCTTCGTGCTTGTGCTTGGCAAACTCGACAATAAGAATCGCATTCTTGCTGGCCAATCCGACCAGCACGACGAAGCCGATCTGCGTGAAGATATTGATGTCGTCGCCGGCCGCGGCCACCCCGTTCAGCGATCCGAGGATGCACATGGGCACGACGAGGATGACGGCCAGCGGCAAAGCCCAACTCTCGTACTGCGCCGCCAACACCAGAAACACGAACACCACCGCGAGCGGGAAAATCAAGTTGTTCCAAATGTTCTTGGAGGCATCGATCTGCATGTAGTTGATTTCGGTCCACTCGAAGGCCATGCCCGGCTGCAACACCGCCTTGCAGAGTCGTTCCATTTCCTCAATACCTTCGCCGGTGGCCACTCCGGGCTTGGTCGCGCCGAGAATGGCGGCGGCGGGATACATATTATAGCGGCCTATGTTGATCGGGCCGCCGATTTCGCGCACGTTCACGACCGAACCGAGCGGCACCATTTCGCCGGTGGCGTTGCGGACTTGGAGAAGGCGAACCTTGCGGAGATGATCGCGGTATTCGCCGGAGGCTTGAGCGACCACTTGCCAGGTGCGGCCGAAGCGGTTGAAGTCGTTGATGTACAGCGAACCGAGGTAGATTTGCAACGTGGTGAACACGTCGAGCGGATTGACTCCCATCGCCTGGCATTTGTCGCGCTCGATGTCCATGAACAACTGCGGCACGTTGGCGCGGAAGATACAAAAGAGATTCTCTACCTTACCGCTCTTTTTTGAGGCGTCGATGAGCGCTTTGATCTGCTTCTCCAACGTCTCGAGTCCGAGATTGCCCCGATCTTCAATGATAATTTTAAAGCCGCTGGCCGAGCCGAGGCCGGATACGGGCGGCGGCGTGAAGATCGACACCAACGCGCCGGGAATTTCTCTATCCAAAAGCGCCCGCACGCGCCCGGTGATGGCCGTCGCGCTCAACGACGGATCGCGGCGCTCGTCGAAAGGCGAGAAGCCGACGAAAAACTGACCGAAGTTCGAGCCGTTGGCATTGAGCGTGAACGATTGACCGGCGATCTCCGTGACGTAGACGACGCCGGCCAACTCTTGCACTTCCCGTTGGATGCGGTCGACGATTTCTTGAGTTCGATCCAAGGAAGCGGCGTCGGGCAGCTGCACGGCAATGTAGAAGCGCCCCTGATCTTGGTTGGGAATATAACCCGCCGGCAACTGCTCGAACCCCCACAGAGTATTGACCAACAATCCGCCGTACAGCAGCAACACCACGACAACGCCCAGCAGACTTGCTTTGGAAGCGAGGCGCGCGTATCGACCGTTCGCTCGCCGCAATAGCCGCAGGAGCAACCAGCCCGGCAACGCGACGACTAACATCCCGAAGATCATCCGAGTCTCGCACGGAATCCACGAGCGATCGTGGAGAAATTTCCGCAGATCGTCGGTGGCGAACTCTCTGCGTTCGGGAGACTTGATTTCCCCCCAAGCGTAATGGAACTCCGGCAGAGGGATGTCTTGCAACCGATGACAGAACGCGGACAGTCGCGGAAGATCAAAGTCTTCTTTCAGTTTCTGTGCATAGTATTCCGACGAGTTGCAGATGTTGGGCAGCATCCATCCGACAGTCCCTCCCGCAACAATCGACAGCAGCACGAGCGCGGAGGCTCGCCCGCTCAACGATGCATCGACCATCCGCGTGTAGCCGGTCGTGGTCCGCCGAAAGACGAAATTGAACGCCTGGAAAAACCAGCCAAGACAGAAATGGAGAATCCGACCGACGAAGTCCTTCTTGGCCCCGTGCGGCTGAAGCAGAATGGCGGCCAACGCCGGACTCAGCGTCAACGAGTTGAACGCCGAGATGACCGTCGAGACGGCGATGGTGAGAGCGAATTGGCGGAAGAACTGTCCGGTGATCCCGCTGATGAATGCACACGGCACGAACACGGCACACAGCACCAAGGCCACGGCGATGACCGGACCCGATACTTCGTCCATGGCCTTATGGGCGGCGCGGCGCGGACTCAGGCCGCGCTCGATGTGCTGCTCCACCGCTTCGACGACGACAATGGCATCGTCGACGACGATGCCGATAGCGAGAACCAAACCGAACAGCGTCAGATTGTTGAGCGAGAATCCGATGACCGCCATGACCGCGAAGGTGCCGATCACGGCCACCGGCACGGCCACCAACGGAATCAATGCCGACCGCCAATTCTGCAAGAAGATCAGCACCACGGCGGCGACGAGAACGATGGCCTCAATGAGCGTTCGCACCACCTCGTTGATCGACTCTTGGATGAACGGAGTCATGTCCAACGAGACGGCGTAATCGATGTCCGCCGGAAAGCTCTTCTTCAATTCGTCCATTTTGTCGATGACGCGCTTCGCCGTGGCAATCGAGTTGGCGTCGGGCAGCGCGAAGATGGCGAGGCTGCCATTGGGCTTACCGTTGAGCTTGCTCGTCGAATCCTTGTTCTTCGCGTCCAAGGCTGCATGGCCCACATCCTTGAGCCGTACCGTTCGTCCCTCGCTATCGACGCGCAAGACGATCTCGTCGAACTCTTCCGGTTCGGATAATCGACCCAACATCGTGATGGTTAATTCAAACGGCTTGTCGGCGGCCGTCGGTTGTTGACCGATGTGCCCCGCTGCCACCTGCCGATTTTGCTCGCGGACGGCGTTGGCCACATCGTTGGCCGTCATGTTCAGCGATGCCAACTTCTCCGGGTCGAGCCAAATCCTCATGCTGTAGTCTTGCTGCCCGAATATGTTCACGTCGCCCACTCCGGGCACGCGCTTCAGTTCGTCGGCTATCGTGATTGTGGCAAAATTGCTGAGATACAGCTGATCGTAACGATCGTGGGGAGAGTACACCGCGATGACTTGCAAGATGTCCGGATTGCGCTTGCGCGTGGTGACGCCGGTTTGTTTGACTACATCGGGGAGCAGAGGCAACGCCAGATTGACTCGGTTTTGCACCAGCACCTGCGCGAAGTTGAGATTGACGCCGGGCTTGAACGTGACGGTCAGCGTGTAAGAACCATCGTTGTTCGATTGGGAGACCATGTACATCATGTCTTCGACGCCGTTGACCTGTTGCTCGATGGGAGCGGCCACCGAGTCGGCGACGACTTGGGCGTTGGCACCGGGGTAATTACACATGACCATGATGCTGGGCGGCGTGATCGGCGGATACTGTGCCAGTGGCAGATGGAACAGCGCCACGGCCCCGGCCAACGTAATGACGATGGACAACACCGAGGCGAAGATCGGCCGTTGAATGAAGAAATGCGAGAACATTACCGCTCCTCAATGTGGCACACTCATCCGGCGAGTGCCTACCGAATCGACCCGCAGTTCGGCCACGGGCATCTTCCACAACTCACTTCTTACCTCCCTTGGAGTGGCCCTTGTTTTGGTTGGGTAGTGACTTCAGCTCATTGATAGCGGAGACGGGGCTCCTTCCCTCGCCTTTCGCTCCATCCTCGGTGGAATGCGCTTGGGGAACGGTTCGGTCGTTCTGCAGCTGTTTGATGAGCGGCGATTGCGGGGGCTTCGAGGATTCGCTCATCTCGAT
Organism: Planctomycetota bacterium; assembly: GCA_021781415.1. Classification (GTDB taxonomy): domain Bacteria; phylum Planctomycetota; class Planctomycetia; order Gemmatales; family Gemmataceae; genus JAJPHU01. The sequence goes on from JAJXWW010000088.1 coordinate 24,684, forward strand.
CTGAACCTCGGAGTTATCGTGTACTTTCTGTAATCCGCTGACGATGACCATCTCGTCTTTCTTCAATCCTTCCTTGATGGCGCGATAATTGCTCAGCGATTGTCCCAAGACCACATTGCGATATTTGACCACATACGCCTCTTCGCCCTTGGCATTCTTTCCCTTTTCGACGACGTAGATGTGTTTCCGACCCTGATCGCTCAACACGGCCTCATCGGGAATGATCACAGCCTTGTACGGTTTAGCGATGGGGAGGCGGATGCGGACGAACAGACCGGACTTCAACAACTCTTTGGGATTGTCGAACCAGCCGCGCATCCGCACGGTTCCGGTATTGGCATTCAAGCGGTTGTCGAGGAAGTTGACGTACCCCTTGTGCGCGAACTCTTCTTCGTTGGCCAGTCGCATCATCACGGGGAACTTCCGCGAGGAAAACGAAGAGTCCGTGCCGCGGTCGGCGAGTGTCGCCAGTTCGAGGTAAGTGCGTTCGTCCACGTCGAAGTAGGCGTACATGCGATCGACGCTCACGAGGGTGGTGAGGATGGTTTGATCGGCGTTGACGAGATTGCCTGGGTCCACTTGTCGGCGACTAATGCGACCGACCAACGGTTTGCCGTCGTCGTCGACCAACGGCGGCGCGGTTACGCGCGTGAAATCGAGGAAGAGCTTGGCGCGGTCGCGCGTCGCCTTCATGGCCGACACGGTGGCCTTGGCCTTGTCGCGGGCGGCGACGAGTTGATCGTAGTCTTCAGGCCCAATGGCCCCCGATCCGCTGTTGATGAGACGAATACCACGTTCGGCGCGCTTGGTCTGAAGGACCAACTCGGCCTCGGCCTGCTTGAGGTTGGCCTCGGCCAAATCCAAATCGTCTTGATAAGTCCGCGGATCGATTTGAAAGAGCAACGCCCCTTCTTTGACCAAATCCCCCTCGGTGAACGGTGCTTGAGTGATGTAGCCCGAAACGCGCGGGCGGATGTCCACGGTCTTCAAGGCGTCAATGCGTCCGGTAAAGTCCTGGTAGTCGACGATTTCTTCGGTTTCTGGATACGCGACGACGACCTTGGGCAATTTGGCTTCCTTGGGCGGCTGATGTTTGCAACCGACGGCGAGAACCATCGCACTCAACACGAGGACCCCGAACCCGAGGCGTCGCGTGGGACGGCCAAAGGTGGAGGAGGCAAGAAAGGTCATTGTCGATCTCCAAAGGGTGGCATACCGAGGCAGGATGGAAGGACGGTTACAAGATTTAGTCTTAGGAATCTCGACACCGGCTCAGTCTGGGAAAGTCTATCCAAGAGGCGTGCAAACCGCCCTTCCCGGCCACGGACTGACCAGTCAGTTCTATCAATATGGTAACGAGATGCGAGGATAAGTCAACCAAAAAATGAACGAGTTCTCTCAACGAGAGTGGTCTCCGCAATCGAGGCCACGAGTAAAGAGTCTGCCCCAAAAGCCCCTCTACTCCTGTCCAGCAGTGGGAGAGCGGTTGGCGTGAGAGGGTGACTGCTCCATGATTTCTCGCCCCTCACCCCCGATCATCTCCACCTAAGTCACCGGGGCGAGGAAGTCGTTGCGGACAGCTTCTAGGTCCTTAGTCATGCGGCACACGCGCATATTCACGCAAGCGAGAACTGTTAGGTAGCCTTCGGCTTGCGATCAGCCAAGTGAGTCTCCGTAAACTACGGGGACTGCGCCGAATGACGCTTCCGAGGGAGCAACCGTCCGCAACTCGGCCACGGTGGACCCGTTGAGGGACCTCGGCGAGGCATTCTGCATTCGAGCCAAGGCCAACCGCCGCGCTTATTTTTAAGGCCATCGCACTTTGCCCAGCGTCGCACCAAGCCGTGCCTTTTTTCATGCGAAGTCGTTCATTCTCCCGTTGTTTTCATACGGTGCGAGCTGCGTGATAGAATCGAGGACGCGAGTCCCAATTTGGTCGGCCAGGCAACGACAACGCGGGCGATTTGATCTTGGCGCAGGACAACAATTCGCTGTATAATTTTACCTACAACTCCGGCGGTCAGTTGACCGGCGAGACGGTGACGTATCCGGGATATTCGAGTTCGCCGTTGGTGACGCTGGGATTCACCTACGATGCGTTCGGCAATCGCACTGGCATGACGGATAGTCTGGGTGGCAGTATGGGTTACACCTACAACGGCGAGAATCAGATGACCGGCATGTCGTTGGCCCTCAACGGCACGACGGCTGCTTCGTTGACGATGAATTACGACGGTCTGGCGCGACTGAGCGGGACGACGATGAGTACGCCGACGGGAGCCACCATCGCCAGCGCGAATAGCTACGACAATGCGAGCCGACTGACGAATATCAGTTATACCAACATGGGATCGACGCTGGCGAGTTACAATTATACCTATAATCACGCGAGCGAGATCACCAACTATCAGGACAATTCCGGCAACGCCCTCACCTACGGTTACGATTACAGCGGCGAATTGACTTCCGCCTCCGGCACGCTGGCCGCCTCGAATTACAACCAAACCTGGTCCTACGACGCCAACGGCAACCGCACCATGACGGGTTATAGTACCGGCACGGGCAATCAATTACTAAGCGACGGCGTCAACAATTATACCTACGACAAAAACGGCAACACGCTCACCCAAACCAACATCGCCACGGGCACGGTGACGAATTTCACCTGGGACTATCAGAATCGACTGACCGAAGTGAAAGTCGTAAGCAGCTCTGGCACCGTCCTCAACGACGAGAAATTCACCTACGATGTGTTCGGCAATCGAATCGGCTCGTCCCTCAACGGCACACAAACCTTATACACCGTGTACGACGGTTCCAATCCGTACATGGATTTCAACGGCACCGGCCAACTCACCGAACGCTACCTCTACAACCCCGAGGCCCTCAACCAATTCTACGGCCAAGTGAATGCGAGTGGCACGACCGAATGGTTTGTGACAGATAATCTCAATTCCATCCGCCAAGTCCTCAACGCCAACGGCACGACACTATCTACGATCGTCTACGACCCCTACGGTCAGCTCATGACCCCCCTCAACACCAGCGACCCGCGCTTCCTATACACGGGTGGAGCGTACGATGCGATCACCGGCAACGTCCAGTTCGATGCGCGTCCCTACTATCCAGCAGATGGGCGATGGTTGCGTCCAGATCCGTTGGGGTTCGCGGCGGGAGATTCGAATTTGTATCAGTATGTCGGAAATAGTCCCATTGATATGGTACATCCAACAGGATTTCAAGACAAGGTGAAAGATCCTGGTATAAAGAAAGGTGTTACTATCACAAATCAGGATAAAAACAAGGGGCATACAGTGATGACGATTGGTGTCGATGCAAAAGACGTAGGAAATTTTTGTAGGGACTATATATGGAATCCTATTGTTGCCAATCCAATTTACGCGATCTCTAATGGTCGGATTAATTTTAGAATTCGGCCGGAACCAATGCCGAAATCGCCAGGAGGTGGTATGCAGAAATAGGCGCTACGCGCGATACCAAAGACAACGACATGAGGGCATTTAATATTCCAATGGTTGCGGGCAGAGCCGATTTCGGTGATCGGCAACAATAGCTTTCTGTTGGCAGGTAGCAGTATGCTATGGCCAAACTTATGCAATTGTCAGTTCAGAAGAGAATGCAGGAGGAATCCCATGCGATTTTTCAGTGTAAGTCTTGGCGTGATTCTTTTTGTAAGTATTGCTCGTGCTGATACGAAAGATTTACGACAGGAGTTGGACGCTGCAAACATTGTTGAAAAATTCGACGTTGCCAGAGATGGCGTGGGCCATTTGCTCTTACCTGTCGTGATTCAAAAAAATAAGTATCTTTTTATCATCGATACAGGATGTGATGATATAATATATGATGTTTCATTTCGGTCAGTTCTCGGGAAACCCAAAAAGACCGTAACAGCCTCCACTGATGCCGGTAGCGTAAAACTTGAATCTTTTGATGCGCCTGAAATATTTCTCGGCAAACTTAGCCTGCAAACAACCTCGGATGTGAGTCTTTTCGATCTTAGCAAATTGCGAAAATATTCTGGTTGCGATGTATATGGCATTATTGGCATGAGTTTTCTAAAACATCACGTCCTACGAATTGATTTTGACAAAGGAGAAGTTCACTTCCTCAAATCTCCTGGCTTCAAGCCCGGGAAAGCATACTGTCTATCGTTTCAAAATGGCGTCCCTAGCGTTGAAACAATAATTCCGGGATGCGAGGGCAAGGAAAAATTTATTATCGACACTGGTGCAGATACGAATTTTAGTGGAAACATGAGATTTGATCTTTATAAGCTGTTGAAAAAAAATCAGATCGCAACAAATCTATCGCTTAGTCATAATACTATGACGTTGGGAGGGGCAGTAATTGAGAAAGATTTTTTGTTAAACATCTTTTCGTTTGGGCCATTTAGCCATCGTGATCTGATCTTTTCCTCGAACCAAAAATGTGACAACGTACTTGGTTTGGGATACTTATCTCGGTACATCGTGACTTTCGATTTTCCCAACCAGACTATGTATTTACATAAAGGGAAGATGTTTGATCTTTCCGATGGAACTGACCGGAGTGGTTTGTCGATCTGCCGTCGAGCAGGCAAGACATTTGTCAGTGATGTTTCCTGGTTAAGTCCGGCATGGTGGAGCGGAATCAGACCTGATGATGTAATCCTTAAAATCGAAGAAAATTGCTCAAATCTAACCTCCCTGTATTCACTACGGCGGCTCCTTTGCATGGGTGGCAAGAAGGTACATGTAGTTCTTCAGAGGGACCAAAAACAGATTGAAATATCCTTGCTACTTAGTGGAGACAGGGGGACAGTGACAAGTGGGAAAGGGAAATAGGGCGGTTCCAGAAAAGGCAACTGTCACAATTTCTCGTCTATACGAAAATGTGGACGCCGGAAGGAAATGGGGACGCGACTCGTAGATTTGGAGACTCCGCGGGGAAAGGGCATGTTACGCCTTTGGCCACTGCCTCTGGCCGGAGACTGGTCCGAGTTGGTTATCGAGCCACCGATCGAGGCGGAGTTGGCAGGCGTAAGACGATCCGTGAAGCCGAGGAGTTCGTATGGTGGTCCGACCTGGCAGCAAGAGAGAGCGCGGACGATGGCCTTGGAGGCCACCTTGCGACCGCTCGAGCGACCGAAAAAGAAAAGCAATGTCGCGACCCAAGAACAGCAGGAGTGAAGCGAGGAAGCCTCTCCTATTCGAGTCGCGTCCCCGTTTCTTGTCCCGAATAGCTATTGAGCCGTTCTATCCCGCCGTATCGGCCACCGTCTCGCCATAACGGTCGCCTAGCCTTGCCACAACAGTGGGAAGTCTCTACCGAGTTTCTCTTCCCATTCGTCCACTCTCCTGCTCTATTATGGCCAAGCGGAAGGCGTTGTTACCAGAGAGAATAACTCCCGGCGAGGGGACCCTCCCGCGG
>JAJXWW010000216.1 GCA_021781415.1 Planctomycetota bacterium
TCTCGAATGTTATTGCGACGATAGACGCGCAGCTTGCTATTGCGGGCAATGCTGACGTTGCTGGCGGCAATCTCCGCAACCAGTTCCGGTCCCCCTGCAAGGTAGCCGTCGCCGTCGATTTTCGCCGAACCGCCGAGTCTCGATTCGATGTAAAGTACTGCGTCCGGTTGAGGCGCATTGTCCAGATCGAGACGGATCGTGGCATCGGCTGAAACGCGGATACCTGGCGTGTAGGCCCGATAGAATCCCATCCAGCCAATTAAGTCCGCATGAGGATTGCCGTGTTCCTCGGCGCGCACGGGAGAGGGCATGTAGACGACTCCTTCGATCAGTTCGGCCTTTTTCAGATCGGGAATAGCGGCGTAGCGGAGTTCGAACTCGTGGCGGGTCAAATGATCGCCCGACTCCAACGAAGGCTTGCGGAGCGAAGCGACGGGACAACTCGGAGCCGCGAGCGCACTCGGAATTTCTTGCGATTGGGTTTGCATCGTCGTCCTTTCTCCTTGCGAAAATCATTTTTCCTATCTTATCACAATCGAACGCCGCCCGACAATCGAAAGGTGAACGCGATGGAGACATCGGATCGCAAATGTGTCTTATTTCTCTGCACGGGCAACTACTACCGCAGTCGCTTCGCCGAGGTGTTGTTCAACCATCTCGCCGAACGGAGCCAGCTGCCTTGGTTTGCCGATTCGCGCGGCTTGGCCCTGGAACGAGGGATTCACAATGTCGGCCCCATGGCATCGGAGGCAGTCGAGACGTTGCAAAGGCTCGGCGTCGGTGTCGAACCGCATTGCGAGCGGATGCCGCGGGCGCTCTCCGTTTCGGATTTGGAACGAGCGAATCGCATTGTCGCTTTGAAGCGGGACGAGCATTTGCCTCTCCTTGTGGAGAGGTTTCCTCCTTGGGTGAACCGCGTCGAATACTGGCACATTGAAGACGAACCCGGCGTACTCCCTCTGATCGAACGCGCCGTTCGAGATCTTCTCGCTCGCTTGCGCGAACGAGCCGACTCATGAGGTCATTCCGATTCCGGCCAGCAGCGCAAAGCCCACTCGACGACTTCTTTCAGCTGTGCGCGCGTCGCGCCTCCCGCCGCCTGGACCGATAGTCCCCAAAGCACGGTGACGATGTAGCGGGCCAATGGGGCGGCATCGACTTTTGCCGGTAGATCTCCTTCCGCAATCGCACGCTCGAAACGGCGACGAACCGCTGCCTCCGCGCCGGCGCGTCGCCGACTCAACTCCTGGCATATCGCCTCCGACGAGGGACCGGCAACGAGCGCACCCCGGACGAGGAGGCATCCCTCGGGATAACGCGAATTCCTCGTCATGTTGATCGCGCCGCGAAACAGCTTCTCGACGGCACGGCGCGCGGTCGGTTCTCCGAGCGCCTTCGGTAGATAGGACGCCGGCTTTTGGAGATTGCGCGCCACCGCCTTCGCGAACAACTCCTCCTTGTTGCCGAATGCGGAGTACAAGCTGGGAACATTGACCCCAATCGCTTCGGTGAGGGCCTTCAGCGAAGTGCCTTCGTAACCGTGACGCCAAAACAGCAACAGCGCCGTATCGAGCGCCCGGTCGAGATCGAATTGTCGCGGACGCCCCCTGGGCATCGACCGCCTCCCCAAAGAATCGAGCGATTGCGAAGCTACTGAGCTTGACGGGCGCGCTTCGCTATTTTATTGTAGCACTCGCTAAACAAATGTCCGAGTGTACGTCGGACCATTGGGCGGGCAAAATCGTCCCCCGATTTGCAACGATTCCCCGACAGTCGAGGAGGAGAAAAGATGCAAGTGCAACCGTATCTGTTGTTCGACGGCCATTGCAAAGAAGCAATCGAACTCTATCGCCGCGTACTGAACATCGAAGTGACCATGCTTATGCACTTCAAGGAATGTCCCGATCTAAGTATGGTTGCGCCCGGCACCGAAAACAAAATTATGCACATGGAGTTTCGACTCGGCGATCAGACTATCTGTGCCTCCGATGGTCGATGCCAGGGAAAAGAGCACTTTAGTGGCTTTTCTCTAACGCTGAATGTGAAGACCACCGAAGAAGCGGATCGGATCTTTGCCGCCTTGAGCGAAGGCGGAGAGGTTCAGATGCCGTTGTGCGAGACTTTCTATGCCTCAAGCTTCGGCATGGTCGCCGACCGTTTCGGCGTGCCTTGGATGATTATCGTTCGCAAATGAATGGCTCGATAGGCTTTTCGAGTGTCGGGCCCGCGGAGATGTCCTACAGCCGGCATCTCCCCACTTTCGGAAAGAGGAAAGATGCTCCGGAATCGTCCGACTAAACGTCCCGAACGCGCTCGGAAGCCGCGCGGAGTACGATATACTGATGAGAGAATTTCGATCCGAAGGGGACGAATATGAATTTGCCGATCAAGTTCCCCAGCGATGCGGAAGTGATCGCGGAAGAGACGGCACGCTTTCGAGCGCTTTCACCGGAGGATCGTTTGCGCGCGTTCCGCGGGCTGCTCGCCGCCGGCGCGCTGATGCTGCGGCAATCACCCAAGGCGGCGTTCCTGCGCGATTATACTCGGGATCAAGAGGAACGGGCGCGCCAAGCCGTAAAGGAGTTCCTTGCACGCCATGCCTGCTGAACATGACCCTCTGGATGATAACCTCGTTCGGGCCGTCGAACTTCTCGCCATTACGTTCACCGCCCAATCGATTCGCTACGCGGTGATAGGCGGGCTAGCGACCGTGCTGCGCGGCCGACCCCGGTTCACTCAGGATGTGGATGTACTTCTCGATGTACCTCAACTCGCGCTGCCGGGGCTGTTAGACGAACTGGCTCGTGTGGGCTTCCTGTTCGACCGAGACACCGTTATCCGCGAATACGTTCGAGAACACATGACGTCGTTTCGATTCGGGTCCGTACGAATCGATTGGATCAAACCCGTTCTGCCACTTTATGCTCGAACGCTCACCGATGCTTCATCTTTATCCTGGACGGAAGGCCGCTCCGTCCGCGTCGCCACGGCTGAGGGTCTGATTCTGACCAAGATGGTGTCATTTCGCCCCCAGGATCAGGTGGACATCGAAACGCTGTTCGTCGCCAACCGCGATACCCTCGACGTGGACCTCATCCGGCAAGAATGGTCTGCCGTCGCGGCGGGCGAAGAAAGCCGCACCGAATGGTTGGAGAATGCCATCGCCCGTCTCGTTCCATTGCGAAGTTGACGCTGCTTTGTAGGACGGCACGGATTAAGGTGCCATCTCCGGCCCACATGCGTCGGAAGGATGAATCGGGATCTCGACGGAGATGTCCCCCAGCCGGCATCTCCCCACTTTCGGCAAGGAGCAAATAATGAGTGGAGTTCGCCTTCTGGTCGGCACGCGCAAGGGTGCGTTCCTTCTCTCCTCGGATGAAAGGCGCAAGAATTGGGACGTCAGTGGTCCCCACTTTGGCGGATGGGAAATGTATCATTTGAAGGGATCGCCGGTCGATCCCAATCGCATCTATGCCTCGCAAACGAGCGGCTGGTTCGGGCAGATCGTCCAGCGTTCCGACGACGGCGGCAAAACTTGGCATCAACCTGGCACGCCCACCGGCGAACCGACCACTACCCCAGAAGGCTTTCCCAAGGGCGAGAGCAATAAGTTCGTCTACGACACTTCCGAAGGAAGCGGGAAACCGCTGACCACGCATCAATGGTACGACGGCACGCAACATCCGTGGGAGTTCAAACGTGTCTGGCATCTCGAACCGTCCACGAACGATCCGGATACAGTGTACGCCGGCGTCGAGGATGCCGCGCTCTTTCGCTCGACCGACGGGGGCAAGACCTGGCACGAGTTGTCCGGATTGCGCGGCCACGGCAGTGGTTCGAAATGGCAGCCGGGCGCGGGCGGCATGGGGTTGCATACGATCCTACTCGATCCAGGCAATGCCAATCGGATCTATATCGCCATCTCGGCGGCGGGAGCATTTCGCACCGACGACGGAGGGACGACTTGGAAGCCGATCAATCGCGGTTTGAAGTCTCCCTATCTTCCCAATCCAACGGCCGAAATCGGCTTCTGCGTTCACCACATGACGCTGCACCCTTCGCGCCCCGACGTTCTCTTCATGCAGTTGCACCAAGGTGGGGGCATCTTCCGCACCGACGATGCCGGCGAGTTGTGGACGGAGGTACGAGGTAATCTGCCGACCGATTTCGGCTTCCCCATTGAGGTTCATGCCCACGAGCCGGAAACGATCTACGTCGTTCCCATCAGTCCGTTTCCGGGACGTTATCCCCCCGATGGCAAGCTGCGCGTTTATCGCAGCCGAAAGGGCGGCAACGAGTGGGAAGCGCTTACGAATGGGCTGCCGCAAGAGAACTGCTTCGTCAACGTGTTGCGCGACGCCATGTCCGTCGATAAACTCGATTCGTGCGGTGTCTACTTCGGCACGACGGGAGGGCAAGTTTACGCCTCGTCCGATTCCGGCGACAACTGGACGGCGATTGTGCGCGATCTCCCTTCGGTTCTCTCCGTGGAAGCGCAGACGCTGCCTTGATGGGAGGTCGCCGCCAGAGCGACGGCGGCCCGACCGTCGCTCGCGCTACCGGTTCAAGAGAGAGGTTTCGCTATGATCCGAGTCGTGCTTCCATACCATCTACGCGAGCTGGCAAAAGTCGGTGCCGAGGTGCGACTCGAGGTCGATCCACCCATCACCCAGCGCTCGCTCCTCGCCGCTCTGGAATCGCGTTATCCCAACCTATGCGGCACGATTCGCGATCGACTCACCCAGCAACGCCGTCCGATGTTGCGTTTCTTCGCCTGTGAAGAGGATTTATCCCACGAGTCGCCGGACGCTCCCCTGCCCGATGCGGTGATTTCCGGCGAGGAGCCATACTTCATCGTGGCCGCGATCGCCGGGGGATAGCACCGTTGAACTACATGCGGCGCATCCATCGAACTTGAAACATCCTCTTACTTCGGCGGCATTTTCTGGTCGATCGCTTCGAGAACTTCGGAAGGCTGGAGGCGCGTCAAAAATCGATCCGGTCGAAATAGCCAACGGACGATGCCTTGGGAATCTACCAGGATCGTCGTGGGCGCGGCGGTGTCGCCGCCGTCCGGCGCGGAATGGGGGTGGAGAACTTCCAACGCCTCCGCGAGTTTCTTGTCGTCGTCGTAGACGACGAGCAAATGCGGATATTCGGTCTGCGTGGCCTCGGCATTGTCTCGATTTTCCACCGAGATGGCCACGATTTGTATGTTTCTCTTCTCAAATTCTTGCCACTGACTTTCGAGCTGACCCAGCTCGGTCATGCAGACCCCTCACCATCGACCGCGAAAGAATACGAGAACGTGTCCCTTCCCGCCGTGTAGCTCCGAGTTCGTGAAAGCCGATTCATCCGCACGTTTGCCTTGGAAGGCGGGGATCGACTTCCCGACCCGCACAGGCCCTTTGTATTCCGGCAGTTTGATCAGGACCGCCAAGCCGTACCACTGAATTCCAGCGAAGGCGGCGACGAACAGCAGGGTAGCCCATCTCATCGCGGTTCGACGGCGAACGACTGCCACGATGAGACAGAGAACGGCAAGCGTGGCGAGAGTGGGACTATACCAAGGAACCGCCAAGTGCTTGGATGCGAACGCCACCGCGAAGAGCATCGGTCCCAGCAGGACAAGAACAATACCCGCCCAGAAATAGGCTCGCCCGGATTGGCGCGGCACAGCGTTCGAGGAGTTCGTCGGCACGACCATGTGGTGTTCCCTCCACTACCCACTCAAAGCAAGGTAGATGAAGAATCGTTCACGATACCCACGAATCTACGGCAGATCATCCAGCTTGTACGATAATCCGCATTCAACTCGGCTGGTATTCTCCGCGCGACCGCTATTTCTCGTTTGTTCGCCATTCATTCTCTGCCTTCTCTCACTCTCCGTTCGTGGCTCGGCTGCATTTTCAGAGGCACAATAGATCTGCGACGAGTTCGTTCCGCGTTTTTCCATCGGAACGCCGGCATATCAGGAGTAGAGAAATGGGGCAACGACGAAACATTGATGGTTTGCGCTTCGTCATCACCGGCGCATCGCAAGGTATCGGTAAGGCGTTGGCCGAGGCGGCGGCACAACGCGGGGCGCGCGTGTTGGCGGCGGCCCGCTCCGAAGAGTTGCTAGACGACCTGGCCGCGAAGGTACGCGCTGGAGGAGGAATGATCGAGACCGTTTGTGCCGACATCACCGAGCGGGTTGACCGGGAGGCGATGGCGGGAGCGGCTCTGCGTCATTACGGCGGCGTCGATGTACTCGTGAACAATGCCGGCATCGGCGCGACGGGGCATTTTGCCGAAGCCAGTCCCGAACGGCTCCGCAAGATCATGGAAGTCAATCTGTTCGCTTTAGCCGAGACGACGCGGCAGTTTTTGCCGTTGCTTCGTCTGGGCACGACGCCGGCCATTCTGAACGTCTCCTCGATTGCCGGCAAGCGCGGCATCCCGGCCCGCAGCGATTATTCGGCCAGCAAATTCGCCGTCCAGGGATTCAGCGAGGCATTACGCGCCGAATTGGCCAAAGATGGAATCGACGTTCTCGTAGTGAATCCAGGTTTGACGCAAACGAATTTCTCGCACAATATGCTGGAACAAAAGGCCGCGTTGCAACTCGATCATCTGCGCGGCATGACGGCCGAAGCGGTGGCCGCGTGTTGTCTGCGATCTCTCCAGCGCGGGCGGAACGAAGTCTCGCTCTCGCTTGGCGGGCGACTTATCGTTCTGGTCAATCGCCTCTTCCCTCGCTTGGCCGATCGCATCGCCAAACGCAAGGTATACAATCTCTTCCGCGAAGAGATCGCCGCAGGAGGACCACAACTGCCGAAGCCATTATCGCTCGTGAGCGGCAAACGATAGTTGAGGAGCGATTCGCATTCGATCCATCTTCCTCTCGATGCGCGCGCGCCTCCGTTGGTTTTCCTGTGTCCGTTGTCTATAATCGCTCCAAACGTGAACCACGGACACAGGAGCCGACATGGCCGCAGAGAAAATTACCAGCAGAGCCAAGGATTATTCGCAGTGGTATCTCGACATCGTCAACCGCGCCGGACTCGCCGAGAATTCCGACGTGCGCGGCTGCATGGTCATCAAACCGCACGGCTACGCCATCTGGGAAAAGATCCAGCGCTCGCTCGACCGGCTCTTCAAGGACACCGGACACGTTAACGCCTATTTCCCTCTGTTTATTCCCAAATCGTTCCTGGCCCGCGAAGAGCAGATGGCCGAGGGGTTCGCCAAGGAATGCGCCGTCATCACCCACCACCGGCTGAAGGCCATTCCCGGTCGAGGCGTCGAGGTTGACCCGGAGTCGAAGCTCGAAGAGCCGTTGATCGTCCGCCCCACTTCCGAAACGATCATCTGGAACACCTATCGCAATTGGGTGCAGAGTTACCGCGATCTCCCGTTGCTCATCAATCAGTGGGCCAACGTCGTCCGTTGGGAGATGCGCACGCGCCTGTTTCTGCGCACCGCCGAGTTTCTCTGGCAAGAAGGCCACACCGCGCACGCCACCCAGCAGGAGGCCGAGGAGGAGACGCGGCGCATGGTCGAAGTGTACCGCACTTTCGCGGAAGATTGGATGGCGATGCCGGTGTTGGTCGGCCCCAAGAGCGAGGGACAAAAGTTTCCCGGCGCGATCTATACGCTCTGCATCGAGGCGATGATGCAGGACAAAAAAGCTCTGCAAGCGGGCACAAGCCACTTCCTCGGCCAAAACTTCGCCAAGGCGTTCGACGTGAAGTTCCAGGATCGAGACGGCAAGGTCGAATACGCTTGGGCCACCAGTTGGGGCGTTTCCACGCGCCTGATCGGCGGGCTGATTATGACCCATAGCGACGATCAAGGCTTGGTGCTGCCTCCTCGGCTGGCACCGATCCACGCCGTCATCGTGCCGATTTATAAGAGCGATGCCGAGAAGTCCGCCGTACTCGAAGCGGCGAACAAACTGGCTCAGAGCATCCGCGATCTACCGCTGCGCGAATGGCTGAACTATGAGCCGGTGTCGGTCAAGGTCGATGACCGCGACCAGTATCAACCGGGATTCAAGTTCAACGAGTGGGAGCTGAAGGGGGTGCCGGTGCGCGTCGAATTGGGACCAAAAGACCTCGCCAAAGGCGCTTGTGTTTTGGCTCGCCGCGATCTACCGGGCAAGGAAGCGAAAGAGATGGGAGTGCCGTTGGCGAACGCGGCGACGCGCATCGGCGAAATGCTTCAGGCGATGCAGAAGGCGTTGTTCGATCGCGCTCGCAACTTCCGCGACCAGAACATCCATGAGATAAACACCTACGACGAGTTCAAGAAGTCGATTGAAGAGCCGGGCGGTTTCTTCCTCGCCCACTGGGACGGCACGCGCGAAACCGAGGACCGAATCGCCGCCGAGACCAAGGCAACCATCCGCTGCATTCCCTTCGATCGCAAGCAAGAATCCGGCAAGTGCATGGTGACCGGGCAACCCTCCGAGGGGCGTGTCGTCTTCGCTAAGGCGTATTGATTGAATTGCCGCGACGAAGGAGTGTCGGATGCCCCGACGCCCCTCACCCTGGAACTCAGAGACTATCCGCAAAGCCCCCCTCGCCCCTGTACTCAGGGGAGAGGGGTTTTTGAGACGGCTTCTCACGGAAGAGGGGCGTCTCGGATCGTTTCTGACTCGATTACAAAATCGGCGCGGCGAAGACGATAAAGAACGTGGGGTAAATCTTTGTAGATTACCTCGCCTTCCCGCCGGAAGCCTGCCTTTTGCATAACGCGCTCCGAGGCCCGATTGGTCGTCAGAGTGAAACAGACGATCTCCGGCAGATCGAGTACGGTGAAGGCGACGAGAATGCTCTCGCGCGCCAATTCGACCGCCAGACCGCGACCCCAGAACTCGGCGAGAAAGCTGTAGCCTACTTCGATCTCCTCCCGCCCTCCGATCTCGACGCGATGCAGTCCGCCACGTCCCGCGAACGCTCCCGTCTCGCGTTCGCGCGCCAGCCACAATCCGTATCCATAAATGCGCCAATGTTCGAGGTGATCGTTCAACCAGGCCCGCGTTACCTCCGGCGAACGCAACCCGCCGAGGGTGGCCATGACGCGCGGGTCGAGGTGCATGCGCGTCAAATCGTCGAGATCGTTCGCGGACATGCGGCACAGGGTTAAGCGCGAAGTATGTCGTTCGTCGAGAGCAACCATTTGTCGCATCCAATCGAGTCGTGAGATCGGCGACTTGAACGGTACTTCCAAACCGAAAGTGGTCTCCTCCATCCATCCGCATCGTCTCGCGGTCATGGACGGCCGATGGAGCGATAGAAATCGCAGGTCTGCCGGGCGATGCTGGGCCAACCGAAATGGCTTTCGACACGCGCGCGGCACCGATGGCCCATCTCGCGGCGGCGCGGCGGATCGTCCAGAAGGCGATTGACGGCGGCGGCGAGGTCGAGCGCGAAGCGGTTTGGATCGCGCGGCTCGAAATCGGACTCGCCGCGCGCTTCGATGGGAACGAGCAACCCCGTCTCCTCGGGGATCACGACCTCGCGGATACCGCCCACCGCCGAAGCGACGACCGGCGTGCCGCAGGCCATCGCCTCCAAATTGATGATGCCGAATGGCTCGTACACCGATGGGCAGACGAAGACGGCGGCTTGCGAATAGAGCGGGATGATCTCTTGCTTGGGCAACATGCGCGCGATCCAGATAATCGAGTTCGAAGTGCGACGCCGGGCTTGTTCGACCGCTTCGGTCATCTCGCGGCCAATCTCCTCGGTATCGGGAGCGCCGGCGCAGAGGACGACTTGTGTGCCCGCAAGCAGATGCGGGATGGCGTGGACGAGATGCACGATGCCTTTTTGGCGCGTGATCCGTCCGACGAAAAGGACGAACGGCTTGTCGGCATCAATGCCGTGGCTCGCCAAAACGGCGCGATCCGGCGTCGGCTGATACTGCTCGAGATCGATGCCATTGTGAATGACCCGAATGCGTTCGGGCCGCACGCCGTAGAGCGTCTGCACGTCGGCGTGCATCGCCTCGGAGACGGCGATGACGCCGTCGGCATTTTGATAGGCGGTGCGCTCGATCCAGGTACTAGCATGGTAGGCCGTGCCCAGCTGCTCGACCTTCCAGGGCCGATGAGGCTCCAACGAATGCGTGGTCAGGACGAGCGGCGCGCCGGTTAGCTGCCGAGCCAAGCAACCGGCGAGATGCGTGTACCAAGTATGGCAATGGATTACGTCCACGTCGCGCAAACTCCCTGCCATGAGAAGATCGCGCGCCAGGGTATCCATGAACTTCTCGTGGCGCGGTTCTTGAGACGGCAGGAAGAAATCGGGCCGCACGCCGCGCACGCTCAGATTGCCTTGGCGAAGCGATTGCTCGCCGAACGCGAAGACGTTGACGGTGTGTGCGCCGTTATCCAATCGCGTCAACTCGCGGGTGAGATATTCGACGTGGACCCCGGCACCGCCGTAGATGTGCGGCGGATATTCGTTGGTCAGAATGGCGATGCGCATGCGATCCGCTCTCTTTCTGGACGCTTTTAGGGTATCACGGAACGCTCACATTCGCCATTCTCTTCGCGCCACTCGGACAGGATGTCGCTCTTCTTGCGCGCGGTCTGTCCCGATTGTATCGACTGGCGGATCGCTTGTAGGCGATCCGCAAAGCCCCCCTGTCCCCTGTACTCTAGGGAGAGGGGGCGGGGGGATGAGCGAGAATATTCGGTGAAGAGACCCCCTCACCCCAACCCCTCTTATTCTGAGTACAGGGGGAGAGGGGCTTTGGGGGCGGTCTCTTATTTCGCCACGTCGAGAATCAGCTGCCGGGCGAGTTTGTACGCCGCCTTCAGACTATTGACGCGCACCTCCATTTGTCCTTCGTTGAAATTCCGGCCCAACTCCGATTTCGGCAGACCGGCGATTTCCATGGTCAAAGGAAGTAGACGCAAAAACTCCGTGACCTTTTGTTGTTGACGATCGACTGAGACTTCGCTGCTCATGATTCGTTCCTCGTGAGATCGGCCAGGAATAAGAATGTGCCGGAGCATAAGGACAAGATAATCCGGCGGCGAGTCGTCCACAAGCCCCCGCTCTCGCTTGGAGTCGATGGAACGGCGCGGTTTTTTCAGGACGCGCTCGCATCGTGACGGCGAGACATGGTATACTACCCATCGGAATGGAACACACTTTCGGGAGGTGAACCGTCATGTTCGACGAAATATCCGCCCTCGTGCCACCTCGTGTTTCGACACCGACCGCGGAACGGCCGTTGGGTGAATCCACTTTACCCGCTCCCACAAACCAACGGGTCGAGATCACCGATTCCATTTTCGCCGAGAACGGGCCGGGCCACCCTCTCGCGGAACTGTTTGTCGTGCCCGCCGTCGTGGGTTTGTTGCGCGATGTCGTCGCCGATTCTTTCGATGCGTCCGAGAAGGACGCCGAGATAGAACGACAAAAAGAGTCCCCATAGGTTTTAATAGCCGCTCGCTGCGATTTTTGTCACTCGATTTGCTCGTGACAAGGGGCTTTCGGCGGTTTACACTAGGAGGGTATCGGGAGGAGGCGCGCTCCTGGGGGAGTCGTCGCAGCGCTCAAGGAACAAACATTCTGCGCGGGAGGTTGATTTCGTGAGTATCATTCGTGTCGGCTTGTCGGAGACCAAGAACTTCGCCGAAGGCTACGAAGCGATTTTCGGCAAGAAGAAGCAAGCCGAAAGCAAGGCGACGAAGACCGTGGCCAAGAGCGCTGCGGCGAAAAAGAAAAAGAAGACGGGGAAGAAGAAATAGGGATCGCTGGATGGGACCGGCAGTCTGCCGGTCCCATTGTCGGCACATAGCTGCTCATCAAGCGGCGAGGTCGCGCCGCTTCGACGAAGGCAAGCGCAAACGCTGTCGTGCCGCGATCGGCTCCTCGTTTCGCCACATCCAGACGGCAAACGCTGGGACCAACAGAGGCCGGACCACAAAGGTATCGACCAGCACGCCGAACGCCAGCGCGAAGCCTATCTGCACCAAGGTACTCAACCCGCCCAACATCAGCGTGGCAAACGTCCCGGCCATGATGAGGCCGCAGGAAGTGATGGTTCCGCCAGTGCGCGCCAACGCGCGACGGATGCCTTCGACGGCTCCATGACGCTGTCGTTCCTCCAACGCTCGGGTGATGAGCAAGATATTGTAATCCTCGCCGACCGCCACGAGGATCGTGAACAGGAAGAACGGCACGCGCCAATCGACCTGTCCGAGAGGCCGTCCGTGCCAGACGTGGGCCAGCAACGTGGTGGCTCCGAGGCTGGCGTAATAGCTGAATAGAACCGTGACCAAAAGATAAATCGCCAACCACGGACGACGCACCAGGACGAGCAGGATCAGAAAGATCCCAGCCAGCACCAGTGTGTTGATGCGCAGACGGTCGCTCTCGGTCACTTGAGCGAGATCGCGAGCATTGACGGTGATGCCCTGACACTCGGCCCGAACGCTCTCCGCGCCCGGATACTTCGGTAATTCCTCGCGGAGCCACAATTGGATCAATTCCAGCGTTTCGATGCTTTGGGGATCGAACGGATCGGAGCGAAGCACCACATCGAGGCGGGTAACGAAGCGCGTTTCCGCTCCCGGCAACTTTGCCAGGTAGAACTCGCCCGCGGCACGATTGATCTGATCGGTCAACCCCTGCACCACGTTGCACCACATCGTCTTGAAGAGGGTCTTCTTGTCCGCCTTGGTTGAGCGACTCGGGCAATTACCCGAAAGACGATCTTTGAAATCTGTTACCGGCGAACCGAGAGGTTGCGTCAAGCTGCGTACCTCGGCCACATTGTCCAGGTAGCCGAACCCTTGGCTGAGGTACGTCAGAATCGCTTGACCGCGTGGACTTTCCCAATCGGTACTCGATTCGAGTAACACGGTGACGGGACCGACCTCGCCGGGGATGAAATGGCGTTGAATGGCGTCCAGTCCGCGCACACTATCGCTGCGTGTCGCCAATTCACTGGTGGCCCGATAGTTCGGCTTCACTCCAAATCCAAGGAGGGCCAACGGCAACAATGCCAGAAAGGCAACCGTCCAGGTGAGTATCGGATGGGCAACCACGCGACGGCTGATTCCCTCCCAAATGCCGCCTACTCTACGGACGGCGCTACGGACGCGACGGCGGCCGCGGGCATGACTCGCCGCCCCTTCGAGGATTCGAGTCGGCCAAAAGGCCAATGGCCCCAACAAGCGCAAAAGGGCCGGCGTCAGCGTCAGCGAAGCCACCAGGGCGACGGCGAGGCTGATGGCGATGGCCGGCCCGCCGCAACGTACCTTGGCAAATTCAGCGAGACCCATCAGTCCCAGGCCACAAACGACCGTACCGGCACTGGCGGCCAGCGCGCCGCCGACGCCACCTACGCCTCGCGCCAATGCCTGAGGCCAATTGTGGCCTCGCATCAACTCTTCACGGTAGCGGCTGATGAGGAACAAACAGTAATCGGTGCCCGCGCCGTACAGCATGACCACGGCGAAGATCTGGCTGATGTTGACCATCACGAAGCCGGGGATCAACGTACACAGCGCCAGAATCTTCAGCGCCACCCAGACCGAGACGGCGATGGTTCCCAGCGGAATGAGGGCCAACAACGGCGCGCGGTATACGGCCAACAGGATCGCGACCACGAGGAGAACGGTGGCCAACGTCGTACTGTCGAGGCTGTTGGCGCTGGCGGCGATGAGATCGCGTCCGATACCGGCTGGCCCCGTGAGATAGATGGCTGGAGCATCCGCGCCCGAAGCCGCGATGCGCGAACGGAGACACGCCTGAGCGGCATCCACGGTGGTCCGCGTTTGCACGGCCAAATACGGCGTGTTCAACGAAATCTGAATCAGCGTACAGCGACCGTCGGCGCTGATGAGGCGCTTGCCGAGAATCGGATCGCGATGGGTGCATATTCGCCCAATCGGCAGGCTCGGATCGGCTTGCCGCAACCGCTGCAGGTCGTCGGCAAGACCATCGACGAGGCTGAAGTCGAGCGGCGTCAACGGCGTCTCGGTACGTTCCACGGCCACGATCAGCCGGCTGGCAAACACGTCTTGAGGGAACGCCTGCTCGAGCAGTTGATGGCCTTTGACGCTGTCGCATCGCGCTGGCAGAAATCGAATATCATCGTCGGCAGCACGGTCGTCCCACTTGGGAGCCACCACGCCGACGACGACGGCGACAACCAGCCACGAGAGACAAATCAGCCACGGATGCGTCGCCGTCCATCGTCCAAGCTTCTTGAACATGCTCCGTGTCTCCGCTCGGCTATCGGCTCATCGGCTCATCGGCTTCCGGAACTCGGGGCGACGGAGAGCCGATGTATTCTTCGGCGGAGGGAGGACACGGACTGTACGGAAAATGCGGAGAGAACTTGAAGCGAGGAAAATTCGGTAAATTGGGAAAACGCTAGATTATGCCTAACGCCATTGCTACCGTCGTTTCGGTTTGCTCTAATAACCTCTACGAACGCCCCCGTAGCATAACGGATAATGCACCCGCCTTCTAAGCGGGTTCATGCAGGTTCGATTCCTGCCGGGGGTACTGATGCATTCGCGGTCTGCTAACTTCTGCATCGGAAATTGCATCGCATCGGAGCGATCGTTGCTCGATAGCCGCAATCGGAGGAACGACCGATTGCTCGCCGTCGTCCAAATCAACATACTCCTCAAAATGACTTCGCTTTGGAATCGATTTATCCCAAGATACGGTCCCAATGCGCCTTGTGATAGGCAACTTTCTGTGCCGCGGTCATTTTTGCAAAATCGACTTTGCCGTTCGTTTCGGCTTGAATCGGCTTCTTTTCGTGACAAGCACAAGCCTGATGCGTTGCGCTTCTGCACGCGCAGGCGTTCGGGTTCCCAGGCTCGCTGGCACTCGGCGGCAAACCGATCGTAACCCCGTTGCCGCCGTAGTTCATGACGTTCGTTTGCAATTGCATGTCGTCGGCCAGACTGCGATGGGGTTTGACGCCGAGACGCTGGAGGACGCCGTGATAGGCGCGTACGGCCTCCTCGGCAGTGATCTCTCCGTCGGCGATGAGTCGCAAAAAGCGGATAAACGCGAGCTGATTTTCCGCATTATTGATTTTGCGACCGAACAGGGCCACACGCGCGCCGTACTTCTTGGCTTCACTCAACAGCTTGAAGGCGTCGTAAGTCGTCCCTGCCGAACCGCCGAGGATGCCGACGACGAGATGCGGATCGTAGTGGACCAGTTCCTCCATCGCCTGCGGGCCGTGATAGACCATTTTCAGAAACAGCGGTCGGCCCGCGCTGGTGACACCGCCGAGCGTGCGAACGATGGCATCGTTGATGAATCCCGGCAATTGGCTCGCCTCCACCACTTCCGGGCGGTTGGGATCGAACACTTCGAGGAAATGACGAAATCCCTTGCGCTCGGCTTCCAGACGAAATAGTTTGTACTCCTCCAATGCGGCGCGATCCAACTCCGTATCATTGTTGAACGTGATACTATATAAGCCGAGATTAGCACCGAGACGACGTTCCTCCGGTTTGCAATCGAGATGGCCACACTGAATGTGATCGAGCGTCGCCGTGCGGAAAGGGAGCGATGGCGAAGACGGATATTTACTCCCGCGAACGATGTGAATATCGGTCGTATCGTTGGCGCGGGCAGCGGGCGTGACCGGGCTGTTGTCGAACAGTCGTTTATGAATCGTCAAAACTTCGCTCGTGCTGGTGGCCATCAACATGATGTCCACCAGTTTCGCCTCGACAATCTGCGCAATGATGTCGCGGAACTCAGCGAGACTGCGATAGCGTAATTCGCCGCTGTGCGCTTCCGGCGAACGTCCGGGCGCGCCGATGGCTAGTGCCATGTCGGCGTCCTTGGCGTCGGCGAGGATGAAATCCTTGCAGCCGTTAGGATCGGCGTGGATGTGGGCCAATTTGATATCGAGAGATTTCTGAATCATGACTGTCATCGTCCCCTCGGTCCGAACGTCGCCCACCAGAGAATGAAGGCCATCAGTGCCTGAGCGCCCATCAGCGCCCAGCCGTCGATGAATACAAATACCCAGGTGGCGAGATAGAATGCCGTCAGAATGACTTTGGTGCGAAACTCCAGATCACCGACGAACCAGCACGCGCCCAGCAGCACGAAAGCCAATACCATGACGACGAAGCCCATGCGTTGGTTCCCTTTGCAAATCGATTGCCTTCAAGACGTATTTTACTCAGTGGGTCTTCTGCCAGGCTGCCCGCGGAATCGTTCGTCCGTCGCCTGCCGGCACCGCGTTGCCCTTCGGCGTCGGTGTTGCGGATTGATTCGCTCGGACTTTGCCGATGCGCGCCTCAACCCGATCGATCGTCTCACGCAGCACGCGTGCCGATTGCTGCATCGCCATGCGTTCTTTCGGCGTCAATGCCAACTCAATTTGCTGCCGCACGCCGCCGCAGCCAACCACCGTCGGCACCGACAAGCACACGTCGCGGATGCCGTACAACCCGTGCTGCAAACTGCTGACCGGCAGCACGCGGCGACTGTCGCGGGCCAGCGATTCAACGACTTCACGGATCGATAATCCGACCGCGAAGCCGGAACCGCCCTTGAGCTTGATGACCTGCGCTCCCGCCGTTTTCGTGTCCTCGAACGCTTCGCGCTGCACCGCCGGCGTGAACGTCGGCCATTGTTCCAGCGGCAGACCGGCGACGGTGGCGCTCGACCAGATCGGCACCATGCTGTCGCCGTGTTCGCCGAGGATCATCGCTTGCACCTGAGACGCCGGCACTTCCAACCGCTTGGCGAGATAGCCGCGAAATCGCGCCGTATCCAATTGGGTTCCCAGGCCAAGGACGCGCTGCCACGGCAAACCGCTCCGTTGCACGGCCAGATATGTCAGCACGTCCACCGGATTGCTGACGACGACGAGATAAGCGTTGTCCTTTAGTCCGGCGCTCTTGACCTGATCGAGCAGCGTCAGAAATAGATCGACGTTGCGATTGATGAGATCGAGCCGACTTTCCTCGGGCTTACGGCGCAGTCCCGCCGTGATGACGACGATATTGCTCGTCGGTATGTCTTCCATACTGCCAGCGCTGAGCCGCTGATCGCTGGTCAGCGCCGCGCCGTGCAGCAGTTCCAAAGCATGTCCTTTGGCCGCGTCGGCGTTGGCGTCGATGAGACACAGATGATTGACGATGCCGCCGTACTGTAAGGCATAGGCGGCCATGCTGCCGACCAATCCGCCACCGCCGATGATACTGACTTTCATGGAGATTACTCGCTGATGGTTTGATTTCAACGTAATGCGAAGGCGATTGAAATATCATGCAGTCCAATCTTCTAGTCTCAATCCCGTTATCTGCCCGAAGTCTTTTCGATTCCGCGATAGCAACGTCGCATTGTTCGCCAGTGCAATTGCGGCAATCTTCAAGTCCATCGCGCCCAGACGAGGGTATTCTTTCCGCAGTCGAGCAAACTCGACGGCGGAAAGCTCATCGAAGGTTAGGACGATTAACTTGCAATAATTATTAAGTTGCCTTTTCAACCGTTCATAAACCTCAATTTGGGCTTGTTGCTTAGAAGGTTTGGCCAACATACCCAACCAACCGCGCAACTGTTCCTCATAGTTGATAACGGTCGTGCATACATCACTGGAAGGCAACGAATCGAGTCGCGCTTCCAAGACTCGACAGGACGGAGTGCCCGACCATTCCAATAGACTCACATGGTCGGTATCGAGAATCACCATGAGATGACCTCATTTCTTCTTTTTTTTCTTTTTTTTCTTCGGACGTAAAGATTCTCGGTATTCTCTGCCCAGCTTCATTGCTTGTTCGTAATAGGGATCGTTCAAAAATGCTCCAACCATCGCACGCCAGCCGTCTTTCTTGTCTTCTCGATCCATGATTCGATTCTTCAAAAGTTCGATTTCCGCCTCCAGAGCGGTTACTCGTTGTTCTAGATTTCCACCGGCCATAAAGCGCCTCCATCGTATCTTTCATTCGATCCGCAATCATTCCGGCGAACGCGCGGCGTCCGATTGCCGTTCGTTCGGCGACATCTTGTCCTCACTCTTCTGCCGCGCCAAGGTGCGGTCGGCTTGCCATTTGTAGATGCGCAAGCGAATCAGCACAGTCACGATGCAGGCCACCCAGGCCGAGCCGAGAACCCATTTCATGCTCAGAACGTATTCCTTCCAGTTTCCCTGCGCCATGCCGACGATCAGCAAAACCAACGTACTGATCAGCGCGCCGCCGACGATGGTGAGCAAAATAATCGTGACGAAAAACCCGGTTTTATCTCGACGGAAACTGAACATTATTGCCTCATCCCACGCCGACGCCATTCAGTGCGGCCATGACCTGATCGGTGATCGTCCGCACCAGCTCGTCCATGTCCATCCCCTCACCGCTGCGACCGTTGTGCAACGCCGAGAACGAGCAGGCGTCGCGTCGGAAGGCGTGCGGCTGGGGTACGAAGTCAGTGTAGGATTCGTCGAAGCTGCTGTCACCACACATGGGGCAGCTGTCGTCGCGGAAACGCACGTCGTCATAGCCCAACCGCTTTTTCAAATCCAACAGTTCCCGCGTCTTCTGCTCGTCGAAGTAATTGATGCGGCCAAGCTGCTTGGCCAAAATCAAAATGCGACAATAAGCGTCGATGATCTCCGTATTCCAATACGCTTTCTCCAGGTCTGGGCCAAAAGTGAGGGTACCGTGATTGGCCAGGAGAATGGTGTTGCAATCCTTGGCGAACGGCGCGACGGTGTCGGCGAACTTTTGGCCGCCGGGCGTCTCGTAGACGGCGAGGGGCACTTCGCCGAGGAACACCTCGACTTCGGGCAGAATGCACTTAGGGATCGGCTCGTGGGCGACGGCGAAGGCGGTGGCGTGCGGCGGATGACAGTGAACGCACGCCATCACGTCGGGACGCTGTTTATAGATGGACAAGTGCAATAATACTTCGCTGGTGCGCTTTTTTGTACCGGCCAATTGCTTGCCTTCGAGATCCACCTTGCAAATGTCTTCAGGCTTCAAAAAGCCTTTGGATACCATCGTCGGCGTGCAGAGAAATTCGCGATCGTTGAGGCGCACCGTGATATTACCATCGTTGGCGGCGGCGAACCCCTTGGCATAGACGCGCCGGCCGATCTCACACATTTGCTCTTTCAATTTATATTCGTTCAAAGGTCATTCTCCGTTGTTGACGACAACCGAATCCAGGATGCACGCACAATACGCATCGACTGGCTTTTTTTCGGGATAAAATGGTGCCGCTGCCTCACCGCCCTCGCTGAAACCAATGCGCGCGCCGACACCGGCACCGAGATTATCGTAGACCACAAGATCCTCGCCATCGGCTTCTCGATCATCGCATAACGCCTTTAGACTAAAAGGCACACCAATCAGCCAGCGCGCGCCCCTCATACTCGGATGCACGCGCGAGAGGGTGACGTTGCCAATGATCTCAGCGATGCGCATGACCGTCCAACTCCTGTAAGATAGCCGCCACCTTCGGCGGACAAATCGCGCCATCACAGCAGAGTCGCATCATTTCCTTACACTCGAAGTAAGTGCGATCCGCCATGTCCACAAGAAGCAGGTTCGCTCCCAATTGTTCCAGCGCTCGCGCCGCCTGTTCGACGGTCCACACTGCCGCCGCCCGAACGCCTGGCACCTTATTGGCGACGCAGCAGGCCAGGTAGGCATCGCGGCAGAACAACAGCGCCGTGCGGCAGCGACCACTCTGCAGACACTCCGCAACGCGCCGTATCCACTCGCACGTTTCGCCATTGCACTCCGGCAGCGTCTGTGGCGAATGTCCGTTGCGATGGGCGGCGCGCAGGGCGATTTGCAGCATCGTCGAAGGTCGGCCTTCCACGGCACAGCCCCACCCCGCCACTATTTGTCCGTTGCCGTTCATCAATCCGCCAAGCCCATCACAAACCAACGAACCGGCGAGTTCTTCGCCCCGACCATCGCCCGCGCCTCGGCTCCGTCATTGCACATGACGACGCGATCTCCGGCACCCGCGCCGAGTTGATCGATGGCAAGAATCGGCTCGCCGTCGGGCTTGTCCTCGGTGTCGAGCAGTTGCACGAGCAACAGTTTGCTTCCCTGTAAGCTCGGATGTTTGACCGTTGAAACCGCACGACCGACGACACGACCAATTTGCATAATGATTCTCGAATGAGGACGAACGAGAATATTTATCCTTTGACCTTATCCCATATCATTTTGCCGAGCCACGCAAGAACGGGTATCAGGAACAGGAAAAGAAAGCATTTGAACTGTACCCCTATCTGGAAGCTGCGGAAGGACCGCTCCAAAGGTTTTTGCCCCTCCAATCCACTTCGACGCCTTGAGCAGGAGACGCGGTAGAGTTGGAGAAGCACTACGAATACCGCCCAGAGGCTTGCTCCGATCCAGAATGTCGGCTGGGAAAAGCGAAGACTCTGGTTCCATTCTCCCGTTTGAATAATTTGGACTGCGGCATCGAAACTAATGCCTCCCAATAAACCTACTACCCCAAGATAAAAGAGGGATATTCCGAAGTACCACAGTTTTCCAAACCCAGACATCTCATCCCATTCCACGCGATCCGTGGCTACAGTCGAACCACAACGATGGCAAACCACGAACGGCGGACCGAGCAAGGACGAGATGCAGAAAAAGTTCATATCGACGGCGGACGTACATTTTCCGCATTTATAAAAGGCAGCTCGAATCCAGATCATGGTGCGTCGCCTTATCTTTTCAAAACCACTTTCATTCGCCCTTATAACACCCGCATACTCTTCACTGTCGTCGAGCGCCGTTGCCGCGTGAAGGTCAACGGCGTCGTCACGCCTTCCCCGGTCGGCGTGGCGATGCTGAAACTCAGATAGCCCTCGCCGCCGCTGCCCAAACCGGCAACACTCGGCCCATTTTGCACGAACAGCGTCGTATCCATCTCCCGGCCCATGCGGGTAATCGTCTCGACGTTGCGCGAATGAATGATGCTCGTATGTTTGAAACCGTGTTCATACTTTTTCGCCAGCGCGATTGCCGTATCGACATCGGCGACGCGCACAAACGGCACGAACGGCATCATCTGCTCGTGATCGACGAACGGATGCGATGCGTCGGTTTCGCCGAACAGCAATTCGGTATCGGCAGGAACATTGACACCGGCTGCTTCGGCCAGCACGGCCGCATCGCGGCCAATCAGATCCTTGTTGACCATCTCATGGCCCTTATCGTCCTTGACGAAGGCGGCTTTCGTCAAAGCCGCGATTTGTCCTGCATCCAACCTTACCGCTTTATGGAGAGTCATCAGATCGCATAACTCGTCGAAGATGGCGGCGACCGCGAACACTTCCTTTTCACCGATGCACAGCAAATTATTGTCGTAAGCCGCGCCGGCGATGATGGAACGGGCGGCGTTGTCGAGATCGGCGGTTTCATCGACGACGACCGGCGGATTGCCGGGACCGGCGACGATGGCGCGTTTGGGACTCCGCAAAGCGGCGCGGCCGACGGCGGGACCGCCGGTGACGCACAGCATTCGCACGTCGCGGCTGTCGAAGATCGCTTGCGCCGATTCCAACGTCGGTTTCTCGATAATCGTCAACAAATTATCGATGCCAATCGCCTCGAAGATTGCTCGATTGAACAAATGAACGCCTTTGCACGCAATGCGCGCTCCCGATGGATGCGGATTGCACACCAGCGTATTGCCGGACGCCAGCATGTTGATGGCGTTGCAGGCCAAAGTCGGCAGTGAATGCGTCACCGGCGTGATGACGCCGATCACACCGAAAGGAGCGTATTCCTGAAGCGATACGCCATTCTCGCCGCTAAAGGCATCGGTACGCAGAAACTCGACGCCGGGGATACGGTCGGCGATGACTTTCAACTTCTCGATCTTGTGAACGAGCCGGCCGATCTGCGTCTCTTCCAATTCCTCGCGGCCCAACTCTTCGGCTTGTTCGCTGCAAATCTTGCGAATGCAGGCGACGGCCTTGCGGCGATCTTCCAAGCCGCGCGACTCAAATTCGCGCTGTGCCTCTTTGGCGGCGGCAACGGCGCTCTCGACATCGGCAAAGACGCCGCGCTGTGCCGCATGGCCATTCCGGCTCGGCGCGGCAGGCGCTTGACCGTTACGCATCTGCGACAACACTTGTTGAATGACGCCGCGAATCAGATCATCGGTGACTTGCATGGTTGTTTCTCACTTCATTCTCAAGCCGAGAAAATCGTTCGATTCTCGACGTTGACGGTATCCACAATGCCAATGATGGTGGCGTCCACCGGCAATTTTTCAGTCTCCGGCGTGAGGCGAGCGCTCGATCCCTGGACGATCAGCACGGTCTCGTCTTGGCCGGCCCCCACCGTATCGACGACGACGAAGCTGCGGCCCGTGCCGATCAAGCGCTCACGTTCGTTCGGCTCGACGCGCAGCGGTTCGACGATCAGCAGTTTGTGGCCGGTCATCGACGCCACTTTCTGCGTCGCTACCACCACGCCGGTGACACGCGCCAAAAACATGCTTCATTTCTCCAAGAGCGCCTTCGCCTGACGCGCCACAATGAGTTCTTCGTTTGTCGGCATAATCCACAATTGCACTCGGCTATTGCCGCTATGAATCGCCGTCTCACCCTTGGCGTTTTCGTTCTTGAGACGATCCAGGCGGATACCGAACCAATCGAGATCGGCGCAGATCGCCTCCCGCATCCGCGTCGAGTTTTCACCGATGCCGCCGGTGAAGACGATGGCATCGGCACCGTTCAATAGCAACAAATACGCTCCCAAATAGTGCCGTACCGAAGCAACGAATACATCGAGAGCAAGGCGAGCGCCGGCCTCGCCGGACAGCGCCGCCGCTTCGATGTCGCGTAGGTCGTTGGAACCGCTCAGTCCCAACAATCCCGAACGATTCGCCAAATCGTCGAGGAGTTGCTCCAAGGTCTTGCCGGTCGCCCGCAACAGAGCCGGCACGGCGAATACGTCGAAGTCGCCGACGCGGTTGTTGTGCGGCAATCCACTTTGTGGACTCATACCCAAACTGCACGCCCGCGATTGTCCGTTGGCGATGGCACACAACGACGAACTGCCGCCGAGATGGCACGAGATGATTTTCGCTTCGGGCTTGTTCAACAACTCCACCGTGCGTCCGGCGATGTAGCGATGGCTTGCGCCGTGGAAGCCGTGCTTCACAACGCCATGCTTCTCCGCCCATTCGCGCGGCACGGCGTAGGAACGCTCGGCGGCGGAGATCGTTTGATGAAAGCCCGTCTCGAACGCCGCTACCAACGGTATTTGCGGCAGTTCCTTCGACAGCAACCGCATGGCCCGGACATACGGCGGATTGTGGGCGGGTGCGACATCGGCATACGCTTCCATTGCCGCCAACACGCGCTCCTCGACGCGCTGGACACCGCTGATTCCGCGGGCATGCACCGCCTTGAAGCCGATGGCCGACAGTTCCGACGGATCGCGCAAACAACCCCTTTTCGGATCGGATAACTGTTCCAAGCACAAGCGCACCGCCGCCGCATGATCGCGCGCCGCGACGGTCGCCTCGTCGCGCTGCCCGCCGGATTCGACGAAGCAGCGCGAGTGCGGCGAACCGATGCGCTCGACACCGCCGCGCGCCAACACCCGCTCATCGGTCATGTCGAACAACCGATACTTGAAGCTGGTGCTGCCCAGATTGGCGACGAGGATTTTCATAGTGCCATTTACCGATTTGTTTAGCGACGCTTCGTAGAAGCGTTGCCGCAGACGCTTCTGCGAAGCGTCGCTAAACAAATTGTCCTCACTTGCCCAAAAATGTTTCCATCACGTCGGCTTCCGGGCGCGGAATGACGTGGGCGCTAATCAACTCACCGTTGGCGCTGGCGGCCTGCGCGCCGGCATCGACCGCCGCACGCACCGAACCGACATCGCCGCGAACGAATGTCGTCACGAAGGCATTGCCGATCTGCAATTGACCGGCCAAGGTGATGTTGGCCGCCTTGCACATGGCATCGGTGGCCGCGATGGTTGCGATCAAACCTTTCGTCTCAATCATGCCCAGCGCTTCGCCGTTGCCGTTGCGGCCATTACTGCTCGCCATTACATTATCCTCTCATTAAGGGAGTATTCGGATGTCTTATTACACACCGGCGGTCGCCGCTTTCTTGCCAACCAACGGCAACACCGCGCCGAGATCTTCGTGCGGACGTGGAATCACTTGGACGCCGACGACTTCGCCGACGCGCGAGGCGGCGGCGCTGCCGGCGTCGATGGCGGCCTTGACCGCCGCCACGTCGCCGACCACCAAGGCCGTGACCAAACCGCTGCCAATCTTCTGCCAGCCGATCAACGTCACGTTGGCCGACTTGAGCATGGCGTCGCTGGCCTCGACCAGCGGCACCAAACCCTTGGTTTCAATCATGCCAAGGGCTTCCATGTGGGAACTCGCCATGTGGGATCTCCAGGTTCAGCGCCGCTTGCGGTTTCGCACGAAACCGCAAGCGGCTATGGTTTGAACAATTCAAAACGGGTCGCCCGGCTTACATGACAGGCGTTGCCCTCATCCGTGTCCAGATGCACTTCCAGTTTCGACGCCGGCGCTAAACGGACCAACAAACTCTCCAATACCGTCGGACAATCGCCGTCCACGCGCAGATTCAGGCGGTCGCCGTCCTTGACGCCGTAATATGCCGCGTCCGCCGGCCCCATGTGAACGTGGCGTTCGTGGCGGATGACGCCGCGCTCCATCTGAATCATGCCAGCGGGTCCAAGCAGGTACGCGCCCGGCGAATCGCGGTGATCGCCGCTCTTGCGCACGGGAATGTCCAGACCGAGCGAGACGGCATCGGTGAACGCCAACTCGACTTGGCTATGATCGCGGCACGGACCGAGAATGCGTAATCCGGTTATCATGCGATGGCGCGGCCCAATCATCGTCACCGTCTCTTCCGCCGCGAAGAAACCATCCTGATACAGCGCTTTGTACGGTGTGAGTTTGTGACCCTGGCCGAAGAGACGTTCGAGATCTTCCTGCGTAACGTGGCAGTGCCGCGCCGAGACGTTGACGACGAGTTTGGGCGTTTGACTCGGCAGCGGACGCAGCCGGTTCGCCGGGGCAGCGTGTCCATTACTCGTTCGCTCGCTCAACGCCGCGCGCACCAGGCGTTCGATCGACGCGCGATCCAGGGTTGCCGTACTCATAAATGATTGTTCTCCGCCTCGCCGGCCACCATCAGCCGAACGTCGTTTTGTCGCAGCAATTCCCTCTGCGCCGCATCCAATTGATTGTCCACAATCAACGTGTCGATGTCGGTCAAATTGCACAGATGCGCCAACGCCTGCCGGCCGATTTTCGTATGGTCGGCCAACACCACGACCTCGTCAGCGCAGCGCATCATCTGCCGCTCCGTCTCCACCAGCAACAGATTACTGTTAAACAATCCCTTCCCAGTAATGCCGCCCACGCTCATCAACAGTTGTTGGACGTGGATGTCTTCCATCATGCGCACCGTGAGCGGTCCCAGAGCGACCCCCGTTTTGGGATAAACGTAGCCACCCAGGATGACCAAATCGATCTCCCGGCTGGCGGCAAAGAGCGAGGCAATGGGAAGGCTGTTCGTCACGATCTGCAACGACCTTCCGACCAACAATCGCGCCACTTCCAGCGTCGTCGTCCCACCGTCGAGCAGGATCGTATCGCCGTCTTGAATGCGGGAGACGGCGGCGTGGGCGAGAAGTTTCTTCTCTTCCAGCTGACTGGCCGAGCGTTCTTCCAACGCCGGCAGCGTGGCCACATCGCCCACAAACATCGCTCCGCCGTGCGTCCGACGCAGCATCCCCTGCTTGTGCCAATAGTCCAAATCGCGCCGCAGCGTCGATTCGGACACCTCAACCGTTTGCGCAAGATCGTTCAGGGCAACGAATCCTCGTTCGCTGACGAGATCCAGCACACGTTGTCGTCGTTCCTCAACCAGCACGGCGGCTCCTTCGCAAATCTTGACAAATTCTGGCAATCCATGACAGATAGTGATAGTTTATGCGCGTCTCTATCCTCGTGTCAAGCATATTTTGCCAATTTTTACCAGATTATCACCGCGATCTTCCACTCTCGAGTACGATCCGGCCTTCCGAGCGTTGATAAGCGTTGCCAATTCCTTGAGAGAACGGCTAACATTTCAGGTAGCCCGTGCCTTGTGGGGATGGCTCGATGGGAAGAAAGCGGATGGTGAAATCGATGGCGATTGTCGCCGGATGTTCCTTTGTCGTCGGCGTTTTGGTCTTGGCGCTGTTGAGTCTGACGGCCAAGCGTCCCGCGCATCTAGGTGTCCACGACGGTAGGCTCGCCCCCTGCCCCGATAGTCCCAATTGCGTCTGCACCCAGACGAACGACGAAGCCCATCGCCTCGAGCCGCTGCGCTATACCGGTTCTGGCGAACGCGCGATGGAACGATTGCAACCAATCCTCGCCGCTCAGCCGCGCGCGCGCACCGTGACCCAAACCGAGAATTATCTACACATCGAGTATACAAGTCTGATTTTCCGCTTCGTCGATGACGTGGAGTTCCTCGTCGAAGACTCGGCAAAAACGATCCACTTCCGCTCCGCCTCGCGCGCCGGTCGCAGCGACTTCGGCGTCAACCGTCGTCGCATGGAAGCGATCCGCCGTGCATTCGATGCCTCGAATTGAGGCCATCAACGGTTTTGTGAAACAACTTGACGATGCTCGCGCTGACTCCCAGGCCTTTTTGCCTTCCGCCGGTGCATCATTGCTTTCGATTGCTCCATCTAATGAGAACGGAGAGAGTGCGGCTCGAACCCCTGATTTGTGAAGAGACTTGTTCCGATCGATCGCCGCGTCGAACGCGGGGAGTTATTGATCCGATTCCAACACGGCGAGGAAGGCTTCTTGGGGGATTTCTACTTGGCCGACCTGTTTCATGCGTTTTTTGCCGGCGGCTTGTTTGGCCCATAGCTTGCGCTTGCGCGTGATGTCGCCGCCGTAGCACTTGGCCGTCACGTTCTTCTTCAGCGGGGCGATGTTCTCGCGGGCGATGATGCGCGAACCGACGGCCGCTTGCAGCACCACCTCGAACAGATGGCGATCGATCTCCTCGCGCAATTTCTTCAGCAGCTTGCGCCCGCGCCGGTCGGCGGTGGAACGGTGTACGATGGTCGATAGGGCATCGACGCGATTGTGATGCACCAGGACATCGAGCCGCACCAGGTCGGCGGCGCGGTAGCCGAGAAAATCGTAATCCATCGTGCCGTAGCCGTGCGTCACCGATTTCAGTTTGTCGTACAGATCGTAAATGATTTCCGCCAACGGCATCTCGTAGACCAGGATGGCCCGCGTGGGGCTGAGGTACTCGGTGCGGACGTAGACGCCGCGGCGTTCGGCGCACATCTGCATCAAATCGCCGATGTTGGCGGCGGGGATCAGAAAATTGATGCGCACGAACGGCTCGCGGAACTCCTCGATCTGACCGGCGTCCGGCACTTTTTGCGGACTGTCGATCTCCAGCGTTTCACCCTTGCGCGTGAGAACCTCGTAAGTGACGTTCGGGGCCGTTTGCACCAAGTCGAGATCGCTGTCTCGTTCGAGGCGCTGCTGAATGATTTCTCGATGGAGCATGCCCAAAAAGCCGCAGCGGAAGCCAAAGCCAAGCCCTTCGCTCACTTCCGGCTGATAGGTGAAGCTCGAATCGTTCAATTTCAGCTTGCCCAATGCTTCGCGCAGCGATTCAAAGTCCCTATTATTTGTCGGATACAGTCCGCTGAACACCATCGGCTTCGGCTCTTTGTAACCCGGCAGCGGCTCGGCAGTCGGCTCGAACGCATCGGTCACGGTATCGCCGATGTGGACTTCGGACAGGTTTTTGATCTGGGCCATGAAGTAGCCGACCTGTCCGGCCGAAAGCGATTCGCAGGCGGTCATCGCCGGTCGAAATTGGCCGATGTCGGTGACTTCATATTCGGTCGCGCCGCGCATCAGACGGATGCGCTGCCCCTTGCGCAGCACGCCGTCTTTGACGCGGACGTAGACGACGACGCCTTTGTAGGTGTCGAAATGGCTGTTGTAGACGAGCGCCTTGAGCGGCGCGGCGGGATCGCCCGGCGGCGACGGCACGCGCTCGACGATGGCGGCCAAGACTTCTTCGATTCCAAGGCCACTCTTACCGCTGGCCCGCAATACGTCGGCCGGTTCGGTGCCGAGCGCCGATTGCATCTCGGCGATCACGTCATCGGGCCGGGCGATGGGCAAGTCGATCTTGTTCAAAACCGGCACGATCGTAAGGTCGGCCTCCATCGCCAAGAAAGCGTTGGCCACCGTCTGCGCCTGCACGCCCTGAAAGGCATCGACGAGAAGAATCACCCCCTCGCAGGCGGCCAAGCTGCGCGACACTTCGTAGCTGAAATCGACGTGCCCCGGCGTGTCGATAAGGTTTAACTCGTAGGTCTGGCCTTTGTGCTGGTGATAAACCGTCACCGGGTGCATCTGAATGGTGATGCCGCGCTCGCGTTCGAGGTCCATGTCGTCGAGAACTTGATTGCGAAATTCGCGCGCCGTGATAGCGCCCGTCTTGAGGAGGAATTGATCGGCGAGGGTACTCTTGCCGTGATCGATGTGGGCAATGATCGAGAAATTGCGAATCTGCTTCGTATCAGTCATGGGTCTTCGTATACTCTCCTCGCAACGGTCGGTAAGCCATCCGTTGTGCTACCCAGAAAGCATACCAGCAAAGGCGCGAACCGGATAGGGGAGACGGTCGAGACTCGTGCCTTCTCGAACACTCGTGCCGGCGATCCAAGCGGGAATGAACGCACGGCGACCCGCCTGCGATCGATTCCGGCATCGGCCAAACACTCGGTCAGTTGGAGGGCCAAGTTGCCATTTTTACTTCCATTGCCGTTGCTTTTGCTATAATGAATGGGACAACCAGAAGGATGGCGTTGACCCCTCGAAGATTCGGCGGGACGACAGGATTATGCGGCTCTCCGGGAAAGACAACTCGCCTCAACCGGACGCCGTAGTCGGCGATCGCTGGGATTTTTACGAACTCTGTATCTCTGTTGGCCTTTTCTCGTTACGACGGTTCTGGACCGAGGCGCGTCTCCGCCCTGGACAACGCGGCTGGATACGGTGACTTGCGTACACTATGTTGATCTTTCGGTGCGGCGAAGAAAACCGCGTCGGGGCGAACGACGAGGTGACGGCGGATGCGTCGATTTTTACTCACTCCAGCGGCGCTGATGATCGCGAGTACGCTGCGCGCCGGCGTGTACAATCTCGATCCGCCACGAAAGTTCCCCAGCGATTATGTCGAAACCCATTTGGCTCAGCCGCTGCAAATGGCGATGGTCTATCTCGACGAACTGCGCGCCATCCACGATTTGGCCGTCAATCCCAACGATCCGCCCAAACCGACTTCACTCCGCGTTTCTTACACGAAGCAACTCGCTCGGCTTGAGATCAAGGAAAAAGCCGGCGAACTAACCGGGGCCGATCGCGTCAACCTGAGCGCGTGTCTCATCCGCATGGGACGCTATCCTGCGGCACAGAAAGTGCTGGAAGAATCGTTGCGAGTGGTGCCGACGGACGAGCCAACTCGCGTTCTGCTGTTGCTCAACCTGGCCTCGATTTATCAGGAAGACGACAACCTGATGCAGCGCGGCCTGCAAATGCAGCGCGAGGCGCTGGCCGCGTGGCCGCCGCTCTTGCTGGCGTGGACGC
>JAJXWW010000127.1 GCA_021781415.1 Planctomycetota bacterium
CCGATCCGCTTCCTCCATGTAGTGCGTCGTCAGAAAGATGGTCAGCCCCTCTTGCTTGTTGAGCCGTTCGAGATGTTTCCACAGTCCGGCGCGATTCTGCGGATCGAGTCCGGTGGTCGGTTCGTCGAGAAAGAGCAATTCGGGTCGATGGATGAGACCGGTGGCCAGGTCGAGGCGTTTGCGCATGCCGCCCGAATACGATCCCGCCGGTCGATCCGCGTCGGCGCTCAAATCCATCAAGGTTAACAATTCATCCACGCGCCGCTTCAATTCGACTTTCGGCAAATGATAGAGGCGTCCTTGCAAGAGAAGGTTTTCTCGTCCGGACAACTCGTCGTCGAGGCCGATTTCCTGAGCCGAGTAGCCGATGCGGCGACGGATGGCGTCGGCGTGGGCGCTCGAGTCGAGACCGAAGAGCCTCGCCTCGCCGCTCGTTTTGGAGAGGAGCGTGATGAGCATTTTGATGGTAGTGGACTTACCCGCTCCGTTGGGTCCGAGAAAGCCAAAGAACTCGCCGCGCCGCACTTGAAACGTCACGCCTTGCACGGCTTTCGTGCCGTCGGGATACACCTTGGCCAGGTCGCGCACGTCGAGGATGGGTTCGTTGCTCATAAAGGTACTTCCGTCGTTGCGCTCTCGTCGTTTGCCGACGCGCTTTCCCGTAGTATTACCGTATGAAGCCCATCGAACGCGGAGTAGTGTTTCATGGTTGAAGATTTATCGAGACGGCACGATCTAGTCGGCGATCTCGTCGCGTTGCCACAAAGCCCATCCGAATGGGAGCGCTATCGTCTCAGCGACGAGCAAGTGCGCTCTTTTCACGAGCGCGGCTATGTCTCCGGCATTCGCATTCTGGACGACAAACAGGTGGAGTGCCTGCGCGGCGAACTGCAAGCGTTGTTCGACCCCAAGTATCCCGGCAATGCGCTGTTTCACGAATTCCACTCGAACGAATCGCCGGACCCGTCGCGGGTGCTGTTCCATGCTTTGGGCGCGTGGCGTATTCAGCCGGGTTTTCACGATCTGCTCTGGCATCCCGCGTTCACGGTGCCGGCCAGCCAGTTGCTCGGCGGCGCGGTGCGCTTCTGGCACGATCAACTGTTTTGCAAACCCGCACACCACGGCGGAGTTGTCGCCTGGCATCAGGACTATTCCTATTGGACGCGAACGGAGCCGATGGCGCATCTGACCTGCTGGATCGGACTCGACGATGCCACGCGCGACAACGGCTGTCTGCACTACATCCCCGGCAGCCACCGCTGGGAGTTGCTGCCTATCACCGGCTTGGCCGGCGACATGAACGCGATTCAGAGCGTACTGACGCCGGAGCAGCGCGACCAATTCAAGCCGGTGGCCATCGAACTGAAGAAGGGAGAGGCGTCGTTTCATCATCCGTTGATGGTTCACGGCTCCTACGAAAACTCCACGGATCGCCCGCGCCGCGCCACGGTTATCAATGCTTTCCGCGACGGCGTTGTCTCCAACACGAATACGCCGCTTCTGAAAGGCGTGCCGGTCGTCGGCAAGGGGCAGAGATTGGAAGGATCGTTTTTCCCTCTGTTATACGATCCTTCAACCGCCATCCCTTGAATCGCATACGCCGACGATGCGCCGAGCGGAGTCGCGCGGTGGAACCGACAAGACGTGGCCGCGAGGTTTTGCTTCTCATGTTGTTGCGAACCGAACATCTCTCCAAGCATTATGGACGCTCCAGCGCATTGGACGATCTCAACTTGACC
This sequence comes from Planctomycetota bacterium, assembly GCA_021781415.1. Lineage (GTDB taxonomy): Bacteria > Planctomycetota > Planctomycetia > Gemmatales > Gemmataceae > JAJPHU01. Next base: position 1,740 of record JAJXWW010000127.1, read on the forward strand.
GTGGAACGCGGCGAAGTCTTCGGCTTGCTCGGTCCCAATGGGTCGGGGAAGACGACGGCGCTGCGGTTGTTGCTTGGCTTCCTGCGCCCCAGCAGCGGTGGGGCCCGGATCGAGGGCCACGATTGCTGGCGCGACAGCGTGGCCGTGCGCCGCCGCGTTGCCTATCTGCCCGGCGAATTGCGCTTGTACGAGAGCATGACGGGACGGCAATTGATCCACTTCCTCGGACGCCTGCGCGAAGCCACCGTCGAGGGGGACATCGATCGACTCGCCAGCCGTTTCGATATCGATCTCGACCGCCCGTTGGCTCAGCTCTCATCCGGGATGAAACGCAAGGTCGCCCTACTCCAAGTGCTGGTGCCGCACGCGCCGCTGGTCATTATGGACGAACCGACCAACGCGCTCGATCCGACCATGCGCGACGAACTACTGCTTCAAGTGCGCGAGGCGAGAAAGCGCGGACAAACGGTGTTGTTTTCGTCGCACATCCTCAGCGAGGTCGAGGAAGTATGCGATCGGGTGGCGATTCTACGGCGCGGGCGATTGGTGCATTTGCAAAAAGTCTCGGAGTTGCGTGAAGGGCGGCTCATCCGCGCGCGCGTCGGATCCGATGCGAACGTCCTTCCGCCGTTGGAAGGACTTCAGCCGCGCGAGCGGCGCGACGAATGGTTGACTCTGGAGTACACCGGATCCTTGCCGAGGTTGCTGTCCTGGTTGGCCGCGCAGCCGTTAACCGATCTGCGTATGGAGCCTCTCGGCTTGAAGGCCGTCTACCATCGCTATCACGGCGACATTGCGGAGATTGCGGAGGCGTAAATGATTGTTCTGATCCGAAAGCTGCTGCGCGACATCCGGTTGCCGTTAACCATCGTCTGCGTTCTCTTGGCGGCGTTTCAATGTCTGTGGTTCAAAGTGACACAGCGCATCTGCGGCGAATTGGTGCCGTTGATTACCGGGCTGAGTCGGCGGGGCGGTGTCGATTCCTCGATGGTGCAGAACGTTCTTTTCGGTGGTCCCGGTAAGATTCTGCGCACCCTGATGGGCGGCGAGCGCATCGAGCTGGACAACGCCATGGACATGCTCTCGATCGGCTTCGTGCATCCCTTGGTGCAAACGATCTTGTGCGTCTGGGCGATCGGTCGGGCCGCGGGAGCCGTGGCCGGTGAACTGGATCGCGGGACTCTGGAATTGCTGATGGCTCAACCGCTGGCGCGCTATCGATTCGTGCTGGCGCATTTGTGCGTCGATGCGGTGACGATTCCGCTCTTGTGTTTCAGTATGTGGGGCGGTGCGGCACTCGGTAATGCGATGATGGGACCGATCGAAGTCCACGATTTGCCGCAACCACAGCAAAAGTCGGCCTATCTCCTCGAATGGGGATCGCTCAAGGTGCGTCTGGAAAATCCGGGTTTGCTCGCGCCGTCTCCTGCCAACGATACCTCGGATCGGCTGGCCGTGCGGCCCCTGGCGTTTGGCCGCGCGCTCTTTGTGGTGGGCGGACTGCTCTTCGCACTCAGCGGCGCGACGATCGCGCTCTCCGCAGCCGGACGCTTTCGCTGGCGCGTACTCGGCGTGGCGGTTTTGGTCGCGCTAGTGCAGTTTCTCATCAACGTCATCGGGCAGATGTGGGACGCGCTGGAATGTCTGCGCCCTTTAACGATCTTTTATTATTATCAGCCTCAACAGGTGATTCTCGGCTCGAATTGGACGGTTGCTCTCGGCGAATGGAACGGGGGGCAACCGCTGTCGCGCCTGCCCATGTTGGCCGTGTTATACGGCGTAGGCGCGCTCGGTTACGGAATCGCTCTTTGGACGTTTTGCCGCCGCGATCTGCCGAGTCCCTTGTAGCCCATCGCCGGGTGGGCCGAGCGAAGCGCGAATCACCGAATCGAACTGTGCAGCCCTACTCTCGGATTCTCCCCTCGCTCTCGAGTTCAGGGGAGAGGGGCAAGAGAGGGATGGAGACAGCGATTCCACTCGTTTTCAGCAGACACCTCACTCCCGGCCCTCCCCCCTGAGTACGGGGAGAGGGAGCAGCGTTGTAATACCAAAGCCACTCATCCCGAATAGTTCACCACGGAGTTCACGGAGAGCGCAGAGAAAATACAAGAGAGTGATCCTCAAGCGTTTCAGTTCATGGATGGTCGAACGAGTTTGATGCGCCGTCATGCAAGGACAGTGTACTTAACACATTTCTCCTGCTACCTCCGCGCTCTCCGTGATCTCTGTGGTGCGCAATTCGGGCTGGCGCGTTGGACCGCTGGCCTCAAGATACCAAATCGACAAACGTGCTACCGTAGACGGCATTCCACCCTTGCGGATCGACGGTAGTGAATTGACCGATGCTCGATGCGAAGCTCAAAATACCGAAACTCGTACCCGCCGGCGGTTGATAGTTATCGAGCAAATAGCCTTCCACCGTTCCGGCCAGCGTAGCCGAGCCAAGCACATCCAGAGTTCCATACGAGGTGGCGCTGGCAATGTCGCTTTGCAGAGTACCCTCGTTGGTTTGGGTGTAGGTACCCACTGTCAAGGGTTGGAGGGCATAAGCGCCTAATTCCAGGGTGCCACTGTTGTTAAATACCGAAACGAAGCCCGGACCCGGAGTTTGATAATCGAACAAAGCGCCAGGGTCGTTGTTCACGGTAACTCCGTTGAAAAAGACTCCGCCGTTCCCCTCCCAATCCACGATTCCCTGGTTCTCAAGTTCTCGATAAAGTGTCCCCGAACCCAACAGATAAAACGTGGCGTAGGATCCGATGGTCAAGGTACCGCTCCCGCTCACGTCACCGTATATCCACTTGAAGTAATCGCCGCTCCCCAATCCGCCGGCGTTGATCGACAAATCGCCCTCGCCCGTGATGGTTCCAGGGGTTGAGGGAAGAACGCCCAAAATGAGATGATCGAAATCGTCGGTAGCACCGCTAACGATCGTCAAAGTGCCGGTGATCGTCGTCGAATTCGCGGTCGCGGTCAAATTGGCGGTGGAGGTGTATATGCCCGGAATGGAAACGGTAGCATTCGTCATCTCAATGTTACCATTCAGCGTGCTTAACCCACTTGAATCGGACAAAACCAATCCGGCACCGACAACATTAGTTTCGATGTAGGCTCCCAGCTGGTTGTACATGGGCGCTGAGATCACCACTGTGGTGGGTTGATTGATCTCCAAGTAGCCGGCGTTGGTGAACACCACGGCCGTTGCACCGGTATTGGACTCGGAGAGGACCGGCAGCGAGATCTCCATCTGTTCGACCGCCGAGGCCAGATTCAACAGGGAACCAGAACCCGCGGGCGAACCCGGACCATCGATGGACAATGTGCCCGTACCGCCGAAATCCGCCACGCCCGTGCCCAGGTTGACCATTGAGGTCGCCAGCGTTTTCGTGGCCAATCCCGTCGTCTTAAAATCGGCGTTGTTGTCGATGGTAAAACCGCCTCCCGTCAACTCGCCGATCGTACCTCCCTCCCAATTGAATTCGTGATTGTTCAGATCGAAGGAACCCGAGCCAGAAATCGCTGCACTGGAAGTCATGGTGTATTCGCTGTTGACACTGTCGAGCGCGGTGTCAACGACCAAGGCTCCATTAAGATTAAACTGACCGTCTCCGAGCGCGTTCGGTGTGCGAAGCGTAACGGTCGAGCCGGCCGCGAAAGTGAACGAAGCCTGTACCTCCGCGATGAGATTGCCCTTGAGTGGTCCGCTGGGAACGACGACCGTACCCGCGACGGTTACGTTCGCGCCACTAAAAGCGTCGATGTTGTCGGCTTGCAAGACGCCGGCGATGTTGCTGCCACCGGACAGGGTTCCGGACGAGGCAACGTCGGTTTCTCCGTTGGTGTTGATGATAAAGTTGAAGCCACCGGGTGCGCCGCCTGCGGCGATGGTCAACGTGCCGACATCGAGTTTGCCGCTGCTTCCTGCGGAACCGCCGCTGCCTACGCCGCCTACTTGGAGCAGAGAAGTGGGCCCCACACTCATGCCGCCGGAGACATCGACCGTACCCGCACTGCCGGTGCCCGGATCGCCGACGTAAAAGGTGCCCGTGCCGCTGCCATCGCCCACGCTGACCGTCGTGGCATCGAGCGTACCCACGCTGCCGCCCGCCGGCGCGCCGACGGTAACGGTGCCGAGATCGGTTAAGCTGGTGGTATCGAAAGCGGGCGAGCTACCGGGATTACTCGGATTGCCGACGATCAATCCCCCGCCAGCCGCCACGGAGGTGCTGCCACTGCCGGGGTTGCCGTTTGCCTCAACGGTCAAGTTCGAGCCAACGGTGAGCGAGCCGTTGAGGGTCAGGCTTTGAATGGTGACATCACTGCCGGTATTCAATGTGCATGCAGATCCAACGGAGATGACTGCATCATCCTCGGACCCTGGCAACGCATTTAAGCTCCATAGAGCTGCGTTTGTCCAATTTCCAGTCCCAGTAAATGTGTCAGCCGCGAGCATGTAGCGTTCCTCTAACGCCTCCAAACGCGGGCGAACGCAGGCCAGCTGCGGCGAATTGGAACGGGGACGCTTTGACCAGAATTGCTGACACATTCGATCGAAGACAGAAACCAGATTCTTGCAAAACGACGCGATCATCTTTCTACACTCCTTTTAGTAAGGACAGGCAAAGGCTAAGTACGTCAGCGAATAAATCGAAGCACGGACGGAGAGCGCCCCGGGAGAGAATCCCAGATTCACGATTGAAGGATTGGCAAAGTACGGTCGGTTAAACCTTAGCAGGCGGAGAGGTCATCGGTCCTCTATTTTCTTTTGCGAACGACTCTTTTTGTCTAACGATTCTCCGCTTTGCGAAAGACTTTGTGTCTCTAAAGCGCGAACTCTGGCGATAATGGTTTTTTCGAGTTCTCGGCCTTTTGAAGATAGCTTCTCGGTTAAAACTTTGGTCCAATTCGCGCGTTTCAGAAACAATAAACCAAAGGCAGCTTGAGTGGAAGCATCGCCCCACCGTGGAAAGCCTTTAGGATCCCAACTACCTTCTTCATTTTGATTCGCAACTAAGATCTCGGATCCCCAACGATACCAATCTTTACCAGCAACCGACGACAGGTTATAAAGAGTGGCCACTCGCTCAACGGACCATAGGAAATACAAATCTTCTCTCCGTATTTCTTTATCCATCCGCCCCGTGGGGACACCAATGTCCCCACTTAACCGCGTAATAGCATTAAGAATGCGATCGTCATGGGCAGAAGTAGTCCCTTCATTAGCGGATATATTCGCCCATCGAAACATAGCCAAGCCAATGAGTCCGGCTGCGGTGTTACAATTAGCTCCGCTAACGAGATTTCCTTTTTCTGGCGAGGTAAAACCGCCTGGTCGATAACGATAACACCAAGAACCATCGTAACCGTTCACCCTCCCAAACTGGCGCAGCTGTAGCCGCCGAGTTTTCGTAAACTGTCGGTATGGATGTTCCCATGTGTGAAGGCTGTCGCCAGCGTGACGCGCGGTTTGCCGTGCTGGAGGCG
>JAJXWW010000111.1 GCA_021781415.1 Planctomycetota bacterium
GCGCGATGCCCGATCCGGATGGTGTGCGATAGCCGGGACGGGTACTTCGCCCTGGCTGACTGGACCGCCTCGTCGAACGTATCCCCCAGGAAAAACTCGCCGGATTCCGGCTCGATCGCCACGAACCGATTGAGGTGCTGGGACTCCAGCACGGCCTGCAGTTGCTCGGCATAGATCCGCTTGGCACGCTCGATGACCGATTTCGTGTCGGCTGATACCATGTCCATTCCCCTTGCTTGCCAAGAACCTGTCCCGCAATGACAGGGAGGCGCTGAAGGTGCGGTTCCAGATCATTGCTGGCAGGGCCGTGTGCGAAGCGGTGACGGGAAACAGCGATGCGAGGCACAGTATTACTTCAGGAAGGAGGGTGAGGTACCCTCCTTCAGGCGGCGATTGTGGTTCGCCGCGTGGCAACCGCAGCGGGCCTTACCCTCTCATTTGTCTTGGATGTACCAGTATTTGCCGATCTTCACCCAGCTTATCGTCTTCTTTCCATCGGCTTCCTCTTTCAGCTTGAACGTCGCGGTCTTACCCTCTTTGTCCAAAGTGGGTTTCACGTCCTTGAGCGACTTCAAAACCTTGAGCAATCGATCCGCCTTGCCTTCGCCGAACTGCTTGGCGAACTCGTCCAGCGGAATCTTCTCGGTGATCGCCTTGAGATCGTCGGGGGCTAAGCAGTGCTTGAGGACGGTCGGGTAGTCCTTAGCTTCCAGCAGGCGGATCGCCTCGGTGATGGCGGTTTCCAGTCTCTCGCGTGGGTTGGCTTTCGGCGCTGGGGCCGCGGTGCCCGCTACGCTCAGAAACCAAATAGCCAAAGCGGCACTCGGACAGATAACGCGCATGGACGTACTCCTTCCTAACCAACGGATGCGTTTCATGGTTCTTCAGCCTATCGGTGACAACGCCGACGCAAGGGTACGGCCTTCAAAATACCCTGTCTACTCATGGTTCTCAAGGCTTTTCTTGTCCTCGTCGACTGCCGGGACTCACCACCAGTAGGGAAACCTGTGCGTTTGAGACGGCATCTGGCTCAGCATCGCCGGGAGTACCCTCGCAAAACAACGGAAATAGGAACAGAGACCAATTCCTTTGCTTGGCGAGCGGGGGTCGTCGGCCCGGGCTGACGCCCCCGCTCGCCAAAAATCATGACAAGCTCACATGCCGGGGTAATAATCCCGCGAGGGGACCCTCCCACGGAAAGGTGGCAAGGTTACTCGCGCTGGAAATTGTAAGTGATTGAAGAAAAACAATTTGCAATCCAAGAGTCACCTTGCCACCCCCCCCAAATGAGTTGGCAAGGTGACTCTTTTTGGCAGTCTCGGTACGCGCCAAGGGCCGACGCGGGCCGGTCGGATGTGGCGCGGACGGGTGCCCTAGACGAATGTGAGGCGACAAGAGCGAAAAAGTCTGTAGAAAAGGAAGGACGACTCCAGATATAGCACCCGGCGAGCGGGGGTGTTCGACCTCCGATGTTCCAAGCATCGGGGGAGGATAACCTCCTCGCGCGCCGGTTCGTAGGGGGGAGAACCGACACCATGCTGTTCCGTCTGATTCCGCGCGAAGAGAAGTTCTTCGATATGTTCGATGAGGCCTCCGCCATTCTGACCAGGGCCGCCGAGAAGTTTCATACCATGATCTCATGCTTCGACCGCCTGCAAGAGCGGAGCAACGAGATCAAGGACGACGAACACGCCTGCGATAAAGTGGTCGAGCGCATCATTCTGGCGCTGGATCGCACGTTTATCACGCCGATGGACCGCGAGGACATTCACACGCTGGCGACGCGGCTGGACGACATCCTCGACAACATGGAAGAGACGGCCCATCGCTTCGTGACGTTCCGCATCGACAAGCCGACGCCCGCCGCCGAGGCGATGGCGCGCATCATTCACGAATGCTGCAATCATCTTTCCGAAGCGCTCCGGCTATGCCGCACGATGCGCGATGTCGAGGGCATCCAGACGCGCCTGCGGGAGATTGGCCGACTCGAGAACGAGGCGGACGGTATCTACCGCGAAAGCGACGGTGCGCTGTTCGCCGATCCGCCGGAGATACTGATGCTCATTAAGTGGCGCGAGTTGTACGGCTGGCTGGAAGAGACCGTGGATGCTTGCAAGGATTTAGCGATGGTGGTATCGGAAATCGTCATCAAGGGGAGCTGACGTGCATTTTTTTCAAACCGCCGCCGGCAACTTCGGAACGTTTCCTTGGGGCCAGCTGTCTTCCGTCGTCTGGCTGCTGATCGCCCTGGCGCTGCTGTTCGACTTTCTGAACGGCTTCCACGACGCCGCCAATTCGGTGGCCACGGTCGTTTCGACGCGCGTGCTGTCGCCGCAAACGGCCGTCCTGTGGGCCGCCTTCTTCAATTTCGTCGCCTTTTTGCTGTTTCATCTGAAGGTGGCGGCGACGATGGGCAAGGACATCATCGATCCCTCCATCGTCGATAATCGCGTGATCGCGGCCACGCTGATGGCCGCCTGCTTCTGGGATGTTCTCACTTGGTATTGGGGGTTGCCAACCAGTTCGTCGCACGCACTCATCGGCGGCCTGGTGGGAGCGGGGCTGGCCCATGCTGGAGCCAGCGCGCTGAAATGGGAGGGCATCGGCAAGACGGTGGCGTTCATCGTGCTGGCACCGCTGATCGGCATGTTGATCGGCTTGTCGATAGCCGTCCTCGTGGCTTGGCTGTTTCGCTGGGCTTCGCCGCGCCGCGTGGACAAACTGTTTCGCCGCGGCCAACTGCTGTCGGCGTCGCTTTACAGCCTCGGCCACGGGGGCAACGATGCGCAGAAGACGATGGGTATTATCTTCGTCTTGCTCATCGCCGCCAGCAAGAGCGGAGGTTTCGAGGCTCCCAGCGAGGTTCCCACCGAAGTGGTTTTGGCCTGTCACGTTGCCATGGGCATCGGAACCCTTTTCGGAGGCTGGCGCATCGTCAAAACGATGGGGCAAGGCATCATTCGCCTGCGTCCGGTAGATGGTTTCTGTGCCGAGAGCGGCGCGGCGGTGACGCTGGGATTGACCGTATTCGGCGGGGTTCCCGTCAGCACGACGCATACGATCACCGGGGCGATCCTCGGCGTCGGTTCGCTGAAACGTCTCAGTGCCGTTCGATGGGGCGTGGCCGGGCGCGTGGTGTGGGCGTGGATTCTAACCATCCCCGGCACGGCCTTAGTCTCAATGGCCTGCTGGTGGTTGCTGTCGTGGCTTTAATGGCTGCTGGACGAGAGGCACGGCGTATCCGTAGCCGAAGCCGGGGACGTAATAACTGCTAACGCCTAGCGGTGTCATCGTCGTTCCCCCCAAACCGGGGATGGCATCGTAGCGTTCGTAGCCGCGCGGCGAGATTGTTTGCCGACTGTACGAGGGTTCGACGAACTGAGTTTGGTAGAGATTCGGTCCCGTCGTCACGCGGCTCATGCCGGGTGTCGAGGAATACAAAGTGCGATAGCTGGAGCGCGAGACCAAGAAATGCCGCTGGGCGCGATCGCGGTTGTAGCTTGTCAGAGATTGAGCGGAAACCTTCGTCGATCCGAGAAGCGTCAAACCGATCGCCGCCACCGTCAAACCGAGCCAACGCATGGGACACCTCGTTGTTGGGAAACAGAGATCCATTCCGAGCGCGATCTTTTGTCAAGACAATGTAGCAATCGTCGAGGCGACGAGCCAGCTGGAAATGCGCACCGCTCAAAGGCGATTCGGGAAGCCCCCCTTTCCCTGTGAGACCGCTGAAAGAGTCGGGGGATAACTCAAGCTAACAGTGTACGTCGCTTGTGAATTCCATAGCGTATAAGAGTTTTTCAGCAGCCTCCCCTCGGGAGAGGGGGCTTCCCGGATTGTCTCTATGGGACGGCGCGACGCGACCAGCCGCACCCTATCGATTCTTCTCCTTTTCGGGTTCATCGACCAATACCCAAAACGTGGAACGCTGACGAACGGGGTGACTCTTGCCGTCACGTTCGCGCATACCGTGGGGGCGCGAAACTGTCAGGCACCACCACCCTGCTTCGGGCAACGTCGTCGTGGCCACGCCATTGCGATCGAGGCGCACGGTGCGCGTGATCTGTTCTTCGGGCGGCAGGGCCTTGGGTGGTGCGCGGTTATAGCGTTCGATTTCCACCAGACTCAGCGCGTCTTCATGGGCACGGCCCGGCATCTCGACTTGAAACACCGTGCCTGGACTCAGACCATAGGGGCGCGTCAGCGGTACGAACTCGAACTGGCCCGCGGAGCCGTCCCAGCCCCGCTGCGTCTGAACGTGCAACACCGTCTTGACGGTGTCTTCCACAAACGCGCCGTCTTCTTCCAGCCAAATCGGAGGCGTCTTTAGCACCAAGAGATAATCGCCGCGCTGCCCAGGCGTGAAAGAGAGTTGATAGGTGGCTATTTCCTTGCCCGCGACCTTGAGCGCGGTCTTTTCCAACTTGTCGGTCCAATCGACCCGCTTGCCGTCCGGCCCGACGACGACGAGGCTTCGCGGCTTCGGCGCGTCGAATAGCTGATGCTCGAACGGATGCCCCCATTGATAGGTGATGGTCAACGCCTCGCCCTTTTTCGCCGAGGCGTTCTGGGGCAGCAACATGTTAAAATGCCCCGTCGCCGACCCGCCGCCGAACGCAAGCCAAATGGCCAATAGCCTCATTCCCAAACGCATGATTCGCTCTCCACGCTAGACGCCTTCGCCTTCGCCCGCACCGTCCATCTTACGTCGGCCATTCCGCGAACAAAGAGTGCAGGCCATATTGTGCTTGGCATCGTGCTGGTAAATCGCGTTCATGGGACGCCTCTTGACGTTCGGATCATGGCTTTCCCTTGCTTCCAAGCAGGTAGGATTCCTTCAGGTAACGCGGGTCGATGCCTCGTTCACGGGGCAAATAGATCGCTACTTGGATGCCCAAGCCGTGGAGGTAGCGGCACATGATCGGGCCGACCTCCGACCACGCCAACCCGCCCAGACCGCAGCCCAGCGCGGGCATGGCGAGGGATCCAACTCCCTCACCGGCAAAATGGTCGCGGAACCACTGAAGCCCCCCCTCGATGTCCTCGATGCGCGAGTTTTCCCGCCACTTCCGCTTGGTGGCGAACAGCAGAAACCACTTCACCGCGTTCGGCGTGTCCAGCGGCGCGCTCAGGTCGGCCAATTCCTCGTCCAGCGATGCCTCCCGCTTGTAGAGAAACGGCTTCGTGGAGGTGATTCGCCTTGCCCGGCAAGCATCTTGATAAACGACGTATACGTCCGGGAATTGATACTTGGCGCGCGAAGCCAACCCCTTGCCCATGATCCCCTGCAAGTTCACGCTGACGGTCAGCGTCTGCATGTTCGAGAAGAACATGTCCCCGTCGATCAGAGAGATGTTGGCCCCGATCCGAGTCGAAAAGAGAGGATGGAAGAACATCTTCGGCTCGGGCACGATCGGAACCTTGCACAATCCGAGGATTCCCTCAGCCCGCTTCTTGGTGTCCTGGTCGGCAACGTAGATCGAGTGGATGTGATCCGGTGAAACCTTGTCGGGTACGAGGCATTCGGCCATGATCTTCCGCTTGGAACCGTCGTCCGGCCTCCAGTATTCGGCCTGGATCACGGACCACTGGCCCGCGATCACCTTCAGTCCTTCGGGCACATGGTAGAACTGGGTCGGGTTGTTGGCGGCGTTCCCATCCGTCAGAAGTACGTTCGCACCATTGAGAATGTCCGGCTTGACGCCAACTACGGCCAGATCCTTACGCCCCTTCTCATGCACTACCCTATACATCATCGGGTTACGAGGTTGAAGGTAGAGGTTGGCGTATTCCCACAGGCTGTCGCGATCCGGGGTCGCCTTGCTCTTACGGTTCCCGACGATGACGCTGTCATAGATCGGCGTAAAAGGCAACTTCTGCGCTTCGATTTGAGCGTGCGACAAGATGCCGTGTTGTAGGATTGAGGGCAGATTCTCGACGTGGGTGATGTAGTGGAACCCCTTGATCTCGGGACTTTTTGCCATGTTCTCATCCCCCCTTCGTTCACCCCGTCTCCCAATGTTGTTGGTAATTGAACGGGTGTGACGGAGCAGTCCAATTTAGCAGCAGATAGCCTTCTTCGTCCAGCGAGGAACGACTACCCGACGGGCCACGATCCGGATGATGGGATTGTCGGTCGCAGGGAATCCGGTGGTGTGGCAGTTCCGCTCCGGCTTTACCTCAGAGCGCGGGAAAACTTATCGATCTCAAAGAAGCGGGCGAAGCATGAACGAGTTTGCTTTCTCAATACACCCAAGTCGTGAAGCTCAGCACCTCGGTCGCCGCCGGAATCCGCGATGCCGGGTATGATGAGCCGGTCGATCTGCCGATCCACGGCGTCGATCGGACGTTGCAGCATGGTCTGTTCCTGCGGCGTCTTCTTGACGGGAGTGGATTACAATTCTTCAAGTCCCTGCTGATACAGATAAGTCCACAATAGCTCTTGCGGAGATGGTTTGTTGCCCGGTTTGAAGAGGACGGCGGGTTTCTTCCATTGGTTCAGTTCCTTGTACGCCCGCGCCAGACGCAGCGCTACCAGCGTTGTGGCGGCGACGGGGACGGCGGCGTCCTCCGCTTTTTGGCCTCGATACCCGCCCGGCGACAAGAGATAGTTGACGGCATGACCCAGACGTTTGGTGTCCACGCTTCCGTCGGCATTGCGATACGGCATCTTCCAGGTTTTCTTGTTCCGGAGATCGCCCACATAAGCGAAGCAGATATAGGGTAATGGCATTCCATGATGCGTCTTGCACAGCGCGTCGTCGAGGCTCGGCGCGAACGGGGTGGAGAACAACACGGACGCCGTGCCGTGGAATAGACCGTACTGCGTGAAGTAGAACAACGGCTCCGGTGGTTCGTCGCGATCGAGTTCGACGATCAGATTGCAATGAATAGCGCTGCCGTTCTCAAGCCGGCCCAGCGCCAGGATCTCTCCATCGAAGGCCATCAGGTACGGCGTGCGATGGCGATGGGCATAGCGGGCCGCCTGGAGCAACACGGGAACGAGATTCGACTCGTTGCCGCCGTTGAGTAAGCCGAGCGCTTTCACTTCGACGATGGCCAGCTTAAGCCCGCGATCGATCAGGGCGTAGTCGGCATAGTCCTGTTGCGCTCCCAGATTTTCGATGCCGTAGCCGAGCGGCCCCTCGGCGATGGAGCGAAACAGTTCCTCCATGTCCCTCTCATGAAGGACTCTTCCGAAATTGCGCGC
>JAJXWW010000035.1 GCA_021781415.1 Planctomycetota bacterium
GGGATTTGGGCGAGGACATCGAGAAGGGAAAGAGGGGCAGACATGGCAAAGCCTCCAGCTTGGGTTTAGGCTTCTCCTCCTTACCCGCGAGCCGACTTCACGCCAAGATCAACTATTGAACTGCCCTCCGGCATGGGAACGACGGAGAGGTTTCATATGATTTCTATGGAAGCGTGGTCCGAGCCAGGACCGACCCAAGGAGGAATCTCGACGTGCGAACAGTTATCACCGGCGGCGCGGGCTTTATCGGTTCTCATCTCTGCGAGCGTCTTCTTGCCCGTGGCGACGTGGTTTTGTGCGTCGATAATTTGATCACGGGCGCACTGGAGAACATCGAAGAACTGCGAAAAAACGATCGCTTCCAATTCATCCGCCACGACATCTCGCATCCGTTGGAGATCGACGGGCCGGTGGACAATGTGCTGCACTTCGCCTCGTTGGCCAGTCCCGTCGATTACCTTCGGCATCCCATTCAGACTCTGAAGGTCGGATCGCTTGGCACGCACAATACGCTCGGCCTGGCCAAGGTGAAGGACGCGCGGTTTCTGTTGGCCAGCACCAGTGAAGTGTACGGCGATCCCCAGGTGCATCCGCAGCGCGAGGACTATTGGGGCCACGTCAATTGCGTGGGGGTGCGAGGTTGCTACGACGAGAGCAAGCGATTTGCCGAGGCGATTGCGATGGCCTATCTACGCACGCACGAGGTCAACACGAGTATCGTTCGTATTTTCAATACCTACGGGCCTCGCATGCGCCTCGACGATGGCCGGGTGTTGCCGAATTTCATGGGTCAGGCGCTGCGAGGCGAACCGCTGACCGTCTATGGCGACGGCTCGCAGACACGCTCGTTCTGCTATGTGGACGATCTCGTCGAAGGCATCGTCCGACTTCTGGAGAGCGGATGCCACGAGCCGGTCAACCTCGGCAATCCGAGCGAGATCACCATTCTCCAGTTTGCCGAAGAGATTCTCGCACTGGTCGGCGGAAAGAGTAAGGTCGAGTTTCGCCCTTTGCCACAAGACGATCCGAAGGTTCGTCAACCCGAAATCGCCAAAGCCCGGAGCCTTCTCGGTTGGCAACCTCGGATCGATCGACACGAGGGGTTAAAGCGAACTCTCGCGTACTTTCAGCGCCGAGTTGCCCAATCTGCCCGATCGTAACCTCGGAAAGATCTTGACAGTTGGTATCTTCGGGAGTCAGATTAGATAAGGAACAAAATGTCGTTGGCCCGTTCGTCGTTGGCCGTCCGGAGGGGAGGTCGAGGCGACGATTTCGACCGAGAGATTGAGGGGAGCGGGAACCGAACGTCCTTTCGCCGCGTCCCATAGATAGTCGTTCCTCGTCCGTGTGCGCAGGCTCGATGCCGGGCCGGTCGTTTCATGATTCGCCTATTTTAGTCAGGGATTCTCCACCATGCCACGTTTCGCGGTCAATACCTCTTCGCGCCTCACCGTCTTCGCTTTCGGCTTTTTGCTGGCGATCTATCTGTTGGCGTTCGTCGGTTCGGCACAACCGACGGCGCGGGCGCAAGACAATCCACCCGCCGACAACAAAGATGCCAAAGCCGACGCCGGCAAGCAAGCCGATGCGTCGAAACAGTCCACCAACATTTTCATCCACATCATCCGCTCGCTCAGCTGGTTCTTACCCGTCATGTTGGCGGTGTCCATCGCGTTGATCGCGCTGATTATGTTGCTCATCATGGAACTGCGCATGAACGTAGCCATTCCGCCGACGTTCGTGGAAGACTTTACCGACACGGTGAACAAACGACGTTTCAAGGAAGCGTATGAAATGGCCAAGGAAGACGGTTCGTTCTTGGGCCGCGTAATGAGTACAGGCATGAGCCGTTTGCAGTACGGCATCGACGATGCGCGCGAGGCGGCCTTCAATATGGTGGAAAGCCTCAAGGCCGGCAAGGATCAACTGATTACCTATCTCGCTACCATCGGCACGCTGGGACCGATGCTCGGGCTGGTCGGCACAGTCTGGGGTATGATTTTGAGTTTCATGGAACTGGGCAAGGGAGGTACGCCGAAACCGGAGAAGTTGGCCGAAGGCATCTCGCACGCCTTGGTCGTCACCCTCGTGGGCATTGCGCTGTCGGTGCCCGCCATCTTCGCGCACGCCTTCTTCCGCAATCGGCTCATTCGCATTACCATGGACGTAGGCAACATCGCCGACGATTTGCTGACGCAGATGTACCACAACTCAAAGAAGCCGGCCGGCCCGGAAGTTTCAACTCCCGCGCCCGCCGCCGCCGACCCACGCGGCGTCGCCACCGCCACCGCCGCGATCAAACCGAAGTAAGAGTGCTGAGTGCTGAGTGCTGAGTGCTGAGAGTGGAGTAATAGGTTCTGGGTGCTGAGTGCTATGATTTTTCTCACTCAGAACTCAGAACTTGGAACTCAGAACTAAAAAATGGGGGATGCCATGAGTCATGGGGGAGGAGGAGAAGGCGGCATTACAGAACCCAATCTGACGCCGCTGCTCGATGTGGTGTTGCAGCTGCTGATGTTCTTTATGATGTGCGTGAACTTCGTTAGCGAACAAGTCAACGAGGACATCATTCTGCCGCACTCGCAAGCCGTTAAGCCGATGGACAAGAGCGATCCCGATGTTCTGTTCGTCAACGTCAAGCCGTTTGCTTTGAAGGACTATCAAGACCGTTTACCGGCAGATGCGTTTGCGCGCGTGCAGGAGAAATTCCGCGAGGGGGACGAGTGCATTCTCGTACTCGGCAAGGAGCCGATGACCGAGAAGGATCTGATCTTGTGGATGAAGCAACAGTTCGACGATGCGAAATCGGCCGCCGAACGGAAAAACGAAAAGGAAGTGAAGACCGCGATTGTGATTCGCGGACACAAGGACGCCGATTACGGACAAGTGTTCGGCATTTTTCAGCGCGCGAAAGTGGCGGGGTTCCGCCGCCTCATGTTGCGTGCCATGACGAAGAACAATCCCGGAGGCGCGAAATGACCACCCGTCGCAAGCCCGAATCTGGACCCGAGCCGAATTTGCCCGTCACTCCCATGCTCGACATGGCGTTTCAGCTGCTCGCCTTCTTCGTGATGACCTACCACCCTTCCGACCTCGAAGGGCAAATGGAATTGAGTCTGCCGTCGGAGAGCTTCGCTAAAGCGAAAAGCGCCGAGGAAGTGAAACAGGATGCCGCCACGGACAAGGATGCCCTGGATTTGCAAGCCGATCTGACCGTGATCGTCCGCACCCAGCGGGACAACGTGAACAACGGTCTCATCAGCGGCATGACTTTGCAAGCCGAGGCAGGATCCGTTCCCATCGACACGTTGGAGAAACTCCGAGACGAATTGAAGGCTAGGCATTCCTCGGTGGCGAACAAGGATAATATCAAGATTCAGTCCGACGCCAAGCTGAAATGGGGCGAAGTCGTTAAAGTGATGGATGCGTGCAAAGAAGCCGGCTTTATGAACATCAGCTTCATACAGCCGCCCAGCTGAGAGGCGATCCGAGAAGCCCCTCTCTCCTTGCCTGCAAGGGGGCAAGAGGGATTGCGGATAGCCGCTGAGCGACCTGGATGCGACGCTTCGATGCGATCCGACTTTCTTTCGCGGACACTCGCCGATTGGGGAACCATCCTTATTCTGACCGCATCCAAGAAGTAGGGGAGCAACGGAAGGACGGCAGACCATGCACCAAAAATCACCGTCGCGGTCATTCCTAGGCCCGTTCGTCGCTACGATTGCGGTGGTTCTCGGTGTGTCGTTCGCCTCGGCTGCCCCTCCGAGGGACGCCGTGTCCCTCACCACGCCCGTCGAATTTCGATCGGAAAACCTGGCGATCATGACGGTTGCCGTCTCGCTTTCACCGTTTACAAGCGCCCACGCAACACTTAGCGACGTATATCTGGGAGCGAGTCTCGATCCGCCGCTGTGGGAGTTGCGCGGCGTCTTCTCGACGCGGCCCGGAAGGATCAACTCGGGGGCGAGTTTGCTTTTTCTGACGGGTTTCGGTCCCTCGTCCACTGCGCCGCTGACGGAACTCGCCATGCTTCAAGCGGGACAGGAGCGCGATTGCTGGGAGCTGATTGACACCGATACCGTGCGACCGATACCCGAAGTGTTCCTCCAGCCGGGCCTGATCCGCGATCGCCACGACATAAGCATCGGGAATCCAGAATACGAGGCGTACTGGAATATCCTCGTGCAGGCGCACTATACTTCGACGGAGGCATTCGCCAACGCGGCTCGGCGCGATGTGACTTACGTTCATCTGTTCAACGAGCCAGAGCGCTATCGTGGCAAGGTGATCCATCTTGCCGGACGGCTGATCCGGCTGCGGCGTTACGATGCGCCCGATGAAGCCCGCGCCGTCGGCCTGGCCGACCTGTACGAAGGTTGGATTATGACCGACGAATACGGCAAGAATCCCGTATGTGTCGCCTTCACCGATTTGCCGGGCGGTTTGAAGGTGGACAACGAGCGGAGGTACAACGAACCCGTGACGTTCGACGGGTATTTCTACAAGCGCTACCGGTATCAAGCGTCGGACGGCAAACTGCACGATGTGCCGATGCTGATCGGCCATGCCCCCGCGGGGAAGTTCGCCTCGGAGGAAGTCGGCGAGTCGGATAGTTGGGGACATCAAGTGATGTGGGGATTCTTAGCCGTGGTCGGAGGCACGGTGGTAGGCGTACTCGTACTGACGGCTTGGTTCCGGTACCAAGATCAACGCGTGCGGCAGCGTCTTCACAACAGCCGAAACACCAAATTCGTCGCGCCACCGGAAAACCTGTCCACGACCGACAGGGGAGAATTGTTCGACTACAAATAATCTTTCTCTTCCACGGACGCGGGAAAGCCAATGGGAGAAAACGGCGGACTCGCAAGTCTGGAAGCGTCAATACGGGGTCTGTCTTTCGAGTAGAGGGAACCGCATATGTCAACCGCACCAGCGAACAACGGTAGGCGGCGCGTCGTCGTGACGCCCTCCATGCACAACAACACGGGCGTGCCGTGGATGAAGATCATTCCCGTCTGGATTGCCAGCGCGGTCGTGAATCTCGCCATTCTCGGTCTGGCCGCCGGGTTGTTCAGCCTGTTCGGCCAGCTCAAGGCCGCCGCGCCCGAGGAACTCGATCAATCGGTGCAGACCACGCAGGTAGAAGAAGAACCGAAGGACGACAACCTCGATCTCACCCAGACGGACGTAGGCATGGACAGCGAGACGCCCTACGGTCTCAATGTGGATCGCACCAACGAAGACGTGGTGGTTCCGGGCATAGTCGATATGACGCAGGCTCCAGGGATTGACGGCGCACCCGCCGACGCGCCGCGCAACAACGTCCCACTACCTCCCGGAACCGGCGGCGGCTTGGGAGGCGGCTTGGATAATCTGGACAAAGCGGGAATCGGAGGACTCAGTAATTTGGCCGGCGGCATGGGCGGCGTCAGTCTGGGCAGCCAGTTTATCGGTCGCAGCGGCAGTACCAAACAGAAGATGCTCAACGAGTACGGCGGGAACAAGGTTTCGGAAGCGGCGGTAGCGCGCGGCCTGCTCTTCTTGGCCCTGCATCAAGCCCAAGATGGCCATTGGTCTCTGAACGACTTTAGCAAAGATGGCCGCGATCAACCCCGGCCGGCCGGCAAGATCGTGAAATGCAACTGCGAACCGGGTACGGGCCAACGCCACGATGTCGGAGCGACCGGCTTCGGAGTGTTGCCGTTCCTCGCTGCGGGTATCACCCATCGCAGTACCAAGACCACGAATAAGGACTACACGAAAACCGTCGAGGGAGCGGTCCATTGGCTCATGGGTCGCCAGAGCGCCAAGGATGGATCGTATAGCAGCAATATGTACGAACACGGCATCGCCACCATCGCGATGTGCGAGGCGTATGGACTTTCGTCCGATCCTCGCATCAAAGTGTCGGCGCAGAAGGCGTTGAATTTTGTCGCCTACGCTCAAGATCCAGCAGGAGGCGGCTGGCGTTATAGTCCCAAACAGGCGGGCGATACCTCCGTGACCGGCTGGGAGCTAATGGCCCTCAAGAGCGGACAAATGGCTGGCCTGAGCGTGCCCCAAAAGGTACTCAAGCAGGCGGAACGGTTCCTCGATTCGGTGGAAGCCTCGGACAAATCTTCCAAAGCGGACAAGGGCGGTTCGTTCTCCTATACGTCCGGTCAACCGACGACTCCCACGATGACCTCCGTGGGGCTGTTGTGCCGGCAGTATAGCGGCGTGGGACCGAAGAACCCGGCTTTGCAAAGCGGAGTGAAAGTCCTCAAGGCCAATCCTCCCGGTCCCTCCGCAAACATCTATTACCTCTATTATGCCACCCAAGTAATGCACCACATGCAGGGTGATAGCTGGCGCTTCTGGAACGAGGGAGTGGACGAAAACGGCAAAAAAGTGCATAGCGGCATCCGCGACGCGCTCATCGCCACTCAAGACAAGGGTACGACGCCGGGACACCCCCACCAAGTTGGTAGCTGGGGCAGTTCGCAGGGTGGTCGTATCATGGCCACGTCCCTGTCGTTGCTGTGCTTGGAGGTGTACTATCGCCATCTCCCCCTCTATCACCGCGACATTTCCGCCATCAAAAAGGATTAGAACCTCGCCACCTTGCCCTTTTTCCCAGAATACCGCAATGGGAAAGAGGGCAGGACGAGAGGCCCCGCTCTCCTTACGGCTGCCGACGTTTTTTTTGACCCATTCGTTCAAATCCGACTAATCGCTTCTTTCCGCAAAGCCGATAACTAAGGAAACGAGTCGGCGTTCTTCGTTCGGCTCGACATGGGGTCTGCGCGGAAAGGAGATCAACGAGATGGTCCGGTCACTGACACTGGCGTTCGTGGTTGCGGGTCTGGGCTGGACCGGCCTGGCCTGGGCGCAATCGACTGGGGAGACAACTGCTCGGCCTCGCTTCATCACGGTGCGCGAGGAAGGGAAAGCGCCGCAGCGCTGTCAAATCGTCAAAACCTGGCACGAGCCGAACGGCGTTCCCGTCTATCAAGTGCGAGCCGTCGATTCGGGCGAAGTGATGACGATTGTTGGCTCGCCTCCCTCGAGTTCGACCGGCACGCCCCGCGCGATGACCACGCGCATCTTTCATTGGAACGGCGACAGCAAGCCACCGGCCGGCGCTCCGATCGCACCGGCTCCGACGGTCGCTCGCCCGTCCCAATCGCCCTCGCCGCTCAATCTCGCGCCGACGCCTCAACCGCGCCCGATTACGAGTACCGCACGAACTCCGGAACCGTCGCCGCTTTCTCCGATCGCCCAGCCACCGGCCACGACCAAGCCTACGTCTCCTGTCGCGGTCGCGCAACCCACTCCTGGGATTCGATCGAATCCACCGGCTTTGACGCCGTTGGGGACACAGGTGATTCAGCAGAAGTCCACCGGCGCGCTACCGCCCGATACGGGCACACCGGCTCAGCCGCGCCTGTTGCCCACACCGCATGGCACGGCAGTGGCTCAGACCCCGTGCGATTGTCCGAGTGGAGCGCCCTGCGCCACGAACGGCAAGCCGTGTGAGACGTGCAGTCAATCGACCGTCTGCTGCCCGCCTTCGCCAATGCGCCAGCCGTTTATCGGTCGTCTGTTCAAATCGAAGCGGGATTGCGACTGCAAAGAGATCGTTTGCGAGCCGGTGAAAACCGCCCCGAAGGCCGCCCCTGCCGTGGCAACGGCTCAACCGGTGCCGACCGCCACGCCTGTGGCGCGCGATCCGCGCGAGTCGTGGGGCAAGGTGGAACCGTGGACAACCAAACCGACGGAGACCGTGGCTAAGCGTGCCGATCCCGTTCCCGTGCAAATGGAGAAGACACACCCCGATCCCGTGCAGAATCCAGAGCTGTTTCGCAATATGAGCAATGTTCGGCCCAAACACAGTACGATTGTCGATTCGAAACCGCCGATCGTTCAACGGCCGCCGCGAAGTCCCGCCAAGGTGTCCGAAGTTCCCGCCGACGAAAGCAACGCCTTCTGGACCGCGACGACGAAATCGGCTACTCCCGCCGCGGAGTCGGCCCCGTTTAACGCCTTCGATCGCGGTCCCAACGGTCCTCGCCCGAACTATCCGCCGAGGATCGCCGAGGCACCGCGCATGCCAGTTCCACCGCCTGGCCCGACGCCGCGTCTGCCGGTTCCTCCTCCCGGCCCGTATCCCACGCGGCCGGCACCGATGCAACCGGCGCGACTCGATGTGGGTGTGCCCGACGCGATGGGCAACGCCTTTACCGTAGCCGGTACGCGCCGGCCGATTCCCGCCGACTTTGGCGGAACTCCACAACTGCCCAACGCCTTCGCCGAGCCTGCCCAGCAGATCGAAGGCGAGGGGACTCCGCCGCGCGGTTATGCCACGATGCCCGCCATGCCCAATGCGCGTCAGCCGATGCCGAATGCGATGGCAATGCTGCCCATGCCCGCCGGCGCAAACCCGCTGATGACCGTTCCGCCAACCCAGGTAGCGTATGCTCCAGCTCCCAGGCAGCCGACGGGCGTGCCCTATCTGTTGGCCACGCTCAAGGATTCGCTGCGACCGTCCGAGCGCGAACGAGCTGCCGAACAGCTCAGCGATCTGAATTGGAAGGCGCAGCCTCTTGTGGTGGAGCATCTGGTCGCGTCGGCGCAGACCGATCCAGCCACTTCCGTGCGAGCGGCTTGCGTCCATGCGTTGGCTCAGATGAAGGCCAACAGCAAGGAAGTGGTGGCGCTGGTGGAGAAACTGAAGTCCGACAGCAATGCCGCCGTGCGGCATGAAGCCGAGGAAGCCTATGAGACACTCGGCGTTCAGCCGGCATCGCACAAATAAGGCGAATTGGCAGCGCAATTCATCACCCGGCAGCTTACGCTGCCGGGTCGCCTATTCGTTGACTATGTCAATCTTCATTTTGCCAAGAACGCGGCTGACGGGGAGCAAGGGCGTCAGCGAAGGCGTGTCGTGCCAGGAATGATCGGAAATCTTGATGTGGGCGGCGCTCACTCCGCCCAGACCGAGTGTGGCATCGAGTCCCAACCATTGCCCTTCGATGCAAACCTCTGTCCACATGTGAAAGCCCATCGTGGGTCGCCGTCCCTTTTCGACGTAGATCAGTCCGATGGCCGTGCGCGACGGGATGCCTTCGGCTCGACAGAGTGCCGAGGTTAGCAGCGCGTACTGGCGACAATCGCCGCGCAGCCGTCGTGCTACCTCACTGGCCGGACCCATTTCCACCGTCTGATCGACGCGCATATTTTGCTTCACCCAACGCTCGATGCGTTTCGCCTTGGCCCAGGCGTCCATCTCGCCACCCGCCGCCCGCCGCGCCAGTTCCTTCACGCGCTCGTCCTCGGAGTCGATGAAGCGACACGATGCGAGATATTCCTTCGAGGGGGCGGGGGCATCGACACGTCGCTCTGGTTCGCGCGGCGGGTGAACGTGCAGAGTAAACGATTCGCCGCGAATCTCGTCGATGGTTTGATGCGCGTCGCGCGTCAAGGCAGACGAGGGATCGGCGTCGCCGCGGAGCGTTATCCGATAATCTACCGAACGGGTCGCATAAGGTCGCGTCAGCGCGCGATTGAGGGGGAGCAGCGATTTCAGGCCGATGTCGA
This sequence comes from Planctomycetota bacterium, assembly GCA_021781415.1. Lineage (GTDB taxonomy): Bacteria > Planctomycetota > Planctomycetia > Gemmatales > Gemmataceae > JAJPHU01. Next base: position 9,580 of record JAJXWW010000035.1, read on the forward strand.
GCGAGCGCGCCGGCGATAGCGTCGTCGCCGATTGCCGCGTGGTCCGCGTCAGCACCAGCGTACCCAACCCCTCCAACTCGATTTGACGACGAACGGGATCGAAATTCTCATTGAGCCACCACGTCTCGGCCGGGGGGCGCACTGTTATCCCCGGCGCTTCGAGCGGTTGCGGCGTCATCTCGACGCGCCACAATTCGATGCGCGGCGCGCCCGGCGTCAGCGCGATCTTCTCGCGTTCCTTCATCGCGACGTTCACGGTCGTCACGGCATTGTAGGTCGGATCGTAGCGCTTCAATGTCCAGCGATCGTTGGCCTTCGGCTTGCGTTTGGCGAACAGGTGTTCCAGCCCGTACATTCCCACCACCTCGTCGCTCCAAGGCAAACGGCGATCGATGCGTCCGTCGTCGATGCGAACGTGCATTCGTCCCTCTTCGAGCGCGCCGGACAATATCAACTGTTTGCCGCCCTCCTGTCCCTGTTTCATAAAGACACCGACGACTTTTCCCTCGCTTGTCTCCTCGGTCCCCCGTTCGCGCCGCAAGCGCAGGACGGCTCTGTTGCGTTTAAACGTCAAGTCCATTTCCTCGGACGCTCGGAATCGCTTGCCGTCCACGCCATCGAGACGGCGCACGGTTCCGCGTACGAAGCCGACTTGTGCCCCGTCCATTTGCGCGCTCTCCCAGTATTCCTCCACCCGTTCGCCCGCGGAGTCGGCGCTCGCAGGTGCGCCGGCCGCCAAAATCATCCCCAAGAAGAATGTCGATTTCAGGATTACGCGCATGGCATCTCCACCTCGTCGCCGTGAGACTCTATGGGTCATCATAACCGCTGTTGCCGCCGCGCTCGGAGAGGAATCCGTTTGGAGGCGACGAGAAAGCGCTCGCGGAGTCGGCTTGCGCCGAAGACACGGAGAGAATCGGCGCGTCGATTGGCGTGCGGCGAAAATGCGTTCTATAGTTCATCAGACAAACGGATTTCCCCGACAATCCGAACGAACGACAACTCCCCTCTCTCCCATAAACATAGGTGTGGACGTGACTGCCAAGAATTTGTCCGCCCATTTGCGGGTGGATCGCTACGGTGATTTTCTGTTGACCGATGCCATTCGTCCGGCGCTCCATGTGCCGGTTGTACCTCGCCAGGGCTACCGCGTCGAAGTCTACCGCGACGAACGACGACGGCTGCGCTTGCCGGTCCTGGCTGCCGCCGTCTCGCGCGAACAACTGTTCGACGTTTTCCTGGCGCTCCTTGCCCCGCTGGGCGAGGCCGTCGATGTCATCGTGGAGACGAGCCATCACGGCGACGGCAAGAGCCATAAGGATCTGGCCCGCGAACACATCGACCTGCCGGTCTCGATGAGTCATTTTTGCGACTTTGAAGAGCTTTTAATGAACGACGGCTGTACCGGCGTCGCGGTACTGGCGCGCGGCCGCGCGATGGAAGTGCAGTTCGACGAACACAAGCTCCTCGTCGTCTATGCCCGCGATCTCGCGCCGTTCGAGCGCGTTCTGCGCGACTTTAGCATCCCGCGAAACGATGCCCTGCGCCTCATCACCGAGGGCGAGCATCTGCACAGCAGCGATCCGCGGCACTACGAACAATTCGAGCAGATGTGTTATCGTTTGGGAATCGGCGAATTTGCGGAACACGTCAACTGGTGAACGACATCTCCTCGATTTGTCCGTGCGACTCGATTATTCTTGGGGGAAGACAAATCCTTCATTTTGAATCGCGGAACGAACTTCGACGAGTTCGGGGTGATTCATCGAGAGAACCAGGATCGTGGTGCGTCCGAGCAAATAGGGGCCGTTCCAACGAAAGTGTCGGCTCCACTTGTGACGTCGCGGATGAAATAGCCTCGTCAGTTTCTTGGATTTAGGATCGATGCCGGCGATGTTCGGTCCTTTGTGACTGTTGCAATGAAGACACGAGAGCGAGAGGTTATGTAGCTCGGTCGGGCCGCGATGTTGTTTGGCAATCACATGGTCGATCGGAAAGAGAATGGTGGGGTAGAATCTCTGGGGCATGCGGCAATACTCGCAAGCGTATCTGGCGCGGCGACGGACCTGTGCGGCGATCGACTCGTCCATGAGCGCCTCACGAAACCTTTTTCCGATGGATCGATTTGCGGGCTTTAGAATGGAGCAAGGCAAGCAAGTGTCCCGCCTTGACGTAGCTCTGCAACTCTTCTTGCTCTTGCAGAGATAAAGACCCCGTCTGGTTTCCCTCCGCCAGTTTTTGCATTCGTTCTCGATCTTTTTCCTCGAAACCGAGCGTCAAAACATAGCGCGCCAAATCGTGCGAGAGATCGTCGTCCTCTAGCTTAAGAATTCGGCTGAAGATCGCAATTTCGCTGCTTGGCACGCTTGAGGTCTGATAATTGTCCATCGGTTGATCTCGCAAAAAATGCTCGGTGTCCAAACTCACCGCCGCCTTTATCTCGGCGGTGGCGGGGCCAACCAACTGTCGCCCCATTCCGCATAGAGATTCTTCAAGTAGCGCTCCCACTCGGCCCGCGAACGGCTGGTCGGGTATGGCTTCGGCTGAATCGGCGTCTCCAAGTTGAAGAGAATCTCAAATTGGCCGTCATCCCGAACTCGCCCCAGCCGCATTACGCGCCAGGCGTAGTGCGTGTCGGCATCGATGCGTACCCGGCCTTCCGGTGCCTCGAAGGTGCGATTCTTCATGGCTTGAACCACGGCGGAAGACTCGACGGTTCCGGCGGCCTGCACCGCTTGCGCCCACAGCTGAACGCCGAAATAGACGGTTTCCATCGGATCGGAGAGAACGCGGCGATTGCCGAATCGCTCGCGGAATTTAGCGACGAAATCGCGGTTCTCGATCCGGTCGATGCTTTGAAAATAACTCCACGCCGCGAGATGGCCGACGCCGGCCTCGCCCAGACTCAGCAAATCGTTCTCTCCCATGCTGAACGACAAGACCGGCGTGGAATCGGCGTTGAGTCCGGCTCGTTGCAGCTCGCGAAAAAAAGCCGAATTGCTATCGCCATTGATGGTATTGACGATTAAATCGGGTTTCTTGGCGGCAATGCCACGGACGAGGTCTTGGACCTCCGTGCCTCCAAAGGGGATGTACTCTTCGCCGACGATTTGAGCGTCCCGCTGATGGTCGCGGATGTAATCGCGGACGATTTGATTGGCGGCGCGCGGGTACACATAATCGGATCCGACGATAAAGAGACGGCGCTTGTGCAAAATGCCGATGGCGTAATTGAGGGCCGGTAAAATCTGTTGATTGGGCGCTGCACCGAGATAAACGATGTTCGGCGAATCCTCCAGCCCCTCGAATTGCATGGGATAGATCAGCAGATTTCCCGCCTTCTCGACGAGGGGACGAACGACCTTTCGATTGGACGAGGCGCGGCAGCCGAAGATCACCGACACACGGTCTTCGTTGAGAAACTTTTGGGCCAAGACGGCGAACTTACTGCCCTTGGATTCGCCGTCGCCATCGACCGCCACGATCTTGCGACCGAGCAACCCACCCTGTCGATTTAGTTCTTCCACGGCCAATATCACGGCGTCGTGAGCCGCCGCTCCTCCGCCGGACATCGAACCGCGCAGAGAAAACAAGATGCCGACTTTGATCGGATCTTTTTCCGCCGGCGGTGGCAATGGGCTTTCCTTCGAGCGAAAGCCGTGCCATAGTCCGGCGACACCCGCGAGAAAAAGGACGGCTAATCCGCCCATCCACACGCGACGGGTCGTGCGAGATGGGGAGCGGAGATTGGGACGTGGAGGGCGAGGAAGCCCCGCCTCGCTTCGCTCCAACGCCCGCAGCGACTCGGCAACGGTTCGGGCCGATGCGGGGCGGTCGGCCGGTTCGCGCGCCAAGAGCTGATGGATGAGGTCGCATAATCCCGTCGGCGTCTGAGGTTGTAACTCTTCAATGCGACGCGGCGATCCAATGGCCAGAGCCGTCAGTTGGGCGAGTGTATCGGGACCGTCAAACGGTAATGTGCCGGTGACCATGCGGAACAGGACGATGCCGAGGGCGAACAAATCGCAACGATGATCCAGCGGCAAGCCGCGCGCCTGTTCCGGAGCGAGGTAAGACGGTGTGCCGACGATCAGGCCGGTCGCCGTCAGTCGCCGGGTATCGTGGATCGGTCGAGCCAAGCCGAAGTCGAGAATCTTCAGCCGAGAGACGTACTCGCAGGACAGGCGAGGACCGCTCGACGCAGCTTCTTCCGGGGGCGTCTCCAGCCACAAATTTGCCGGTTTGATGTCGCGGTGGATTATCCCGCGCTCGTGCGCCGCGCTCAGCCCCAAGGCGATCTCGCGGCCAATACGAAGTACCTCGTGAGTGGGGATGCGCCGATCGCGCTGGAGACGTTGCTCCAACGATTCGCCGTGCAGATATTTCATGGCCAAGAAGGGAACATCGTTCTCCAGTCCGACCTGATAAATCGTAATGATGTATTCGTCTGACAGCGCGGCGGCGGCGCGCGCCTCTTGCAGAAAGCGCTCGCGGAACGAGAGGTTGGTTGCCAGCTCCGGCTTGAGTACCTTCAGCCCCACGCGGCGTTGCAGATGGGTGTCGAAGGCGTCGAAGACGAACCCCATGCCCCCCTCGCCGATTACCCTGGTAATGCGATAGTGTGCCAACCAACCCAATTCGTCTGGCTCGCGCGCTGGAGACAGAAAAGCGAAGGAGGGCGGCTTGTCGGCGGCTGAGGAAGGATGAAGAGCGCGCCCGCCACCGTCTCCCAAGAGCGACTCTTGGGAATCCCAAACGGGAGGAGGAGATACCGCTCTGCCGGAATGGGTGTCGCCGCTCGGTGGCAACAACGGCGGGGTGTGGCTGGCCGTGGTCTCCATGCGCAGATTGTCCCATCTCTCGCGGCAAGCGGCACAGCTTGGAATGTGCTGGAGCAGCCGAGCCGACTCGGCTTCGGGAACTTCGTGCCGAAGGAGACGGCGCAGTTCGTCGAGAGAAGGGCAACGGAGTTCAGTCGAGGTCGGCTTCATTGCGGAAAACCCTGCCTGGGATGCTTTCCGCAATTATACAACGAAAGATTGAAGGCATTCGATCTTCCGATGCCCGCCGACAAGCGGCAGCGGATTTGTCCTCATCGGGCGTGAACCGGAGCCTCGCTATAGGTTCCCAAGAAAAGCGAGAGGCGCGCTTGGGCCCTCTGATACTCGGCCACAGCTTTCACGAACTGGACGTGAGCCTGCGACACCTGTTGAATGGCGCTTAACACACCATTGTACGTATGATTCCGTGCCCAAGCATCGGGGTTCTCCATGGACAAGCGGAGATCCATGAGGCGATACGTCTCGGCGGCGTGCTTGATCGCCGCGGCGGCATGGACGATTTGCTCGCGCCCGGAAATGATGGACGCATGTGCTTCCTCGACGCCAGCGCGCAGCTTTCCTTGAAGCTCGTTGAGTGCCAGGCGCGCCTGCTGCAATTCGCTCTGGGCCATTTGGAGTCGACCGCATGTCAGCGGCGCATGGACCAAGGCAAATCCACACACTCGACTCGATTCCGACATCGCACAGATACGTTGAGCGAAGCGCGCGCGATCGATTCCTTGTTGGATGGATGCGATGAGTCCCTGCAATTCACGCACGCCCGGTCCATTGGCCTGCGCTCGTTGCACCATCTCCTCGACATCCCCCGACACCTCGACTCGATCCCTGGGCGAGAGCTTGTCGGTTGTGCCGATCGTGCCGCCACTCAGCCCCATGAGGAGGGCTAACTTGGTTGCCGCGGATTGGCCGAGTCTACGCGCGTTCGTCAGGGCTTGGCGATGCCCTTCCAGCGCCGTTTCCGCGGATTCCACCATCACTTGTGCGGGCTTCTCGCCCAGTTCGACGAGTTTGCGCGCGCGGCCGAGTAATTTCTCGTCCAACTGGATCAGGTCGCGCGCCACGGATTCGCCTCGCTTGGCGGCGAGCCAATCGAAATAGGTATTGGCAGCGTCGAGGAGTTTCTCGTTTTCGACCTTGCGCAGCTCGACCCGGCGACGCCAGACCGTCGCCTCGGCCACGGGCGTCTTAAAGGTATCTTTGCGCATCCCTTGCGGCATGTGCGAGCGCACCGCCGCGGCGAGCGCCGACTCGCTCTCCCGAACGCGCTCGCGCGCCGCCAGCAGGTCGCCATTGTTCTCGAAGGTTCGTCGCATCACCACATCGAAATCAACCGGAGTGACCTGCTCCACCGAGGAGAGCGACGGCAACGGATTGGGAACGGGCGAGGCCGCCTCGGAGGTTGTCGTCCGATAGGAAACGCGCTTTACGCCGGAGTCGTCGTCTCCGCTGCCGGGGGGATAAGTCACATACAAAGGCGGGGTCAATCCGCTGGAGAGGGGACCGGGCACGGGTGGACTGTTCCGTAGATAGCGATCCATCGGCATCGTGAACTTGCAGCCGATCGGCACCAGAAAGAGTCCGGCGGCGCAAATAGACGCGAGACGGCCAATGAAACGGTGTCCCGGCGCGCGGCGCGGTGTATCGCGGAGCATATCAACGGGTCTCCTGCGGGATCTGGCGAGCGGAATAGCCAGCTTGTGGGTTACATCGGTTTCCCGCCTCGCCTTACTTTGTTGATTGTGCCCAAATCTTGCAATTTAGCGGGATCGATCCGGTAAGCCCCGACGGAGAGTGAGAGGCCGGCGCGATCCGCGTCGAATAGAATGTCAAGGGGCGGCCTCTTTTAGGAGAATCCATCGTGCCATTCGATACGGGCTACGACAAACCGGAGCCGAGCCGCGAGGATATAGATGCCTTAAAAGGTCCGATATTGTTGGAATTCGGCGCAAGTTGGTGCGGTTACTGTCAGGCGTTGCAAGGGCCGCTCGAATCTTTGTTGCAATCGTATCCCCAAGTGCGGCACATCAAAATTGCGGATGGCAAGGGCAAGCCGCTGGGCCGCTCCTTTGGCGTCCGATTGTGGCCGAACCTCGTGTTTCTGCGCGACGGTCGCATCGTGAGGCAACTCGCGCGTCCCGAGGCGGAGGAGGTGCGTCGGGGACTCGACGAGATTGTCGGCGACTCTTGAGCGGTTTCTTGCGAGTGCCGACTTCGCTTGCTATCTTACCCATCGACGAAGACAACCGCGAACATTCTCTCCATGCGAGGTCTACTGTGAAGGCTGCATTCATTGAGACGACGGGCGATCCCAGCGCGATTCACTATGGCGATCTGCCACAACCGACTCCGCAATCCGGAGAAGTCTTGGTCCGCGTCGGCTCGGTCGCCGTCAATCCCATCGACTTGTACATTCGGGCCGGGATGGTCCCTATGACGCTGCCCAAACCGTTCGTCGTCGGTTGCGATCTCGCCGGTACGGTCGAAAAGATACCGGAAGCAACAGGCAACTTACGCAGCCGATTCGCCGTCGGCGACCGCGTTTGGGGATCGAACCAAGGTTTGCTGGGAAGACAGGGGACATTTGCCGAATATGCCGCCGTCGCCGAAGAGTGGCTGTATCCGACTCCCGAAGGCGTGGACGACAAGACGGCGGCGGCGGTCGCTCTCGTCGGCATCACCGCGCATCTGGGACTGTTCCGCGATGCCCGGTTGCAAGCGGGTGAGATCGTCTACGTCAACGGCGGCACGGGCGGCGTCGGCTCGATGGTCGTGCAGATGGCCAAGGCGGTCGGAGCACGCGTCATCACCACCGTCGGCTCGGCGGACAAGGCGAAGCTGTGCCAACAGTGGGGAGCCGATTGCGTCCTCAACTATAAGACGGACGACATCCCCGCTCGGGTGCGCGAGTTCGCACGCGGACAAGGGGTTAACGTCTGGTACGAGACGCAGCGCGAGCCAGATTTTCTACGCACGGTCGATCTCATGGCCCAGCGCGGCCGCATCATCGTCATGGCCGGACGACAGGCACAACCGCTCTTTCCGGTAGGACCGTTCTACGTCAAAGGGTTATCGCTGCACGGCTTCGCCATGTTTAACGCCACATCGACCGAACAACGCCGCTGCGCCGAAGACATCAATCGTTGGCTCAAGAGCGGCCAACTGAAACCGCTGATTGGCCGCGTTTTTCCTATGTCCCAAGCGGCGGCAGCGCATCAACTCTTGGAAGAGAACACACTCGGCAAGGCCGGCACGCTGCACGGTAAAATTGTGCTGACACCGTAAGGCGAACCGGCAGCTTACGCTGCCGGGTGTTTCCCATCGCGCTGCCGGTTCGCCGGAACCAATCGCGCTGCGGCTTCGTCTAAAGCGAGACGCTCCCCTCCATTCCACATACGCGAAAGCGAGGACCCATGAAACGATTCGTAGTGCTTGGGATTCAGGTGGCTCTGCTCGGCCTGATTGTGCCGGTGCTGGCCGACGACAAAGCCAATTCCTCGGAGGCCAAAGAGGCTCTCAAAGAACTGCAAGAGTTTATCGGAGGTTGGAAGGGTAACGGAGGCCCCGACAAGCCTCGTCCCGGCCCGCGCGACCCCGTCTGGAGTGAAACCGTCAGCTGGAGCTGGCGCTTCAAGGGCGACGATGCCTGGATGAGTATGAACATCAAAGACGGCAAAATCTACAAATCCGGCGAGCTTCGCTATCTGCCCAAAAAGAAGGCCTACGAGCTGACGCTGATAAACAAGGAAGACAAAAAACTCGTCTTCGTGGGTAAGATCGAACGCGAGACGCTCAAGCTGGAACGTATCGACCCCGACTCCAAGGCGACGGAGCAAATCACCATGAACACTGCCGCCGAGGGCGACCGCTTTATCTACCACGTCGCCCACAAAGATGGAGGCCGTACCATCTGGAAGAAAGATTACATGGTCGCCTGCACGCGCGAAGGCGTCAGCCTGGGTAAAGTGGACAAGAAGAACGAGTGCATCGTCTCCGGGGGCCTGGGCACCATGCCGGTCAGCTTCAAAGGCGAGACCTACTACGTCTGCTGTTCCGGCTGCCGCGATGCGTTTATGGAAAACCCGGAGAAGTACGTCAAGGAATTCAAGGATAAAAAAGCCGGGAAAAAGAAGTAAATGTCTCCCATCGGTTAGCCGCGACGCGAAGCGGAGCGCGGGATCGCCCCCGCGCTCCGCTTCGCGGTTTCTTCGTTTTCGCCCTCGGACTTTCGTGACGAGTAAATGACCGGTCCTTTGCTCTCGTGGCCGTATTTTTTTGTACCGTCCAGAATGAAATGAAACCAAGAAGGAGACGCGCCCGGACCCATTTGCATTGATGGGTCAACGAAAGTAGGATCGATTTGCCGCGAACCCTGTTCTTCAAGCTCTTGTGTTGGCAGAACGCATCTACGAAGACAAGTCCGGCAAGAAGATCATCGCTGGTACATTCAATCAACTCCTCATCGGTAAGATGCCGTTACCGGCAGTGTTCAATGCCGATGGGACCGAGACGCGAGTTGTTCCGGGGGGAACCGACCTAGGTTGTCCCGCCGCCTACGTCAGCCTGACGGATGTGGTTGACGGAACAGAGATCACTTTGCAGATGGTCCATGTGTCCAAGAATATGGTGCTTTTTCAGAGCGGTTTGAGGATTGCACTCATGGATCGCCTCGCTACGGTTGAGTTAATCGCTCCCCTTCCGCCTATAAATATATTCACACTCGAAGTGGGAACTTACTCGTTAGACGTTCTTTGGCAAAACGAGATTGTTGGATCGCATCGGCTTATCGTAAGGGAAGGAACTCCGTTCGCCCGTCGAGGAGGTTGAAGATGACCGCAATCGACATGAAGTGTAAGAATACCGCCGTTACCCAAAATGTTTTAGAAGAAGCGTGGCATCTATCGACGGCCTACCGGCTTCACGTCCTCGTTTCCAAGGACGAAGATGAGGACAACTCTTTCTCCGCCATTGTGCTGAACCTTCCCGGTGCGGGAAGCAGCGGCGCAACAGAAGAAGAGGCGTTAGAGAATGTCGAAGAGGCCGTTCGAGGCATTTTGGAAGATTGTAAAGATTCCGGAGAGGAGATTCCCCGGAAAGACACTTCGACAGCCGACGTTTCGCCGGGAGCCAAACAGAAGTGGATTATCGTAGATGCCGAAAGTCCCGCGACTTTCCGGCAAAGACGCTATTCGCGCATTGAAGAGAGCTGGCTTTTCCGAGGTGCTGACCTGCGGAATTCATGTCATCTTGAAGAAAGCGGCCCATTCCTTTCGGCTCTCCATTCCCGTCATGCGGGCAAAACAGTGGGTACGGGACTGCTAAAGTCTCAAATCGAAGCAGCCGGTCTTACCGTGGAAGAGTTTATGGAATTACTATGAATCTCCCGCCAGGCTCAGGTGGGGTGATGGGGGTAGCCTGCGCGGTTTGTGTGCTGAGTGTCAAGCGACAATTGTTTTTCCCTTTCGTGTTGCCTTCCACGCGATGTAGGTAACATCCCGTTGAGGCAACGACGAGTACTCGGTAGCAAAAACGGTGAGTCAATGCGGATGGGAAAAACTGGGGATCTAGGATTTGAACCTAGACTAACTGATCCAGAGTCAGTCGTGCTACCGTTACACCAATCCCCAAGAGTGAAGCTGTCTTCTTTCGTAGTAGTCAATCTATAGATTTCCTGCTAAAGAGTCAATGTTTCTCTCCGAGGAGTGTCGGGATGCAATGAAGGTTTCCGCTGGTCCGTCTTCTCGCATCCAAGGAATCTCTACGACATCGTTCCAGCTGCTAGGGCGTCCGGCAGCGCTTCGACGGGGCGATTCCTCGGTCAATCGCTTGACGTGATTTAACACGCGGCTGTGAATGCGGTGGATGATCGAGTCGGACCACAAACCCCAATAGGGTGCCGGCCACATTCGGTTGCTGTACCAGGTAGTGCCGACGAGGCGCGTGCGGCCATTCGGTAAGCTCTGTAGAAGGAATTCGCCTCGTTCGCTCACAAGGTAGTGATCCAAGTGGGCGGGATGGATGTGATAGGGACTCCACTCGCGCATCGGTTCCGGCTGTTCGGTAACCCGGAAGTGCAGCCGAGACGGTGGATTCCAGACGTCGATCGGCTCGACGAAGGTTCCGGTTGAGAAGACGCAGTATCGGATCGCACCGACTCCCTCGCCGTGAATCTCAGCACGCTGTGGATAGGCGATGCCGGTGTGGAAGGTCCAATCGTCCGGTTCCGCCAGAGGGGGGAAGGAAAGGACGTGCGGCCAGACTTGGTCCGGTGGCGCGTCGATTTCCATCTCGGTTCTCACGACTCGCAAGGACGGTTCCGGTTCGTTCGTGGATTCGGCTGCCATCAACGCCGGCATCGAGACCGCCATCGCCAGCAAGAGCGCGGCCAACCGATCGTTGAGCCAAGGGCGTGCCCGGATGGCATAACCGACCAAGGCTCCCAGGAATGCGAGAAAATAGGCGATGGGAGCCGCCATGAGCAGACAGATGATTCCCTCAAGGGCGATGGCGAGGATCATCACCCCCACCAGCGTTGCCGCGGAAAGAGCCACGGTCAGACAAGCTCCCAACGGTTGAGGGTGCGAGAAGCCAAACAACAGTACCGAGATCATGCCGAGCGAAAAGGGCGCGCCGACGAACAAACTGAACCCATAACTCTGCAACACCTGCGCACTCAACACAACGGCCATCACTTCCAGCGGGACGGCGATAGCCAGTGCCAATAGTCCACTGCGCCAGTAGCTTTCGCGCACAATGCTTCGGTGGACCGTCCGCAGGGATTCGACGTGTTGAACTCGAAGTCGCGGAACGGCCACGGCGTCGAGTACTTCTTGTGTCGGTAGCAGCACGAGGACCAAGAACAACAGCAGATTCACGACGGTCACGAAGAACAAGAGGATGAGGCTCAAGGGCAATCCCGTGGCACGCAGACGGTGGAGCGTGAGGATCACTCCCGTCCAGATGAACGGCAATGACGAGATCAGCATCGTCAGAGAAAATCCCCGATCCGACTCACCCAACTCGAAGACGCGCAAGACGCGCTCATTAGGCCAAACGAGATAGTTGAACGGAGACCAGGACTGTCCGAAGAACTGACGGGCGATTGTCCAGTCGAAAGCGAATTTCACCAGGAACAACACGACGCCGATCAGCAAGTAAGGGAGGCGGTCGAGGGTGCGGTTCCACGTCCACAAAAGGGAGGGTTGAAGGCGCATGTGAGCGATACTCCCGGTTCAATTTACCCTTTGCCGGCACGACGTATTAACGAAGCGCGATAAACCCAAACGATTAACGAAAGACGGTGGTTCTCGGAGTCCGCACGCCACCCTCGCAGCCTGCGCACCAAATCCACGCTGGATTATGGTCGCATTCTCGATTTCGTCAAGGGTGGCCCCACGCTTCTCGCTAACCGGTGTTACTCGCGTATCGAATCCTCGACCAAAAGAGCGGTTGCCCGAGGGTCGGAAGATGGTAAAAAGGTAGCGATAGGATGACACGTTGTACCCACGAGTTAACTCCGAGAACATGCGTGACGATCGTTCCGAAGACGAGGAAGGCAAGTCGCCATGGCTGCGTCTGCCGTTCTTCCTACTACTTTGGATCGGCTTGCTCGATCTACCGCATCACATCGCCAGCGTCGGGAATGACACGTCTTGGCAGCGCTGTCTGGGATACTTCCTCACGCACCGATTCCAGTGCGGCGTCGATTACATTTGGACTTATGGACCGCTCGGCTATTTCGTCAACATGGTGTATGACGCCGATCTCTTTTGGTGGAAGTATGCCTGGGAGTTGGGCGTCAAGTTCGCGTTTACATGGATACTGTGGCGCTGGTCCAGAGCGCTGCGCGCCCGTTGGATGCGCGTAATGTTCCTCGGCTTGGCACTCTACTTTCTGGCCGGCTCCGTGGACACGCTGTATCTCATCTGCCTCGTATTCATGGGGTTGTTGCCGCTGCGCGACGCGGGCTGCCGAGCGTCGTCTCGGCTTCTTGCCGGGACGATTCTCTTGGCGATCTTGTCGCTGACAAAGTTCACCTTTTTGCTCGTGGGTGTCGGCGCTTGGAGCGTCGTCCTGTGCGCTCCGGGTCTGACGTGGCGAACACGGCTGCTGGTTGCGATGGGATACCCCCTGAGCCTGGTTCTTGTTTGGACGTTGCTCGGTCAGTCGTTGGCTCATCTACCGCGTTTTGTCAGTTCCTCACTCGAAGTCGCGCGCGGCTACGGTGAGGCGATGGCGAAGGAGGGCAGAATCGAACCTGTCTATCTCGGACTGGCGGCCGGACTGTGCTTTCTGCTGTTCGCCACGGTTCGTCCCTTTTCCGTGCTGCGCCGCCGCGAGAATCTCCTGGGGATCGCTCTGTTGTGCGCCGGTACATTCATGGTCTGGAAACATGGATTCATTCGTCAAGACAGTCACACGGCGTATTTTTTCGGTTTCTTGGTCGTCGTCCCGTTTGCGGCGGAAGGACTCCTGGGCGGCCCGAAAACGATGCCGATCCGCGTCCTTTTGTTGGCAACTACCATTGTCCTCGGAATCGTGGGCCGAGGCATTCCTCTCCCCATCCCTTGGGCGAGCCATCTACTAACGAACGGGATCTTCGCCCTGGCCCCACTCGCCTCGCTCGACTTCTCGCGTTAGAACAAAAGGTATTGGCCGACGAATGGGCGCTGCCGAAGATTTGCGGCATTGTGGGCAATCGACCCGTGGATCTTTTGACCTATTCGCAGGGTGTTCTGTTTCTCAACCATCTGAACTACCACCCGCGCCCAATCTTTCAAAGCTACTCCGCCTATACCTCCGACTTGATGGAGGTCAACGCCGCCTATTACCGAGGCGATCGCGCCCCGGACTTCGTTCTCTGCCGGCTCCAGCCCATCGACGATCGCTTTCCGGCGATGGAAGACAGCGCAGCCCTTCTCGAAATCTTCCGCCGGTATCGATTCGTCGCACAAGAGAAAGGACTGCTTCTCCTCGAACGCCGGGACGACAAACCTACGAACGCCGCCGAATCGACCGTGCTGCTACAAAAAGACATCGCTTTTGACGAAGCGATCCGTTTGGACGAGTTCGGAGCGTCCGCCAAACTTCTGTCCATTCGTGCGACCGACACTTTTCGCGGACGACTCACGAAAGCGCTGTTCCGATCGCCGCATCTGTCCCTCGACGTAACCACCGCGGACGGAGAGAAGCATTCGTTCCGACTCATCCCGATCATGACCGAGACGAGTTTTCTCGTCGATCCGCTATTGCGAAACCACGATGACCTGGAGAGCTATTTCCTCGGCGGACCCTTGCCGCGCATCCGTTCGCTTTCGATTCATGCCGACCCGGAAGCGAGGAATTGTTTTGAGGATCGACTCTCGATCACCGTGAGGGAATTCCAGAGAGAATGAACGACTCTCGCATTCCGCTCGGAAGTCCGTGGACGGGAATGGCATCGCCCGTACAACAGCGTGGGGAGATCCTCGTTTCCGATTGAATCGACATCACGAATGAAATACGTCATCGTTATCCCAGACGGCTGCGCGGACGAAGGGCAAGATTCGCTCGGCGGTAAAACGCCGTTGCAAGCGGCGAACTTGCCGAACATGGATCGCATCGCCCAACTCGGCGCGGTCGGACGCGCCGACAATGTGCCCATTCCCCTTACGCCGGCCAGCGACGTGGCGACGCTGAGTTTGTTCGGCTACGATCCGCTCGTCGTCTATACTGGGCGCGCGCCGTTGGAGACGGCGGCGATGGGTATTCCTCTCGGTCCCAACGATTGGGCTATCCGCTGCAACCTCGTTCACGTCGAAAACGAGTGCATGCGCGATTTCACCGCCGGACACATCACCAGCGAAGACGGACGACCGCTGATTGAAACACTGCAAGCGGCGCTCGGTGACGCGCAACTCGAATTTCATCCCGGCGTTAGCTATCGCAACATCCTCGTCTACCGACCCGCCCCCGGCACCTCGGCCCCCTTCTCGGACCAGACGAAAACGCAGCCGCCGCACGACGTTCCGGATCGCCCCATCGCCAATCATTTGCCCCAAGGACCGGGTAGCGATCTGCTCAGGAGCTTGATGGAACGCAGCCGAACGATCCTCGGCGATCATCCGGTAAATCGGAAGCGGCGCGACGCCAAACAGCGCGACGCCACGCAGATTTGGCTCTGGGGTCAGGGTAGGGCACCGTCGCTGAAACCGTTCGCCGAGGTTTATGGCAAGCGCGGCGCGATTATCAGCGCCGTCGATCTGGTGCGCGGCGTCGGCGTGTTGCTCGGTTGGCAGCGCATCGACGTGCCGGGAGCGACCGGCTACCTCGATACCGACTATGCCGCCAAGGGTCGAGCCGCCATCGCCGCGCTACCGCATTACGATTTGGTCTGCGTTCACGTCGAAGCGCCGGACGAGGCATCGCACGAAGGCAAAGCCGACGAGAAGGTCAAGGCACTGGAGCGCATCGACCGCCACATCGTCGGCCCCCTGTTGGAGGCACTGCCCGATTACGGCCCCTATCGCATTCTCGTCTCGCCGGATCATCGCACCACGCTGCGAACGCGCGCCCACGCCTACGGCATGGTCCCCTTCGCCGTCGCCGGCACCGGCGTCGCGACCAAGGGACAAACGTCCTACGACGAAATTGTGGGAGAAAAAAGCGATTTGATATTCGAGAAGGGGCACGATTTAATGAACTACTTCTTGGGATAGAAGAAGCAGATTACTTCGCCCGTCCCAAAAACGTCTCGCGGAACCCGCGCAGATGTTCGACGAGGATGTCTCGCAGTCGATTCGCTTGCTCTCGATCCATTTTTTGGAAGTGCAACGACAACACATCGCCGTCCTTGCGCTGCGAGCCGATGCGAGGCTCGATACCTAGATGTTCGATTTGACTGAGGTTGAATTGTCCGCGTTGGCCCAGGAAATGACACTCCAAGGCACTCGCCTTCTTGGTGCGCCATTGAGCCCACGCGCGGCTGACTTCGGGAAGGCGGAGCGTGATGGCATCGCGCGCATCCCAGCGAACGTCGAGAGCGGGTTCGATCTCGCGGACGATTTGCAAGAGGCGGGTCAGCAGCGAACGCTCCCAGCGGACTTTCTTTCCAGGCGGGAAACCCTTGTCGCCAAGGTGCCAGCGTTCGCCGTTGATCTTCCACGGCATCACGTCTTCCGGTTTCGTGCGCAGCCTCTTCAAATTGTTGTGGAAAGACGCAGCCGCTTCGTTGAGAAAATCGCCGAAGGCCGGCGTCTCGATTTCGTCGAGACGATGGGCGAGTACCGTCACCGATTGCCAGGGCCCTTTGTGTGCCGTCGTCCACACGCGCGGTTCGTTGCCGTAGACTTCCAGTCCCGGTGTCTCATTCAGCGGACGGATGCCGAGGCGGCGGATGAGGTCGGCGTCCTTGAAGCGATTCTTCTCGACTCGGAACACCAGGCGAAGGAGCCATTCTTGACTGGTCATGGCGTGCAGAAACCAACCTTGCGTCTTGAGCGAAGCGGCGATTTCGACGACGGTACGCTGGTTCCAATCCGTATCTCCAAAGTGTCCTATTTCGTGAATGCGTTCGTCGATCCAGTCGAGCATCCGGCCTTCCCAGCGACACGGTTTGCCCTCGGTGGTGACGCGCTCGACGGTGTGCCAACGGCGTCCGTCCGATTGCCACGGCATGGTCGCATCTTTGCCGACTTCCTCTAATTCCATATCGTCGGCGCGTGGCGTCTCGGCGGCATTCGGATCGAAGCGCGGCCGTTCGACGACGGGACCGGCCTTCAGAACGGGAGCGAGCGCGGCGGCGGTATGGCTTGTGTCGGAGGCTTTGGCCACTTCTTCGGGCGTACCCTGTACGACGATAAGACCGCCGGCGGGACCGGCTTCGGGGCCGAGATCGATCACCCAGTCCGCCGTCTTAATCACGTCCAAATTGTGTTCGACCACGATAACCGTATTACCGAGATCGACGAGCCGATCGAGGACTTCGAGCAATTTGTGGATGTCGTCGAAATGCAATCCCGTCGTCGGTTCGTCGAGAATGTACAGCGTGCGTCCGGTACTAGGCCGCGCCAACTCCGACGCCAACTTGACGCGCTGCGCCTCGCCCCCGGACAGTGTCGGCGCGGCTTGACCCAACGACAAATAGTCGAGTCCCACGTCGGCCAGCGTCTGCAAGACGCGGCGAATTTTCGGTAGGTTGCAGAATAGCTCCAGCGCTTCGTGGACGCGCATGGACAGCACGTCGGCTATGGAATGCTCTTTATATCGGACGGCCAACGTCTCGGGATTGTAGCGCTGGCCGTGGCACACGTCGCATTCCACCCAGACATCGGGGAGAAAGTGCATCTCAATTTTCTTCTGTCCGTTGCCCTCGCACGCCTCGCAACGTCCGCCCGGTTTGTTGAAACTGAAGCGTTGCGGTCGATAGCCGCGCACTTTCGCCTCCGGCAGTTGCGCGAACAATTGGCGAATCAGGTCGAACACGCCGGTATAGGTGGCGGGGTTCGACGACGGCGTGTTGCCGATGGGATCTTGATCGACGTTGATGACTTTGTCGATGTGTTCGATTCCAAGAATGTCGTCGTGGGCGGTGGCCGGGGTGCGGGCGCGATGCAAACGTCTCGCCAAGGTTTGATAGAGAATCTCATTGACGAGCGAGCTTTTGCCGCTGCCGCTGACACCGGTAACGGCCACGAACGCACCTAAAGGGAACGCCACGTCGATGTTCTGCAAATTGTTCTGCCGCGCGCCCTTGACGGTAATGAACAGCCGAGCGGGGGGCGTAAGCCCCTCGAAGGTACTCTCAGGGGGCTTACGCCCCCCGCTCAGGCGTCGATTGCTCGGTACGGGGATAGACTTTTTACCGGATAGATATTGTCCTGTTAGAGAGTCTTTACTGCGCAACACTTGTTTGACGCTGCCGCGCGCCGTGATGTCGCCGCCGCGGTCGCCCGCGCCGGGACCGAAATCGAGAAGATAATCGGCGGCTGCGATGACTTCGCGGTCGTGTTCGACGACGACGAGTGTATTGCCGAGATCGCGGAGATGTTGCAGCGCACCGAGCAGGCGGCGATTGTCGCGCGGATGCAGTCCGATGGTCGGTTCGTCGAGGACGTAGAGGACGCCGGTTAGCCCGCTGCCAATCTGACTGGCGAGGCGAATGCGCTGCGATTCGCCGCCGGAAAGCGTCGGAGCGGGGCGCGACAGGGTGAGATAATCGAGGCCGACATCGACCAGGAATTGCAGACGATTGCGCACTTCGCGCAGCAACTCTCCGGCCACTTGCTGCTGGGAATTCGTCACGTTCATCGACTTGAAGAGTTGCAACGTCTCGCCGAGGGGGAGGGCGGATAGTCCGCCGAGGGTGAGGGCAGGGCGGTCGTCGCCGAAGGGGAGACGGCAAGCGGCGGCATCGTCGCGCAGCCGCGAACCGCGGCAGGTCGAGCAGGCGACTTCGGTGACGAGATGATCGAGCCGTTGCCGATAGGCAGGGCTAACGCGAGCGGCTTCGTCGATGGCGGGGAACAATCCCTTGTACTGAAAACGCAAGCCGGGCGAACCGGCAGCGTTCGCTGCTGGGAGGTTCGTACCCGGCAGCTTACGCGGCCGGTTCGCTTCGTCTTCGAGAGGAATCCATGCCTCGCCCGTCCCGTGCAAAATGGAATGCTGTTGCGGAGTCGTCAACTCCTCGAAAGGTGTATCGAGTGAAAGACCCTCGTGGCGCGCCAGCGCTTCGGCAAAGCGGAGAAACGAACGATTCTCGTTCAGATCGGGCCAAGCGGCAAGCGCGCCGTCGCGCAACGAACGGCGCGGATCGCGAATGAGCAGGGCAGGGGAGGCACCTTGTTGAAGGCCCAACCCCTCGCAGGTCGGACACCAGCCGAGTGGACTGTTGAACGAAAAATGATGCGGATTGAGCGGCTCGAAGCTGCGCCCGCAGCGATCGCAAGCGAAGTGCTGACTGTAGCGCTCGACGCGCCAGTCCGGCTCCGGCTTGCCGTCTTCGACAGAGGCGACGTGCAAGACGCCGCGACCCAGATCGAGACACGCTTCTACCGCGTCGGCGATTCGCGTGCGTTGATTGCCGCGCACCACCACGCGATCGACGACAACCTCGACGAGATGCTTGCGACGATGATCGATCTGAGGCGGCTCGTCGATGTTATGCGAACGCTTATCGACGCGCATTCGGACAAACCCGCCGCGGCGAATCTCGTCGAACAGCGCGTCGTACTTTTCCTGGCCTCGTCGTTCCAACGGGGCCATTAGATAGAGCTTGCTTCCTTCCGGCAGCGACAGGATGCGCTCGATGATCTCATCGGCGGTCTGAGTGCCGATGGGGATTTGACAGTTAGGGCAATAGGGCTGGCCGAGGCGCGCGTAGAGGACGCGCAAGTAATCGTACACCTCCGTGACGGTGCCGACGGTGGAGCGCGGACTACGGCTCGTCGATTTCTGTTCGATGCTGATGGCCGGCGACAGGCCGCTAACGTGTTCGACTTTCGGTTTTTGCATCTGGCCGAGGAATTGGCGCGCGTAGGCCGAGAGCGATTCGATGTAACGCCGCTGGCCCTCCGCATAGATCGTATCCAAGGCCAGCGAGCTTTTGCCCGATCCGCTCGGCCCACAGCACACGCTCATCTTCTCGCGCGGCAACGACACCGTGAGATTGCGAAGATTGTGTTGTTGCGCTCCCTCGACCACGAGATTCGCGCGCGAAGAAGCATCGAACCGAGGGACGGACTTCCTTCGCTTCTTGCTCGCCGCGTCTCG
>JAJXWW010000025.1 GCA_021781415.1 Planctomycetota bacterium
GTTCGAGGCGATTGGCGTGCTTGGGATCGAGGGCGAAAAGGCAGCCCCGATTTTGCAGGGCGAAGCCGAGGTCGCCCGGTACGAAACCAGAACCGAAACCGTTGTAATTGCTCTGAATCAGCGAGACACAATTGCGATCTTTGTCCACCGCGCACAAATAGACGGTGTCGCCTCGTTCCAGTTTCGGATCGCCGGGGGGCACGCGCGTCGCGGCCTTGCCCATGTCCACGAGCTTGCGGCGCTCGGCGGCATATTCTTTCGAGATCAGTTCTTTCACGGGCAATTTGCCGAAATCGGGATCGGCGTAGAAGCGCGCGCGGTCGGCATAGGCCAACTTCTTCGCCTCCAGAAACAAATGCCACCAATCCGCCGAGTCCGCGCCCATCTTTTTGACATCGTGGTTTTCGAGGATATTGAGCATCTCCAATACGGCAATACCCTGCCCCGGCGGCGGAATCTCCCACACTTCGTGGCCGCGATAGGTCGTACTCACCGGTTCGACCCAAGTGGACGTGTGGTCGGCAAAATCTTTCGAGGCGAATAGGCCGCCGTTCACCTCCGAAAATGCGACGATGGCACGGGCGATTTCACCCTGGTAAAAGGCATCGCGGCCCTTCTCGGCGAGAAGGCGATAACTGCGAGCGAGATTGGGGTTTTTGAATGTCTCTCCGGAACGCGGAGCGCGGCCGTCGAGCAGATAGGTCTTCGCGGCATCCTTCTGTCGTCGGAGTCGCGCCTCGCCGCCCCGCCAATATCCGGCGATGACGGGCGAGACGGGAAATCCTTCCTCGGCATAGCGGATACTCGGCTCCAGCAGTTGCGCCAAAGTCCGCGTTCCAAAGCGCCGTCGCAGCGCCTCCCAGCCATCGACGCAGCCGGGAACCGACCAGCTCAACGGTCCCGAGGTGGGGATTTCTTCCAAGCCCTTGGCGGCAAAGAGTTCGCGCCTGGCCTTGTACGGCGAACGTCCGCTGGCGTTGAGTCCGTACAACTTCTGCGTCTTGGCATCCCACACGATCGCATATAAATCGCCGCCGATGCCGCAACTCATCGGTTCCATCAAGCCGAGCGCCGCATTGACGGCAATCGCAGCATCGACGGCATTGCCACCGTTTTTCAGCACGTCCAAGCCGATCTGCGCCGCCAAGGGATGACTCGCGGCCACCATGCCGCGCGTCGCCATCGTAACGGATCGCCCCGAGCGCCCGGCCGTCGGCGTCAAACGCTCGCCACCGCGCGCGGCGGAGGACATCAACCACAAGGAAGCGGTCAGCAACAGGAGAAACGTGGTCTTTGGGGACATTGGCTACCTCTATTGTGACTTCCACGAGCGTATTTCCTTCGCCATCGAGCCGAAACCGGCGGGGAACGCTGTCTCGATGGCTTTTAGATCCTCAAGGATTCGACGAGCCTCGGCCACGGCGCATTCGGTTTCGAGTTCGAGGGAAGGGCGATCCGTGTTGTATACAAGTCGCTTCAATTGCCTTCTGGTAAACGGACGTTGGTTGGACTCCAAACCGACCTTCCAAGCGGCCTCCCCGACTTGGTGATTCTCTCCGACGAGATACCATGCCTCGATCGCGGGCACGGCAAGACCGATGGCAACCTTCAAACTCGGTCTCCCATTTCGGGGCTTCAAGTGCTTCTTGGTCTTTTCGACGATTGCTTGAGCCTGACAGAAACGGCAGTCTCCGCTCGTAACCTCCGGCTTACCGTGGTCGAGGGAATGCATCGCCGTATCATCGCAATCGACCACAACAACCAGCCCTTCCGCATCCGAATTGTAATAAACTCCACGATAGACGTTTGCCAACAAACTCAAAACCGTCGATACGCCGTGCCCTTCCAAAGCCATCTCAATCGGCTCTGGCGGTTCGCCGAGTATGCCTTCCGCGAACACTGCCAAGGCCGCTTGATCGGCTACCGACTCGCTGTAGAAACCGATCTTCATGGCTTCACCGCTACTCCACCAAGGACGCCGCTGTACCATACTTCGCTGAGCGGTGAATCGCCTAAGATCTCGTCGTAGTGTTCGAGGTCGCTGAGGCGTCTCATCTGCACTTCCAGCCCCTCCTTCTGGGCCAAGACGATCTCTTCGGGATGATCGCGGTACAAATCGAGCATGTAGGGGGAATGCGTCGTGGCGATAACTTGGATCGGCGCTCGCGTCTCGCCGCAACTCTCCGGATAACTCAAGCGATAAAGGGCATCTTGGACGTGACGCAATAGACGCGGATGCAACCCGCGATCAATTTCTTCTAGTCCAATAAGAGTTGGAGGATCGGGTAAGTAGGCAAGTGTCAACAACGCCAAGCCGAGGAGCGTTCCCTGAGACAAAGCCGTCGCGGGAATGCGATGTCCCCCTTTCTTCGTCCGCAAGACGATGGCTTTATATCCGGGCTGCGGCTTATCGAACAGAATGTAATCGTACTCCGGCAGCCAGCGCCTAAATTCCTCCAGCAGTGCTACCCATCGATCTGGATGATTATCTTTCAATTCGTCGAGAACCGCGGCCAACCCTGCTCCGTTCGATCGAAGCGGGCCGGAACTTACTTGCGAGGGCTGGGCGATGGCATTCGCATCCAGAGAGAAAGTCTGCATTCGACTGATCCATTGGTTGGGAATAAGACGCTGTGTGCCGTTTAAGGCGCTGCCATCAGAGAAACTGAATAGAGTGCTAAACTGTCCGTTTGGATTCCATTTGTATTCAGCTAAGTATCCTTGCCCTTGCAATCGCAGGCTTAGTTTTAGTTCTACGGGAGCCGACCGATCCACGATCATGATACTTAGCAACGAAGAGTGGGACAATCCTCCTTTTACGATCCCTTGTAGGGCTTGCAAAACCGACGATTTGCCCGAACCATTCGGCCCCAACAATAAGGTGAACGGCGACAATGGAAGTGTAGCATTGCGAAGCGCCTTGTAATTCGTGAACTGAATCGATTCGATCATGGCCGACTCCCTCAACGGCTACCGGACTCTGCATGGGATTGTATGCGGCCTTGCGAAGTCTGCAAAGACGAAGGGAAAACACAGGGCATCTATCATGCGGCGCGGCGAGGAGCGGGACGCTCACATGCTGGAGAGGCGCGCATCGACATGGATACGAAGTGAAGCATATAGGCGAGGGACAACAAGAGCGTGCCGAGCGGTTGCATTCCCAAGGCGTGCAGGCGCGTGGTGCGCGGCAACAGACCCGCCAACACTCCCATCAAAAATAGTCCGAACGCCAACCGGGCGAGAAGCCGCCCGACTCCGCGCGGCAGACACAACGTCGCCCAGGCCAACGCAGGCGCGAGTAAGACAAAAGTACACGATTCGGTCGCCGGCCCGCACAGCATCATCCAGCACGTTCCAAACGCCAACACATAAAGCAGCAGATCTTCCTTCGGCAATTCACGGAGACGAGCCGTCGCGCATAAGATGGCACAACCGGCGGCGCTCAGCAGTTGAATTCCGAGATACATTTTCGAGTCGAGAGGTGCATGAGCGACACGGATCAGCAACCACAGATCGCGGTAGCTCGCTTCCAGCGGCCAAGTCATTCGATCGTTGTGTCCCAATCTCTCGAACCAACGGACGTATTGATCGGCGACATAGTCCGGTTGTTGCAGCACGAAAGGCAGGAGAGCGAGAACGGTCGAAGCGAACAGGAACCGAAGTCCGAAGCGGCGCGGATACACGACCGATAACAACAAGCCCATTGCAATGGGATAAACCTTGAGAGCGACGCTCAGGCCGACGCAGAACGCCGACAGAGTCCACCGCCGACGCCCGATGGCGGCGAGAGCGGCCAGCAAAAGTCCGATCACGAGGGGATTCGGTTGCCCATTGTTCAAACTGCCGAGCGCGAGGGGCATAATAAGCATAAACAAGATGGCTTTTTCGCGCACGCCGATCCGAGATGGAGCCGCATCGCGCAGCCACCAAGCGAATGATGCGAGAAGGAAACCGGCGTTGAGTGCGCGCCACAACACCCCGCCCAGCCACGACGGAAACAGGCTGAAGAGCGACAGAAATGCAGATACCAATGGGCCATAGCGATACTGATCGAACGGTGCTTGCCACGCATCGTGATAGACGATGCCGCGCGACAGCCACTCCGCGCCGGCGCGCGCGTAGGTGGGGTATAAATTGTGCGAAGTAGGCTGAAGCACGCCGCGCGCGCAAACGGCAACGACCAGAATCGCCCACAGCGCGACGGCGAGTCGAGTCCAGTTACTCCAACGACTGAAAGGCGCGCGGCGACGGGGCCGCAAATCGTCCATCTCCAAGGGTGCATATCCTTAAGGTGCGACTGTCACGCGGGTAGTCTGCGAACCATCATACGAATGCCCGAAAACCAGTTGAAGTTCCATACGCGCATCACGTTTTGCAGTGCGGCGGCCTTGATGGGGAAGAGCGCCCCCTTGGTGCGTCCCTGCCGCTGACGTACTTCACAGTAATGCCCTATGTCGGCATAACCTCGATAGCGCGACAGAATCTCGAAGCGTCCCATGCCGGAGAGAAGGCGCTTGAGACCGAAGTAGCTCAGATAATAGTGCAGATAGACCGCCTCGCTGCCGAATGCGGGTTCGCGATCGGGCACGGCTCGCCCCAAGGCGCGGGCCAAGGGCACTTTGAGGGCGCGCGGCAGCCAATGAATCAAGGGCAAGCCGGTATCGTGATGATCGCGGAACGCCCAATGATTGGGTGTGTCGAGCCAGAACATTCCGCCCGGTTTGCACACGCGCCAGATCTCGGCCAGCAAGCGCGGCTGCATCTCCGGCGGTAGATGTTCCAACACCTGAGCGCAGCTGATGTAGTCGAACGAGCCGTCGGGGAAGCCGGTGCGCGAGGCATCGGCTGACAAAAGCGTCAGTCGCACGCCGTATTCTTCTGCCAACTGCTTCGACAGAGCTAAGGCGCGCTCGTCGAGATCGATACCGACGACCTCCGCTCCGCGCAGGGCATACGCGATGGCTTCCGAACCGAGATAGCTACCGATCACGAGTACCCGCGCGTTCTTGAGATCCATCCAATGACCGACGAGATCGGCCATGTCCGACTCTTGATTCACGCCGCGTTCAAACTTGGCCCAGGCTTTGGTGAAATCGAACGCCCAATAGTGTTCGCGATCGCGTCCAGAATAGAAGTCTCGCAACTGAACGCGCCATTCGTCGGTATAAATGTTACGGGAGGCGGCTGGCGAAACGGCGAGAGAGGACGCGGACATGGAGGTTCCTTTCGGTAAGGGAATCCTTCAAATCACCCTGTGTCTCCTCTCTCATCGGCGCGCGGGAGGGGCAAACGTAAGAAAAAGCCCCGTCGCTTGCAAGCTCGCCGGAAACATGAGATGTGGTATATTATCTATTTCGCCCGTGCCGCCGCCTCGACGAAGAACCTGCGGCGGATAGGCCTCGCTCTCTCGAATCAGGGACGTTCATGACTGCGTTTCAGCCTGCCGACAACCTTCGTTCGCGTACCTTTTTGGGCCTTCTCGCGGCACAGTTTCTCGCTGCCTTTAACGATCAAGCTATCCACGCCTCGTCGATGTTCTTCGCCATCAACACCAATGCCATGAGCAAGGACGCGGCCATATCGCTTATGCCGATTCTGTTCTACGCTCCGTGGGCGCTCTTCTGCACCTTGGCCGGCTATCTAGCCGACCGTTACAGCAAATGGCACTCGCTGGTTTTTTGGAAGTTTGCCGAAATCGCCATTACGCTCGTCGCCCTGCTCGGCTTCTGGCTGGGCGCGAACGGCGCGGCGGTGGGGCCTTACTTGGTGCTGTCCACCGTGTTTCTGATGGGGACACACAGCGCCTTTTTCGTGCCGGCCAAATACGGAGCCATGCCGGAGATTTTGACCGCGCGCATGTTGTCGCGCGGCAACGGCGTCTTGGAGTCACTCTCGTTCCTGGCCGTCATTCTCGGAACCGTGATGGGCGGAGTGCTGTCGAAGGTATTTCGCGGACAAGAGTATTACATCGGCCTTATCCTCGTCGCCCTGGCGGTCGTCGGTTCCTTGGCCAGCTTGATGATGCAACGGATGCCGGCGGCCAACGCAGAACGGCCGTTCCCCAAATATGTCTACGGTCCTCTATGGCAAAGCATTCGAGGACTGCTGCGCTCGCGGCCCTTGGCCGTGGCCGTGGTCGGTATCGCCTTCTTTACGTTCATCGTCGCCTTCATGCGCTCGACCATGTACATGCACGGACAAACGCGCGTGCCGCCTTGGGATGAGGCCACGACCAGCGAAGTTGTCGGCATGGTGGCACTGGGCATCGGATTGGGGAGTCCGCTGGTCGGCTTTCTGTCTGGAGGCAAGGTCGAGTTGGGCATGGTTACCATCGGCGCGCTCGGCATGATCTTGGCCACCGCTGTCGCCGCCACACTGCTCGATTTCACGGGAGCGCTCGTCGCCTGTATCACCTCCATCGGCTTTTTCACCGGCTTTTACATCGTCCCGCTGTTCACACTGTTGCAGCACCGCGCGCCCAAGACGAGTAAAGGTGACGCCATTGCTACCAGCAACTTCATCAACGTGACGGGGGCCATCGTCTCGTCGGTGTTGTTCTTCCTGCTCGTCGGCGCGGCCCATTTTTCGGGAATCACACCGACGGTCGAACCCGCCTCGGAGATCGTCGGTCAGCTGGTCGAGGAACCCGAATACGAAGAAGGCAAGCCGATTCGTCTCGTCTTGGAAACGGATCGAGGGCGACAAGTCATTAAGGCGAGGTCGAAGAATGGCCGGACGCGCGAGATCGATGTCCAGCCGGAATTGATCGACGTATTCGGCCGCGGACTGACCGTCGGAGATCGTGTGGCCGATCGTCGCTTTCGCCTTAAGGGCGTTACCTATCATCGCGTTCGCCGGGCCGATCAGGAGCCGAAACCGTTTTACGACGAATCGGGTTTGCCCAAGTTCCTGTTCCTCGGCGCATCGTCGTTGACACTGTTGACGCTGTTGATTCTGTGGCGGCGCATGCCCGATCTCTTCCTGCGCACGGCCATCTGGCTGAGAACGCAGCGCCGCTATCGGTTGGAAGTCGAGGGAATGAACCACTTACCGGACGCGGGGCCTGTTGTGCTTATCACCAACGCTTGTGGAGTCGAGGCGCGTACCCATGTCCTCAGCGCTGCCGACCGCACCGTGCATTTTGTCCAATCGACGAAGGACGAAGACGCGGATCGCCGGAGAATCGCCGATTTGTTGTCGCGCGGCAATGTCGTTGCCTTGTCTCCGAACGAATCGGAGGGAATCGTTCGTTCGATATTCGAGCTAGCGCGCCAACGGGATGCGTCCATTCTCCCGGTCTGGCATGAAGTCGCGCCGCAATCCGAGCTGAGTCGACGCCAACGCATCTACATCACGGGAGGCCGTCTGCTGCCTCCCGATTGTCCGGCAAGTCGAGCGCTCGAAGAACTCCAGCGTTTGGCCGAGGACGCCCAGCGGCAACCGATCCGTCGAGGAGTCATCTCGGACAGTTCCGATCCGAATGACGGAAAGTCGTCAGCGGAGTGACTCCAGGGGCCGGACGCGCATGGCGGATAAGGCGGGTAGCAACCCTCCGATATTGCCCATGACGAGCGAGAAGATCAGCCCTCCCAGCAAAATCTTACCGTCCACGAGGAGCTTGAAGACCACGCTGCGGCCTCCGCCTTGGCCGCTGCTGATAATGCTCGACGCGCTCCAGCCGTTCGCCGCCATGCCCAAGGCGCACCCCATCGCTCCGCCGAGCAGCGCCAACATGAGCGATTCCAAGAAGAACGATTCGAGTATTTGCCATCTCGAATATCCCAAAATGCGCAGCACGCCGATGTCCTTTTGCCTCTGGCTGATGGCGGCAAACATCGTGTTCATAATGCCGAACACGCCGCCCAAGGCCATGAAACAGGCGACCACCACCGCGGCGTAAAAGAATTGCAAGTTCGTGGTGTTGAGCCGTTCGTAATACTCTGTCTCCACCTGCGCCGCCACAGCCGGCTTGAATGTGGCCGATAAGTCTTCGGCGGTTCGCTTCGCCGTTTCGGCGTCGGTGGTGCGCATCACCACCGTCGAATAGCTCGGCTTGCCGAACTTCTCGCCGACGATCTGTTGTTTGGCCCAGATCTCCGAATCGAACGTCGAACCGCTCGATTGCAGAATGCCGGTCACAATCCAGGACCGTTCGGCCATCTGAAACACATCGCCTATTTGAAGAGACGGTTTATCCTTGTCTTGCCCGAGGCTGCGCGCGATCCCCTCGCCCAGCACCACTTGTATGGCCTGTTCGTCCGCTTTGCCGGGGATCGCTTGGACGCCGGCTTGCGTGAACCACGCGCCGCCCGGATAGAGGCCGATACGGTGAACCCGGCCCGTTTGTTCCGGCTCCATGAGGCCGCGCACCTGAAGAAAGCGGCGCTTCTGACCGCCCGGCTTGGGACGTTCGATCGGTTGATTGACGACGAGATAAACCTCCCAACTGATCGGAGGCTTGCCGTTTTCGTCCTTGTCGAGTGCGGGATGCTGATTGAGCGCGGTGATGTCGCCGAAGCCGAGGCTGCTCACCGATTCCTCGGTGGCCCCCTCGGACAGTACGAGAACGTTGGCGGGTTGCCCGCTCGATCGAGTGAGAACGAACAAACCGTTGACGAACGCCAGCATCACGATCAAGAGAGAAACGACCATCGTGAACGCCAGGGCGGTCAACAAGGTGGTCGGCCAACGAACGAGAAGATTGCGCAGGTTGTAGTTGAAGGGCACGCGCCGCAATACGCCGAACAATTGCAACAAAAACACCAGGGCGAGGAGGACGCCCAACACGACGATCAGGGCGGCGACGACGACGAACAAAGCGAACGCGCCGCCCACCAAATAGATCAGTATTTTACCGAGCAGATCCATGAACAAAAGCAATCCTTAAGAGGGCGTGTCCGTCACGCCAGTTTCGAGAACACTTGAGACACGCGAACGGAGCGCGCCGACCAAGCGGGAAAGATGCTGCCGACCAAAGCAGTCAGGAAACCCAGCGTCGGTCCCCACCACAGCGCTTCAAGAGGGATACGGAACGGTGGGAAGAACGCAATCGGCAGTCGCAATCCGCCCATCACCTTGTTGATGTACAAGTACGCGCTGCCCGCGCTGAGCGCGCCGGACACCAAACCGATGAACGCCGCCTCGGCCAAGACCATGAACAGGATGCGCGTCGGCCCGAAGCCGAGTACCTTGAGGACGGCCATTTCGATGCGTCGTTCGCGCACGCTGATGCTGATGGCGGTGGCGATGACCATGGAAAGCGTTGCTAGAATCGCGGGAACGAGCAGCCAGCGAACTCCCCAGAGCATGTCTCGATAGGCGTCCAAAAAAGACGAGATGCCCGAAGAAGCGGTCTCGACCTTGACGGCGAGATTGGCGAACTCGCCGAGAATCGTTTGCGTGGAGACCACGCTGCCGACTTCGACATTTTTGGACAAGAGGTGGCCGTCGAAGGGCGTTCGCACCGTGCAGTTGTCCAAGCGCCATTTCGCTTTGGCCACGTCCGCCTCGGCGGCTTTCCAGTCGGCCTTGGCCGCGTCGCGCTTCTCTTTCCGCGCCCCGCGCTCCATCAGCTCGTGGACGAAGCTCAGCCGCAGCACGCGCCGCTTCATGGCATCGCGCGAGAATCGCGCCTGTTCGAAATCTTTCGCCGTCAACGCCGAAGTACCAATCAATTGTTGACTGCGGCGCAAGTCGCGCTCCAACTGTTCGAGATTGGCCTCGGCTTCCTTCAATTCGTTGAGCGATGCCTGAATCTCTTGCGGGCGGTTGCCGTGTTCCAACTCTTCGTAGCGGTGCTTGGCCGACTCGCGGGCGGAGACGGCGTGCTGATACTCCGCTTCGTATTCGTCGGTCTCCAACCAAGCCAGCGGCTCACCCGCTTTGAAGAACTGACCTTCCTCCAGCCGTTCGCTTAGTTTGGCAATCGTGCCGCCGAGCTTGGCTCCGAGCTT
This sequence comes from Planctomycetota bacterium, assembly GCA_021781415.1. GTDB lineage: Bacteria > Planctomycetota > Planctomycetia > Gemmatales > Gemmataceae > JAJPHU01. Next base: position 9,954 of record JAJXWW010000025.1, read on the forward strand.
TACCTGATGGGCGGCAAGAACATAACCCTTCGATTGCAGCACCACTTCGCCGGCCGCGGTTGGGGCCGAAGGAGCCGACGTCGGCTCGGATACCTGTGGCGTCGATTCGCCTCGAGTGTCGGCACTCGTCACGGGCATCGTCGAGCCAACGCGATAGGCGCGATAGCCGAACGCCACGGTCATGAGCAGGAGGATGGCGCACAGCGCCCACGGAATGATGGAGGTGCGCGGCTGCGAGGCGGGCTTGTCCTCGAGACGCAACGAACGCACGCGCACGTCCAGAGGAATGTTGCCCTTTTGGGGTAAGGGGGTCTCCAAGGAATGCACTGGAGTCATTCATCACCTTAACGTGTCAGCACTCGACGTGGAGAGTTCCATCGCAGTCAGATACTTATTCGACCGTCTCCCGTCGAGATTTTATTCGGAAGACCGAATTGTAGAGCGAAGCGCGAGGTCTGGATAAAACGCGAACGGACGCTGCCGAGCGAACGAACCGCGCGGCAACGTCCGTTTGTGTATCGCTTTTGACTATTTGTCCAACCCGCTGCTCCCGCTGGCAAGTCGAGGCAAGCCAGCGTCGAAGGCAACCAAGGCGTTGTACAAGGACACGTAGGCCGGGAGATCGTGTTCTGTGGCCGGGGCAAACTGAAGCCCTTTTTCGCGCATGAACAATACCAGTTCCGCCACGTTTTTCGCTTTTGGCTCCCAGTTTTCGTTGAAGTGATTCTTCACGCTGGGATCCTTCAGCGCCTTTAGTGTCTCCTTAAGATCTTCCAAGTAGCGTTTGGCCTCGAAGTAATCGTCCGATGAGAAATCCTTGAGGTGCCCCTTGAGCGTGTCCCACATTCTCTCGTAGGCATCCTGAAGATCGGAGACGGTGGCATCCCGAGGCGGATTGTTCGATTTCAGGGTCGTGTAAGTCGAGCGCATCAGGCGATCGATTTTTTCGCGGTCGTCCTTGAAGATGCTTCGGTTCAGCGGTTCGGGCCATTCGAGGTCGCCGCCGTTGTTCTTAAGCAAACCGACGTTGCCGTGCGCGGTGCTAGCCGTCACGTTGATGTGCTTGACGATGTCTTCGTTCAGCGGGACGGTTGGCGCTTTGACCCCCTCGGACTGGATCGCGATGGAATTGCGCAACAAGGCGTTGAGCGAACGCGCCGTCCAGATGTCGGTCAGGGGCGGACGAACGCGCGCGTGCGTCAGTTCTCGTTCGAGAGCTTGTTGGCGTAGTTTTTCGGGATCGGGCATCTGCTCGCGCTCCCAGTCGGCCTCTTCGATCGTGGCGCGGCGCGTCTGGAGGTAGGAACGCCTCGCCTCTTCGCGCGACAATTTGGCCTGTTGGATCGTTCGATAATACTCGGAATTGGCTCGCGTAACATCGGCCGCGCCTTGGAGGTAACCCTGATACGGGTTCATCATCCATTGCGTGCCCATCATGCCATACCCATAGCCGAAGCCGAATCCGGCGGCGGCACTGTTCAGCGCCGTGCCGTACAGCCCCGTACCCGCTCCGAGTCCCAATCCTCCCCCGAATCCGCCCATGGCACCGTAGCCATTATTCATCAACGACGCATAGCCCAGCTGCGCGTAGGGGGACATCATGTTCGCACCATAGTTGAGTCCGATCATGGAACCGTAGCGCGCGCCGAGATTAAACCCAAAGCCGGAACCCGCCAGCGCCGCCACCGGATGACGAAACCCCGCCGTGGCCAATGCCGTCCGCGCTTGCATGGCCTGCGCCATGAACATACTCTGCGCCGCCAAGGGGTTGATGTAGGGGTTCATGGCCAGCGCGGGATTGACGAACGGCGGACGGAATTGTGCTTGTCCTTTCGCGCCCATCGGCCCCAAGAGAGCCAATCCACCCAAAACAATCGCCAACCATCGACGCTTGGGGATACCCATGACAATCCCTCCCGTTGCTTTGCCACCCATTCATTTCGAGATGAAAGATCCATTCAATCATCGCATGTTGCGGTGATTTGGGCAAGAGAATTCGGCTCGCGCGGTAGAAAAACTTTTCTCCCTTTCTTCTTTCGTAACCGCTCACCGAGCCGAGAGCGGCGAGGGTGCGGGGAGGCCGTTGCGACGAGCCGCCAAGGCGGCATGCAAATCCGACACCACCGATTTCCCCTGCAAACGTCGCGTCCGTGTTGCGGCACGGTCTCCCGACCGTGCCACCGGCGTGGACCGAAGGTCTCCGAAGCGCGGGCAAGAAAAGGACGCGACTCGAATAGGAGAGGCTTGCCCGCTTTACTCCTGCTGTTCCTGGGTCGCGACCTTCATTTTCTGCTACGGTCGCTCGGACGGACGCGAGACGACCTCCCAGTCCATCGTCCGCACCGTCTCTTGCTGCCAGGTCGGTGCGCCATGCGATCTCCCCGGTTTCACGGATCTGCATACGCCTGCCAACTCCGCCTCGGTCGGTGCCTCGCTACCCAACTCTGTCCAGTCCCCAGGCATAGGCAGTGGCCGAGGGTGCAACAAGCTCTTTCCCGCCGCAATTCGCCGAATCTACGAATCGCGTCCCCTTTTGGTTCGGCGAACCGGCAGCGTAAGCTGCCGGGTATCGCCCCTTGCCACGCCGTGCCACCACCCGGCGGCTCACGCCGCCGGTTCGCCGAGCAGTTGTCGTGCTTCGGAGCTCAACCAGACTAACAGCGGATTCTCCTGATCGCGCACATATTGGATTGCCGCGAGACGGCGTTCGTCCGTCTTGATCGGACGTTTGGAACCGCCATCCGCCCACCAGTGGCCACTCAGTCTTTTTGGCCCCGATCGGTTTAAGGCTCGACTCGCATAACTTTTCCAATCGCGCAGCATGTCGGAAGGATCGGGATCAGCCGCGACGCCATAAACAATATGGATATGATTTATCATTACCGCGACAGCATCGAGGATCCACCGACGATAAGCAGCCGTCTCCTGAAATTGCGCCAACAGGATTTCGGCTTGCCTCGCGGTGAGTAAGGCGGGTTCTCCTTGCATCGCTTCCCGCGCAAAGCGTTCCAACGCGGGTATCGCGGTGGTGGCCGGTTCGCCCGGCACATTGTCGATAGCGTGGGGATTCTCGATGGCATGGTAGTAGCCCACGAAGCCGTCCTCGCCGGGCAACCAGCTGCCATATGTCCGCCAGGTAAAAAACCAAACGCGATCCATTACTGCCCCCCCGGCGAACCGGCAGCGTAAGCTGCCGGGTGTCGCCACTTGCCCCGCCATGCCACCACCCGGCGGCTCACGCCGCCGGTTCGCCTTGCCCCGCCATGCTTTCACGCGGCGGCTCACGCCGCCGGTTCGCCTTGCCCCGCCATGCTCTCACCCGGCGGCTCACGCCGCCGGTTCGCCTTGCCCCGCCATGCTTTCACGCGGCGGCTCACGCCGCCGGTTCGCCTTGCCCCGCCATGCTCTCACCCGGCGGCTCACGCCGCCGGTTCGCCTTGCCACGCCATGCTTTCACCCGGCGGCTCACGCCGCCGGTTCGCCTTGCCCCGCCATGCTCTCACCCGGCGGCTCACGCCGCCGGTTCGCCTTCGGTGTACAACGCCTCGAGTTGTTGGGCGTACTTGGTCAGCACAACATTGCGGCGCAATTTCAGGCTGACGGTTAGCTCGTCGGCGGCGACGCTGAAGGGGTGGGGGACGACGACGAATTTCTTCACCTGTTCGGCGGGGGATACGTCGGACAGGGCGGTGTCGATGCGGCGACGCAGGAGTTCGCACACCGACTCCGGGCTGGGATCGCCCGTCGAATGGTTCAAGGCGGCGCGGACGTTGGGCCAATGGGGTACGATCAACGCCGTCAGATAATTGCGACCTTCGCCGTGGACGACCGCTTGATCGATACAGGGATCGCTCTGCATCAGCCCTTCGAGAAAGCTCGGCACCACCTTCTTGCCGTTGGAAAGCACCAGCAATTCCTTCTTGCGTCCGGTGATTTTCAGGAAGCCGTCGGCATCGAGTTCGCCCAGGTCGCCGGTGTGAAACCAGCCGTCGCGGATGGCCTCGGCGGTGGCGGCGGGGTTCTTCCAATAGCCTTTCATCACATGGGGGCCGCGCGTCAGCACCTCGCCGTCGTCGGCGATGCTTACCTCGACGCCCGGCAACGGCCTGCCTACCGTTTCCAGTTTGTAGGCGTCCTTGGCGTTGAAGGAGATGACGGGTGAAGTCTCGGTCAGACCGTAGCCTTGCAACACCAGGACGCCGGCGTCGAGATAGGCGCGGGCCACGGCCGGCGGCAGCGGCGCGCCGCCCGACGACAGCCAATCGACGCGCGGACCGAACAGCTCGCGCAGGCGCGGGCCGGCCAGGGCCAGCACTTTTTCGTAAAAGCGCGGCACCGAGGCCATGTGTGTCGGCCACACGTCGGCGAGATCCTGCACCAGCGTCTCGGCGGACTCGGCCACGCACAGCAAGACGCCGGTGGCCAACATGCTGTAGTGATCGACCGTGCGAGCATAGATGTGCGTGTACGGCAGCCAGCTGAGGACGACATCGCCGGGACGTTGGCCGGCGCGCTCGCTCACGGCCAGGACATTGCTCAGCAGGTTGCCGTGCGTCAGCATCACCCCCTTGGGATTGCCGGTCGTGCCAGAGGTGTACATGATGGTGGCGAGATCGTCCGAAGTTAAGTTCGCCTCGCGCCGCGCCAACTCATGCGACAAGCCCGGCAGCGCGCGCCGGCCGCGCTGGCGAAACGCAGGCCAATGAAGCAAATTGTCTTCATTTGCGACAGACGAACTATCAAATACTACGATGCCGCGCAAGGGCGGCAGCTGCGAACGGACGGACAAGATCTTGTCGAGTTGAACGCGATTGGAAACGAAGAGAAAACGGATCTCGGCGTCGGCAAGTTGATAGAGAATCTGCCTCGCTGTCAGCGGTGCGTGCGGCGGTACGTTGATGGCACCGGCGGCGAGAATGGCCATATCCGCGATCAGCCAATCGACGCTGTTCTCGGCGACGATGCCGACTCGGTCGCCCGGCTTTACCCCGCCTTCCACCAGCGCCGCCGCCGCCGCCAACGACTCGAAGTGATACTGTTCCCAGGTGATGTCGTGCCAGATGCCGTATTGTTTGAAACGCAGAGCCGGACGCGGGCCAAGCCGTTCCGCCTGACGACGATGCAATTCGACGAGATTGCGTTCGCTCATGAAGGTGCGATCCTCGACGCATCTAGAAGACGACCTGGAACTACTGATCTGAGCGGGGGGCGTCAGCCCCCTGAGATTCGGCCACGAAAAATCCTACCTTGATCCGCTTCTGGATTCCGGTCGAATTGGCGAAAGCCGGATGGCTGACCGAAACTTGGAGGAAACTCGGCGGCGCGTGGACTGCGGCGCGCGCTAGACCATGAGGTCGCCAAAACGACGACGCAGCCGACGACCAATCCGCAAACGGATCCTTGTGTCAGTCCCTGTCCAATACCAACCACTATGGGATCAAACCCCGGCTCTCGTCCGTGAACGAAGACGCTGCGGTAATAGTTTGGAACGAAGACGGCCAAGCCATAGCCGATTGCCAACCCGGCACCCGCAAAGGCGACACAGCTCAGAACGATAATGAGAAAGCCGCGAAAAATAGTCATGGTCGCACCTGAAAGAGGATTTTGGCTACGGTCGGATTTCTGTCTATCAATCTACAGCGAAACCCACGCCCATCAATCCCAGACTGGAGCGCACCCAGGCCAGCAGCGTTCGTTCGGCGGCGAAGTAGACGCGAGGATCGTTATTATCGCTCATTTGACTGCTTTTTGGATACTTGATACGCTTGAAAAGTGGAGGATTCACGATGACTCAAGAAGAACTTCAGCAAGCCGCCCGGCGTCAACCCTTTGAGCCTTTCCGTGTCGTCCTTACTACCGGGGCGACGTATGACATTCGGCATCCGGATCTCATTATGGTCGGTCGCCGTTCGGCGGTCCTTGGAATTTCCAACGAACCAAACGAGACCGTTTACGACCGTACCCTGAAAGTCGATCTGTTGCACATCGTCGGCATTGAGGATCTGCCGGTTGCTCCTCCACCCTCGGCCAACGGTTCCACGCCCGCCCATTGAATCCCGCTTCAAGGAAACTCCACCGTCACCGACCGGCTGTTACCGATGTCTGCTCGCATGGGATTACCCTCGCGTTGGTTCAGACATTGTCCCCGAACAGCGATACGAGGATAGCCAAAATCTGGCCGATTTGAGTCAGGTAATACTCCGGTCGGTCGATGGTGACCAGATTGTCCTCCAGCCGCAGGAACCGCCAGATGCTACCCGTGGTGACGACGCCATGAATCGTGAGATTCGGACTGCCCTCGCGCTCGTTGTAGATTCGAGCGGCGACCATCTCCGCCACGCACTGACCCAATCCGCCCGCAATGTCTTCGCGCTTGGCTTCGACGATGGCAGCCACGGGGTGTCGGATGAAGAAGCGCTCGGTGGAGCGCGTCAGCAGATAATCGCAGGCCCCGTTGAGTCCTCGTTGCTCGTCCACATTGAAGGCCACGCCCGAAAACAGATTGACGGGCGGCTTCGCCAAGCGCGTCGCGGTCATCAACACGGGGGCAACGATCATTTCCGAGCGAGCTTTCTCCGTGTTCATGGCCACGGCAGCGGGTGCCCATTCGTCGAGGATTTCGCGTAGTCGAGGCGGAACTTCAATCGATGAGGTCGTCGAATACAAATCGCGCCCTTCTTCCAAACGCAAATCAAAGCGTTCGCAAGCCGTCTTCAAATTGAAATCGCTAAAAGCCATGTCGCGCTCCCTCTCGATCATTCGCGTCGTGAGACGAATAGCAGCAAACTGCCGTCTTCGAGAATGCCGGCGGTGCGTTCGTCTTCGCTGATGCCGTGACGGCCCTCGGCGGCGCTGAGGCTGTAGCGGCCGGCGCGGCGCAGCTGCTGCAAACCCGCCTCGAACGCGCCGCGCTCCACCGGCACGGCGCGGCGGAGATCGACGAGGCTGACGTGATTGTGTCCGCCGCGCTCCCGATCCAGGCGCGCGAACGCCTCGTCGAAGCAATGGGCGAAATCCACCGGCGGCGGCGCGATGGACTCCTCTCGCTTCGCCGCGACCTCGTTTCCTCTGGTCGGAGGCGGAGGAAGGGGAATCGGCGCGGCGTCGAGATCGGCGCGGAAGAACAGCAGCGGTTTCTTTTTACTATAAATCAGACCGATTGTATCCGGCAAGCCGCGCGAGGCGATCTGGCGCTGAAGATGATTCCGAAAGTCGATTTGCATCGTCTTCGGCAGTTTCTTCACGAGATCGGCCGCAGCCACGGCTTGATTGTCCGGCGTTCGCGCGGCACCGAGCACACTGTGCAGCAGCGACGGCGACGACAAAAGGCGATCGCGGTCGGCGGACAGCGCGACGGGGCCGTCCGCACGTTTGGGCAAGGCCAGTAGAGCCTGCGAGCGAAACGGTTCCTTGCCCAGCGCCTGTTTGCGCACGGCCGCTGCGGCCGTCGTCGCCGTCAATTCAAACAGTCGATCCAACGGCAACGGATAGTTCACGCCCTCGCGCTGCTCCGTCAGAACCCGCACCAGTTGCTCGCTCAATTCCTCGGCCGGTTTCTTTTTCGGCGGCGGGGGAGGAGGGGGCGGGAAGCGCTGGAGATAGAAGTACGGCTTGTTCTTCACCCAGGCGATGCCAACCGTCGGCGGTACGTTGTTATCGGCAACGGCACGCTCCAGTGCGGCCTTGAACGCCGGGCGCAAGGCCTTCTCGACCTTGGCGATCAGCTTCGCGGGCGGGTGCGACGGTTTCTCGGCGCTGCACAGTTGACCCAGCGCATACTCCAACAGTTGCTCGGACGCAGCGAGGCGTTCGAGGTCTTCGATAAGCACAATAGGACTATGCGTATCCTTTTTATTGGCGATAAGCCACAGCGCCGCGAACGGTTTCTTATTCAGCGCCTTTTTCACCTGCTCCGGCGTTGCTTGCGGATCGGTCAAGACGGCGAGGCGCGCCACCGTCGTGGGATAGTCCGTTGGGGACTGCCGTAATTGTTGCAGCGCGGTCAACAGTTTCCGCGCCAGATCGTCGATGGGATTCGCTCGCGGCACGTTCGAGTTCCTCACTTCCATTCTGCGAAACGGCGCAGCATCTCCAGGCCGACGCACTGGCTTTTTTCGGGGTGAAACTGCGTGGCGAAGACATTGTCTTGCCAGATGGCCGACGTGAACGGCGTGGGATAATCCGTCTCGGTCGCCGTCAGCCCCGGATCGCGCGGCACCACATAATACGAGTGAACGAAGTACACCGAGGCCTCCGGCGGCAGTCCTTCCAAGGGCGGCGCGGCCTTGCGGACGCGCAGTTGATTCCAACCCATGTGCGGCACCTTGAGGCCGGGCACATGGGCGAAGCGGACCACCTCGCCGGGAAAATAATCGAGGCCGCGATATTCGCCGTCTTCGTAGCTGGTGGTGAACAGCAGTTGCAACCCCAGGCAGATGCCGAAGAATGGCTTGCCGGCGTGGAGATGTTCGAACAGCGGCGCGGCCAAGCCGGCTTCGTGCAGTCGGGCGATGGCATCGCGGAACGCACCGACGCCGGGCAGCACCACTTTCTCGGCCTCGGCGACGCGGTTGGGATCGCCGCTGATGACGGCTTCATGGCCGACCTTCTCGAACGCCTTTTGAACGCTGCGAAGGTTGGCCATGCCATAGTCAACAATCAGGATCGGTTTCATAAAGTTAGGACTCGCGCCAAAATAAATTGCCGAATTCACGCTTTCGTCCGCGGATGGAACTCGTAGTTCCACTCGCCATGAAATGCGCGCCGCTTGATATTACATGCCGCCAACTCGTTGTCCCTTACCTTTCGTCCTTTGTTATATGTCCCCTGGTCCAGCCAGGCATGGACCTCTCGTCCCGTCCCGGTCGTCGTCGCATCGATCGACTCCACTACCACCTCCAGCGTCTCCAGAGGACCCCTTCGCCAGCTCCGCGCGATGTGGCAGCACAGGTGATGCTCGATCTTGTTCCCCTTGCTCGTCCCCAGCGGATCATGGCACGCCTCGATCCGCAAACCCGTCTCGTCCGCCAGACGCTGCAACTCCACCTTATCGCCGGTTCGTGGCGGCGCGTGCAACGGCGTACACGCTGCTCGATGTGACGGAACTGACCGTCGCGGTCGGGGTGTTGGCGACTCTCGCGGGTATTGCGGTTGGCATGCAGGCTGTAGCCCCGTCGCCTCAGCAGCCGCCGAACCGAGGTGGCGCTGACGTGGTATCCCTGGCCGCGCAATTCGCAGGTCGATCGGCGTGTACTCTCGATCGTCCAACGCAGCGGGTTGCTGGGCGAGCCGCGACTGTCGGGGGCAATCATTCGGTCGAGCGCTTCGAGCAGGCGAGGCTGAGTAAGGGGGTGCGGCTTGCGACCGGCACCGGGACGGCGTGGCCGCTGGACGGCGAGCGCGTCTGGAGCATCCAGTTCGGCGAGGCACTTTCGGATGGTGCGATCAGACATGCCGGTGCCGAGAGCCACGGCTGTAATGCCGCTTCAGCCCAAGGCTCTGGCCTCCACAGCCGCCCAGCGTCGTCGTCCACGCTCGTCGAGGTCATCGGACAACTCAATAAACTTCTCACGAAGGGTAGCCATGATAGTCGTGTCCTGCATCCAGGGCAAACGCATTATCGCTTGTCTAAATTACTCTCTCTGTTTTAGAATTGTCTCAAGGAAATCAACAGCTAGAGCCGCTCGATAACGCTTCGTCCTTATACTCCCTTCGCCCGGATGCCGTACTCGTGCAGCGACATCGGCGACTGCGCGGTGAAGGAGCCTGTTACACCCTTGGCCACAGCCTCTGCTTGGGGACTGGACGGAGTTGGTTAACGAGGCACCGACCGAGGCGGAGTTGGCAGGCGTAAGACGGTTCGTGAAGCCGGGGAGTTCGGACGGCGCACCGACCTGGCAGCAAGAGACGGCGCAGACGATGGACTTGGAGGCCACCTTGCGTCCGCTCGGCCGGTCGAGAATGGGAAAGCAGGTTGCGACCCAAGAATCGCAGAGGTGAAGCGGGCAAGCCTCTCCCATTCGAGTCCCGTCCCCTTTTCTTGTTCACCCAAGTGACAGGTAGCAGTACGAGCGCTTTTGCAGACCGCTCGATCGTTTAGCGCTCGACCGGATGCGAACCCAACCAATCCAGACAGCGCAAGGAGGCTTTTGCTTGCCGTGTCAGACGATGTTCGGCAGCGCCTTGGGCCAATCTCCGCAGCAGTTCCCGCGCCTCCGGAGTTCCGCTGTGCAAAAGCACTTCGACGGCTCGATTCTCCCGCAGCGCCGCGGCGGACAGATGATCCATCGCCTCCAGCAGCCGCAGCACGCGCTGGCGCTTTTCCAGAGAAGGCTTTTCTTCCAGAGCGGTATGCAACAGTCGTCGGGCCGCGCTGCCGGCTTGCTCCAGTCCTCGGCTCGCCTGCTCGCGGACGGTGAAGGCGTCGTCATCCAGCGCGGCGATCCAACGGCGCAAGTCCTCTTCCTTGACGTGGACCGGGCGAAGTTGACCATGTAAAATCGGGACACTGTGCGCGGCATCGCCGCTGAGGGAACGGATGGCGGCGACAGCGCACGGCACATCGGAGGAAGCGAGATCCTCCCAGCGCGCTTCCATCTCCGCCGGTGTCAGATTCTTCTCCTTAATAGTTGGCGCGGGTTGAAGAGCGGTCTTGTCCCACAGCAGAGCCGTCGTGTCCGCGCTGCCGGAAAGAAACCACCCGGCAGCTAACGCCGCCGGTTCGCTGGAACATGCCACCGCGAGTACCGCATCGGAGTGGCCGCGCAGCCGTCGCCCTGCTTTGCCGTGGAGAGCGACCCAAAGTAGAATCTCGCCATCCGTTCGCCCCAGAATCAGCGTCCGGCCCTCCGGTGCGAATGCGACGCTTGCGATTTCATTGCGTCGTTGACGGATCGCATAACGCTCCTTCCCGGTAGCGACTTCCCACAAGCGCAACATGCGGCCTTGGCCGTCGTCATCCTTCACGATGGCAGAAACATTGCTTTTGTTCTCGTAGAAACTGATGGCGGCGATTGTCTGTCCATCGGGAGCGAAAGCCAGCGCGGTAATCCCCTCGAACAGTCCGTGCGCGGAAGCGGGATCGGCAGCACTCTGAAGGCGGCGGACTTCACGGCCGGTGACGAAATCCCAAAGATGGACCGCTCTATCGTCCCATCCCGCCGTGGCCAGAAGCGCGCCATCGGGCGAGAAGGCGAGGGTATGAACGCGGCCTTCTTTCGCCTCCAGGGAACGCAGTTGGCGACCGCTGTGGACGTCCCAAAGGCGCACGGCCCCATCGGGGTAGCGCGCGCCGGTGGGAAGGCTGTTCTGTTCCGCTCCTTCGGCGGTAGCGAGAAAGCTCGCGTCCGGCGAGAAGGCGAGAGCGGTGACGCCGTATTTGTGTCCAGACAAGCTACGCACTTCCTCGCCGCTTCGTACTTTCCACAAGCGCACGGTGAGATCGTGACTTCCCGAAGCGAGGAGTTCGCCGTCCGGTGCGAACGTCACAGCGGCCACCCGTCCGCGATGTCCCTTCAGTTCGCGCACGAATCGGCCGCTTGCGGACTCCCAGAGACGTACAACCCGATCGTCGCCGCCCGTGGCCGCGAGCCGGCCATCGGGCGACAGGGCGGCGGCAGTCACCACGCCATGATGGCGGACGCAAGGAGTAATCTCCTTCCCTGTGGCGGCGTCCCACAAGACCACCACGCGATCCCAGCCACCTGCCGCCGCCAGTGTTTTGCCATCCGGCGAGAAGTGGAGCGAATCGACCGATCCGAAGAGAACAGGCAATCGCCACCGCACTTCGCCGCTCTCCGCGTCCAAGAGACGCAACACCGGATCGACGCCACCATGCCCGCACGCCACGGTCTTGCCGTTCGGCGAGAACGCCAGAGCGGAGACCCCCGAATGCGCGCGCGCGGGCAGACGCTTGCGTTCCTTGCCGGCGGTCAGATCCCAGAAACGGACGACGCCGTTGGGATAAGCATCGCCGGAAACTAGGGTTCGTCCATCGGGAGAGAAAGCGATGGCGTACACATCCGCGTCGGGGCAGGCGAGGGACGGCAACTCCTTGCCGTCCGCCGTTCGCCAGCGACGGACTTTACCCTTATCGCCGCGCGCCAAGATCTTTCCATCCGGCGATAGGGCCGAGCGGGCCGGGCACGAGCCCTCGAACGCATTCAGCGGGCGATGGTGAATCTCGTCCATCAGGCGCACCCGGTAGCCAGTGCGGCTGTTTTCGATCGTGCCGTTCTCATATTGTTCCTCACGGAGGAGTATTCGGCCATCCGCCGACAACGCGAGATGATCGATGAATCCCATCCCGAATCCGATGTCCGGTTGGGTTTCGCCTGTCCGTGCGTCGCTGCGATAGAGACGGTCCTGATGGGCCGAGTAGAGTTTCTTGCTATCGGCGGACCAGACGACGGCCCGCGCCCAGCCGCGATGCTTCAGTCGGCGCAACTCTCGACCATTGACCGCATCCCACAAGCGCAACTCGCCATCGAAGCCCGCCGAGGCGAGCGTCTTGCCGTCCGGCGCGAATGCCACCGCCGAGGCGTGGTCGCGGTGGGTCCAGCGCGTCGTTCCCAACCGCATTTTGGCGAACGGCGGCAGCGGATCGTCATGGGCATTGACGGGCGGTCGCGCCTCCGGTTGTTTCTCGGCAGGTTTCGCCTCGGCGACAGGCGGTTCTTCGCGCTGCGGTTGCGGTGAGCGCAGGGCCATGCCTCCGGCGACGACGCCGACCGACAGCAATATCGCCGAGAACAATGCCAGTTTCATCGGTATCCACGAGTGCGAGAAGCCTTGCGCCAGCGCCGTTGCCATTGTCGTCGCCGTCGCAGGGGTAAAATACCGGATCGTTTGCATCGCAGTCTCCGCCAGACTCTGCCCGGTGAGTGTCGCTCCCAACGCCGCCGTCAGAGCCACGCCGCGCTTCTCCAAACGACGCCGCAACTTCTCTCGACCGCGTTGTAACCGTCCCTTCACCGTCGCCGCCGTACAACCCAGCCGTCCCGCCGCCTCTTCTTGCGTCAATCCCTCCAAGTAACACAACACCAGCGGGGAACGAAAACGATCCGGCAACGCTGCCATCTCCGCATGAAGAATCGACCGCATCTCGCCCCACGACAACTCGTCGCAAGATGGCTCTATCAAAACCGAGCGCGCCGCCTTCACTTCGCGTTTCTGACGCCGGGCGTTGTCCGCGCGCACCTTGAGGGCGACCCGATAGGCGACTCGCTGCAACCAGCCGCCCACCTCGTCTTGCTCGCGGATCGAGGCAGCTTTCTGAGCCAGGATGAGAAACGTCGCTTGGAACGCATCTTCGGCATCGTCGCGCTGCCGCAGCACCGCTTGACAGACGGCGTACACCATCGGCCCATGCTGCCGCATCAGAGCCGTGAAGGCGGCCGGATCGCCGGCGTCGCGATAGCGGCACAGCAATTCGCCATCGGACGTGCTGGGCGGATCGCCGGCCAGGCGATGGATGTACTGAAGCAGACGTTCGGAATTGGCAGAGTTCATGACGGCATCCTCGCGGTTCATAGTTCTATCTTACTAGAGACACGGCGAGGACGGAGCGGAACATTTTTTCCTTCTCGTCGGAATCGTTCGCTCGCCGATTCTGTTTGCGCTCCCTCGAAAAGTTGCCGGTTCGTAGACAAATCTTGGCCGCGTTTCGCTCTACCTATTGCGAGGACGGCGAAATCATGCTTCGGCCAGCGGACGATTCGTTGATACGAGAACTCGCCGAAGGGCGAGAGGAGGCGTTCGTCGCCCTCTACGATCGCTTCGCGTCGTCGCTGTTGCGTGTGGCCGTGCGATTATTGGGATCGCAACAGGATGCCGAGGATGCGGTGCAAGAAGTATTCGTCGGTGTGGTGCGTGTACGAGCGCGGTTGCCGAAGGTCGAGAATCTGCGCGCGTATCTGTTCGCCACTCTCCGCCGGGCCGCCGCACGGTTGGTCGCCGCGCGGCGCGAGCGTGTACTGTCGCCGGAACAAGAGCAGGCTCTTGCCGCGCCCGAGGCGAAGGGCGTGGATAGCGAACAAGCCGTGCGTTTGGAGCGAGCCTTGCGGATGCTGCCGAGCGAACAACGCGAGATTGTCGCCCTCAAGATCGAGGGCGCGTTGACGTTTGCCGAAATCGCCGGTGTCTTAGCGATCAGCCCGAACACGGCGGCGAGCCGCTACCGTTATGCTTTGGAAAAACTGCGTGCCGCGTTGGAGGCGTGAGTCGATGGAACCGTTTGACCTTCCTCCGGAATTAGCCGAGATCGAACGTCGGCTCACGGATCGCTGCCATCCGCCGCCGACATCTGTTTTTCGTGAGCGCGTGCTATCGGCCATGCGCGCGGAGCGATCGCCGAAGCGATCTCTTTGGAATGTTGCCGCCGTACTCGCGGCATCGGTGTTCTTGTGTCTCAACTTCGGCTTGAGCCTGACGAATCATCGAGCATGGTCCGAGCCCCAATGGCTCGAAAGTGCGGACGTGGAAACCTCCGCGCGATCCATTCGGCAGCGCCATCCCGACTTGTCGGCATGGGAAGCGCATCAATTTGCCATCCTCCTGCAATCGCCTCCGGCGCTGCCGGCGTCGTTGGGCGGCAACCGAGCGTGGGAAGGAGAGGAATCGTGGGATATGCGTTAATGTGGATCGAAGGATTGGCGGCGATGCTGTTTTTAGTCGCACTGACTGCCGCATGCTCCGCGCGTTGGTCGCGCCGTCGCCGTCAACTGGCGTTGCCGCTCGCGACCGCGTTCGCCATCCTGATCGTTGCGTTGCTTGTCACCCATGCCGCCGGCTGGGCGAAATTTTATTTCCATCTGCCGCACAATTGGTTTTATTATACGCTTTTCTGGACCGTACTCTTCTTCGTGGGATCGGGCATAATCGTTCGGCGGGGTCTCAAGCGAAGGGACGAGGAAGATACGCCTCCCGCTCGCTTTTGGCCTCGCGTCCGCTTATTTTCGGCTTCGCTGGCCGCGTTGATTTTATTCGCCATCACGTTATCGAATCTGGATCTGGCCCTGCAATTGCAACTGGCGGAAGCGCGAGCCGAGGCCGGTTCGGTGCTGTCGGCCCTGACGCCCCCGCCCGTGCCCGAAAAGGACAACGCAGCTCCGCTTTATGACGAAGCGTTTGCCATGCTCTCGCAGCGAGATCCGTTTCCTTCGAGCCGAGAACAACGGATTGAAACGTGGCGCAAAAAGCACTGGCAGCAAGCCCATAAATGGGATTTGCCGGACAGCTCCTTCGAGGAGTTTGATTGGCGCGACCCCGCATGGAAAATGTATCTCGACAGTCGAGCGAAAGCACTGTCGATGTTGCGTCGAGCGGCGTCGAAACCGGCGTGTCGCTTTCCGCAGAGCGATCCGTTGATATTTTTCGACGGTGCGAGTCGGCGTTATTCGCCGGACTCGGATTTTGCCCAGGCATCGCAGCTTCTTGCCCTTGATGCGTGCGTTCGAGCCGCGCGGGGCGAGACCCATGCCGCCGTAGAGGACATCGTGGCTCTCCTGGGCATGGCGCGGCACACTTCCGATGCGGCCATCGAAAAAGAAGCCTGGGAAACGCTCGCGGAGGTGTTGCGCTTGTCCGAGCCGAAGGCGGACGACTTGAGCCGGCTGTCTCGCATCGAAGGCGAGCCGTATTTGCGCGATTTTCGGAAGGTGGAAGCAAGTTTCGTGTTGCGAAGCCTCCTTCTGTTTTCGACGGGCTTTTCGGCGCGTTGGTATTGGGATATGACCAAGGAATTGTCCTTTCTGAATCGCAAAGGCCATCCGATGCCGGAGGGATATGAGGCACCTTACTGGTTCGAGTCAACCGTCGTGCCGCTGTGGCGCGTTTTCCTTGGTCCGGACGAATTGTTGGTCCTCCGCCGTTCGTTGAAAGCATGTCAAGAATCGCTCCGCCGGCCCGAGACGCAAATCTTCGCCGATTGGCACGAGTTATCTCAATCGCTCCGCGACCAGGAAGGGGGATGGATTTACATGGGATCGATGCAGACACGGCTACAATCCAATGCGCGTTGGGTCTGCGATGTCGCCACGCTGCGTCGCTTGGCCCGCCTGGCCCTCGCTCTCCGCATGTACGATGCCAAGCAAGGCAAATATCCGGAGAAACTCGACGATCTGACGCCGGACTTTCTCGACCACTCGCCTATCGATCCGTGGGACAGCGGACCTTTGCACATGAAGCGAACGGAAGGAAGCGTTTTGCTTTTCACCCTGCGCAACGGCACGGAGAAACCGATCCTTTCGCCGGACTTTAGCACGCAACCGCGAGACATTGTCTTTCGCATGGAAATGAAAAAACACTAGTGCCTCCTCAAGTCTTGATTTTGGGGTAGAGCCGTTTCAGTTTCACGCGGGCATTCTCGATGCGGAATTGCCAGTCCACGCCCCTTTGTTTTGCGTTCGTTTTGTCGGACCAAGCCGTGATTTCCTTTTGCAGTTCGATCAGATCGCCGATGCGACGGACGCTGAAGGACGGCGCGAACGTTTCCCTCTCGCCCCGGTGTACGAGTATTGTACGACGGGACTCCGATGCGGGGCAGGTTCACACCGTGTGGGGCGCGTTTCCAACATGCCCTCGGGCAAGACGCTCGTTGTCAAGGTACTCCACGGGAAGAGAGGGTACCCTCCCGGGGAAAGTTGGCAAGGTTACTCGGACTGAAATCGTAAGATGTTGAAAATACACAGGTTGCGATAAAAAGTCACCTTGCCAACCCTTCACAAAGGTTGGCAAGGTGACTTTTCGGCAATCGAGGACGCCGCAGGTCGATTTGGCAGGCCGAGGCGTTGTCGATTGCCCGTTTGCGGAGTGGGTGATGGAGTTCCAGAGGGAGCGATGCGGTTTGCTGACTCGGCTCGTTTTGGATAGACTCAAGCTGATCGCTTCGTCCTTCTTGGCCGAGTGAGAGGGAGCTTGGCGGATACTAGCTCACTGCGGCGAAAGTTCAGAGATGCCACGATGATGGATAGAACCACAAGCTTGCGTCGTCATGCTCGCTCCATTTGGCAGGCGGCGGTGGAGGCCGTCGATCCTTTCGAGAGGGTGCGTGCCGCTCTGAGTCAATCCAAAACGCCGCTGGCCGAGGCGCTGGCCGGAGCCGAGCGCATTTTCGTGGTCGGCGGAGGTAAGGCTGGAGCGACGATGGCGGCGGGCGTGGAGGCGGCACTCGCGGAGCGACTGGATCGGTTGGTCGGGGTCGTCAACGTGCCGGCCGAGACGGTGCGGCCTTTGCGGTCGATCCGTCTGCACGCAGCCCGTCCGGCAGGGAGCAATCGTCCGACTGCGGAGGGGGTAGTAGGCGTGCGGGCCATGTTCGATCTTCTCGCGCAGGCAGGCCCGCGCGCGGTCGGCTTGTGTCTGCTTTCGGGAGGCGGATCGGCCCTTCTGCCCGCGCCGGCCGAGGGAGTCTCGCTACAAGACAAACAGGACGTAACGGCTCTCCTTCATGCCTGCGGCGCGACGATCAACGAAATGAACTGCGTTCGCAAACATCTGTCGGACTTCAAGGGCGGACGACTGGCGCAGGCGTTCGGCACTCGTCCGTTGTTCGGTCTGATTATTTCCGACGTGATCGGCGATCCGCTCGATACAATCGCCTCTGGCCCGACGGCCCCCGATCCCACCACCTTCGCCGACGGCTTGGCGGTTCTCGACCGCTATCGATTGCGTCCGCGCGTTCCACCTGCCGTATTGGCCCATCTGGAGCGCGGGAGCGAGGGGCGCATCGACGAAACGCCGAAGTCGCTGCCGGATTCGGTGCAAAACTTGATACTCGGCAACAATCGCCTCGCTCTCGCCGCCGCCGGGCAACGAGCCGAGGCGCTGGGCTACCGCGTTCTCAATCTCGGCTCGTTCCTTGAAGGCGAAACGCGCCATGCCGCCATCGTCCATGCCGGGATCGTGCGGAGCATCCGTGGCGACAGCCTGCCCTCGCCCCCTCCAGTGTGCGTGCTTTCGGGCGGGGAAACGACGGTGACGCTGAGTCTGGGCCACGGTCGAGGCGGACGGAATCAAGAGTTCGTTCTGGCCGCGCTGCATCATCTCGGCGCGGGAGGGATGAACAATATCGCTCTCTTGAGTGGCGGCACCGACGGCGAGGATGGTCCCACCGACGCGGCCGGCGCTCTAGCCGATGAGACAACCTTGGAACGAGCCGCCGAGGTTGGGCTCGATCCGGCCAGCCACCTCGAACGCCACGATGCCTACCCCTTTTTCGAGGCGACCGGCGATCTGTTGAAAACGGGGCTGACCGGAACGAATGTCATGGACGTTCGCGTACTCTTGGTCGGTGCCTGACCGAGTGGGCGATTGAACATCTTTCTCATGGTTGGCGGTCATTTTGTAACAATTGCCGCATTCTCCAACACTTCTTCCACGAGTCTGTTCACGACCGAAATAGTTGCAACCTATTGCATTAGAATGAGTTGCGATGTTTTTTCGTTGCTGGTCGATTCTTGGCACGACAGTTGCATTTACAATTCACATCGGCTCTGAACGTAGCATCGAGCCATGTATCGGGGCTGGAACAGAAGAGGCTTGGGAACGGACCCAAGCGGCATGGTTGGGGCCTGAGTCCGTCCGACGCACTTGGACGGACTCGGGCAACGCCATCGGAAAGAGAAACAGTCTTCGTTGCAATTGCAAGAGACTTGCCAATAATCCCCCTCCAAGAGGCCGCGCCACCGACCCGGCGCGGCCTCTTCCCTTTACCCTCGCTTACGCTTCAGGCTCTGGAAATGCCCTATTTGGGTGGTTCGACGTGGCCGCCGAACTTCTGCCGCATGGCCGACAGAATCTTCTCGGCGAAGGTATGTTGCTGGCGCGAACGGAAGCGCGTGAACAGCGCCGATGCCAACACCTCGACCGGCACCGCCGACTCCAACGCCGCCTCAATCGTCCAGCGTCCTTCGCCGGAATCTTGCACGAACCCTTCGTAATGCTCCAAGGTTGGATCTTCGGCCAGCGCCATGGCCGTCAGATCGAGCAACCAGGAACCGACGACGCTGCCGCGCCGCCAGACTTCGGCGATGTCCGGCAAATTGAGATGAAAGCGATGTTCTTCGGGTAGTTCCTTCGAGGCGGCGTTTTTGAACAGATCGAACCCCTCGGCGTAGGCTTGCATGATGCCGTATTCGATGCCGTTGTGAACCATCTTGACGAAGTGTCCCGCTCCGGCGGGACCGCAGTGGAGATAGCCTTCTTCGGCGGTTCCGGGCATTTTCTCGCGGCCCGGCGTGCGCGGGGTGTCGCCGCGTCCGGGGGCCAGAGTCTTGAAGATGGGATCGAGATGCTTCATGGCGTCGTCGTGTCCGCCAATCATCATGCAATAGCCGCGCTCGATGCCCCAAACGCCTCCGGACGTGCCGACATCGACATAATGGATGCCTTTTGTCCGCAGTTCGCGGGCGCGGCGGACATCGTCCTTGTAGTTCGAGTTGCCGCCATCAATGATGATGTCGCCGGCCTCCATGTGCTTGGCCAGCTCGGCAATGGTGTGTTCGGTCGGCGCGCCGGCGGGAACCATGACCCAGGCGGCGCGGGGCTTCGTCAGCTTGGCGACGAAATCGCCCAACGACGAGGAACCCGTAGCCTTTTTCTCGACGTATTTTTTGACGTTTTCGGGACTCAGATCGAAGACCACGCACTGATGCCCGCCCCGCATCAAGCGTTCGACCATGTTGCCGCCCATCCGCCCCAGACCGACCATGCCCAGTTGCACGATAAACGCTCCTTTCAAGGCCCCAGTGATTGTCACCCGGCAGCTAACGCAGCCGGTTCGCCGCACCCGGCGGCTAACGCAGCCGGTTCGCCGTTCGCCGTCGCTCCGCCACCACGTTGAAGTGATCGTCGCCCACCAATACGACATCTGCCATGTCCAAGAACAATCCCGTACCAACGACGCCGGGGATGGCCCGCACATGCTCCTCGAACTGTTCCGGGTGTAGAATCGGAGCAAGGGCGCAATCGAGGATGTGATTGCCGTTGTCGGTGACGAAGGGTTTGCCGTCTTCCTCGTAGAGAATCGGTGTGCAGCCGAGTTTCGTTAGGGCTTTCTGACACACGGACACGGCGAACGGTACGACTTCGATGGGTAGTTTGCCGCGGGAACCGAGAATCGGCACTTCCTTCCCCGGCCCCACAAGGATCACGAATTGCCGCGAGGCGGCCGCCACGATTTTCTCGCGGACGAGCGCTCGGCCGTAACCCTTGATGAGATTCAAGTGCGGATCGACTTCATCCGCGCCGTCCACAGTCAAGGTCAACGGCATTGCCTCGGCCAGGGGGACGATAGGAATGCCGAGACGCCGTGCCAACTCTTCTGAGGCGCGCGAACTGGCCACTCCGCGCACGTTCAAGCCGTTCCGCACGCGCTCACCCAACTCGGTGATGAACTCAGCGGAAGCATGGCCCGATCCCAGACCGACGGTATCGCCGTCCTGTACCAGTGCCAACGCTCGTTCGTAAATGGTCATGCGGACAAATCGCCCCCTTGCAGGGTTTCACGCCGCCGGCGAATTAGGAATAGATGTTCTAGTGACAATGGTCCCGTGTCGCCAGCAGAAAAACAGTAGCTCGCGGTCGATGGGGCGATTGTTGCCAAACGATAACATTGTTGCCCGCCCGTAACACCCGTTGTTAAGGCATGGAAACGCCTCTCTTTGCGAGCGGCTTTGTCGCTCGACGCGCACGGTGCGCTTAAGTTATTTCCGATGCGAAGGTTAGGTGAATCCTCGACGAAGAACCGATAAATCGACTCGATTTGGTCTAAGAATTGCCTACACCCCCCCAGCGATTGTTGCTGGGTTCAACATCGCACCGCCAGAGCCTCGATTGCCTCTGGCAGCTCCCCTCGGTGCGAGCTATTGCGGCTTTCGTCCAGCCACAGAACGCGCAAACGCTCTCTCGGCCCCCGTTGTCCGAGAGAGCGTTTGTGTTTCAACTCAGGCGGCTATGCCGCGCGCGCCGGAGCGGCGGGTTTGACTTCCGGCGCGCGGGCGTGTGCCTTGTGGGCTTGAAAGTTCTCCTTGTAGGCACGCACCATCTCGGGATGGCCCTTGATGACCATCAGATTCTCGGCGTTATCGCTCTCGGCGTGCTGGGTGAAATTGAAACTGCCGGTCAATAGCGTGCGATTGTCGATGACCATGACCTTGTTGTGCGCGATGGCGTGGTGCGGGTCGATGACCGGATGCAGCCCCTGTTGCAGGAAGAAATGCAAATCGGTGTACTCTTCTTTTTCGTTGCTATGGTCGAGAACGATGTCCACATGCACGCCGCGCAGCTTGGCATCGACGAGCGCTTGAGCGATCGGCTTGGAGGTGAACGAGTATGCCAAGACGAGGATTTCGTGTCGCGCGTGTTGGATTTCACGAACGATGGCGTCGGTGCATCCCCCCTTGGGCGAGAAGTGCGCCTCCAGTGACGGCGGCATCATCCAAGCGTGATGTGCCGCGCGCAGCAGATAAAGTAGGCTCAGCGCGCCCGTGAACCCCGTGGCAATCAACAACCATTCCATACTGTCCATAGCCGGCCTCCTGCCAGGAATGTCCTCGTCGCCGCAACATACCACGACGGCCCTATTGTGTCAGCCCGAACTCCCGAACGAACCGCTCAGGGGGAGACGTGTTGCCACAATTCGGCTGGGACGAATCGAGAGAGATGGCCGACGTTGGTGGTGGCAATCACGACATCCGAATTGCCCAGCGTCAACGCCTGAGCCGCGAGAATCATGTCGGCGTCAATGGTGTTGTCGCCGGCCGTGGGTTGTCCCTGTTGCCGTGCTTGTGCCCACAGTTCGGCCGCCAGACGCATGGCAACCGTGGTAAGCGGTTGATATTCGGCGATCCGAGCGAGCGCGTCGAGGCGGACGATTGCCCGATGCCGTGATATTCGCAATAATTCACGACGCAGTTCGTAATCGATAATCTCTGGAACGATAACCCGCCGACCCGCATACAGCAAAGAGGCGAACCACTGTTCGCAGGCAGTCGTCACGGCGGATCGGCGCGAGTGGCAAAGCATACCAAGCGGCCCGGAATCGAGAAACACAATCGGCTTCACCAGGTAATTCCTTTGAGTTCCGCGGGAAAGAGAGGGCGATTCGACGTGCGGGCGGCATCGAGGCCGCGAAGAAACTCCTCTGCCCGTTCGGACTCTTCTTCGCTCAGGGCGGCGTCTTCCTCCATCCATTGTTGGAGCGTGGCGAGGGCAGCGGCGCGGCGTGCGTCCAACGGCGGCGGCAGATGCTCCTCCAGCAGATGCAACGCCACCGATTCGGAAGATTGGCCCCGGCGTTCGGCCTCTTGTTTCAAACGCTCTTGCAGTTCGGCGGGCAAGCGGAGTTGTAGTGTCATTCGGACGCCTCCAAGTAGGGGGTGAGACACGCGTCACACCGCGGCGTTCCCGGTGAGTCTCATGCCTCAATCCACTCTCCCAATCGACAAATCGGCTCGGATTCGGTCTTCACGGCAACTTCATCGTACCGACATCTTTTTCACTGTGTGGCACTTTTACAATAGCACTTCTATCTTAACCCGAAGAGCGGAAACGCGCGAAGAAGAACCTGCCGAGGAGACTAAATATCATGCGGATCGCTAAGGTAATGATTGTTGGCGCGATGGTTCTGTCGTGCGCGGGGTGCGGCAATGGCGCGCGGACGTTGAGCGGTTCGGGATCGACGTTTATCAAGCCCATCATGGACAAGTGGATCGACGTGTACACCACGGAGAAAGGCGGCGAGATCAACTATCAGGGTACCGGCTCGACGGCGGGCGTTAAGCAGACGACGGATCGGGCGGTCGATTTCGGCTGCACCGATGCCTTTATGACCGAGGAGCAACTCCAGTTGGCCGTCAAACGCGGCGGCAATGTGCTGAACATTCCGCTGGTCATGGGGGCCATCGTGCCGGCCTACAACCTGAAGGGGATCGACGAGCCGATTCACTTCTCCGGCGACGTGCTGGGACGCATCTTTCTCGGCGATATCCAGAAGTGGAACCATCCCGATCTCCAGAAACTTAATACGAACGTGCGATTGCCCGATCTCCGCATCGCCGTGGTCCATCGCACCGAAGGCAGCGGTTCGACGTTCATCTTCACCGGCTATCTCCAGAAAGCTAGTCCGGCCTGGCAAAAGAGCGGCATCGGCGCGGGGACGACGGTGAAATGGAAGACTGGAACCGGCGAGCAAGGTAATCCCGGAGTGGCCGGTTTCCTCGGCCAGACCGAAGGAAGTATCGGCTACGTCGAACTCTATTATGCGCTTCTGAGGAAAGACGCGATCCAGTTCGGAGCCGTCCAAAACCACGAAGGAAACTTCGTCCGGGCCGATCTGAAGGGCGTCACCCTTGCCGCCGAAAATGCCATGAACGACAAGCAGCGCCTCGGCGACGATTTGAGCCTCGACTTGCTCGATGCTTCCGGGGTGGAGTCGTACCCGATCTGCGGCACGACCTGGGCCGTGCTGTACGCCGATCAGGAACCGGCGCGCGGCAAAATGCTATACGACTTCCTCTCTTGGGCCGTTCACGAGGGACAGACGTATAACGAGAGCATGCACTACGCCCGCTTACCCCAAGCCCTCGTGCAACGCATCGACGAAAAGCTGCAGAAGATCAAGAAATAGATGCTATCGAGGGCCGTTCATGTCCGTCTCATCGAATCGAGTTCCCGCATCGCGCGGCGGATCGTGGCAACGGGTTCGTTCTGGGCTAGGCATCGGTTCGTTGGCGGACTGGATATTCCGTTGCCTGGCTCAGTCGTCGGCTCTCGTGGTTCTGATGCTCGTCGGGTTGCTCGTGGCTCTGCTAACGCTGCAAGCCTGGCCGGCGGTGCGCGGCGTCGGCACGTCGATTTTTCTCGACACCGATTGGGATCCCAAGCACCATCAATTCGGCGGCTTCTCGTTCCTTTACGGCTCGGTCGTCACTTCGCTGTTGGCAATGCTCCTGGCCGTGCCGTTGGGAGTGGGGACGGCGACGTTTTTGGCCGAGGTCGCGCCGGCCTGGGTCAGGCGCGGCGGCTCCTTTCTCGTCGAGTTATTGGCGGCGATTCCCAGCGTGGTCTACGGATTCTGGGGCATTCATTTCCTCTCGCCCAACGTGCAAAAAATGTTCGACCTCATGGGCGGTCCCAACGTCGGCGGCAAAGGGTTGCTGTCGGCCGGGTTGATTCTGGCCATTATGGTCGTGCCCTATATCGCCGCCGTCTCGTTCGATGTGTGCCAAGCCGTCCCGCGCGCGCAGCGCGAGGGGGCTTTGGCCTTGGGAGCGACGCGCTGGCAAACGATCTGGGGCGTGGTCTGGCCCTATGCGCGGCCGGGCATTCTCGGAGGCTGTTTCCTCGCGCTGGGCCGAGCCGTGGGCGAAACCATGGCCGTCACCATGCTCATCGGCAATACGCCGGTCGTCGAGCCGTTGCCTTTCGGCCAAGGTTACACCATCCCCAGCCTGCTCGCCCATAAGCTGCCGTCCAGTGAAAGCCTCATGGAAGATTCCGCCCTCATCGAATTGAGTCTGCTCTTATTCCTGCTCACCATCTCGATGAACACCTTGGCGCGACTGCTCATCTGGCGCGTGGGACGACCGGCTAGAAGACTTCGCAAACCGTCCGCCGAGGGATCGCTTTCCGTCGCCGCCGAGTCGCCGGCGCAGCGGCAACGCAACCGGCCGGGACATCGCTTCCTGACACCTTCCGTCGTCAACTATCTGATGACCGGCGTTCTCGCGCTCTGTTTGCTCCTCACCTGCATTCCGCTGTTTCTGATCCTCGGCTACATCGCCTATCGCGGCTTCGGCTCGATCGGTTGGGACTTCTTCACGAAGCTGCCGCGTCCTCAAGGAGAAGCGGGAGGCGGTTTGGCCAATGCCATCGCCGGCAGCGGTATCCTCGTCGGTCTGGCCGCCTTGCTCGCTCTGCCCGTCGGTCTGCTGTCGGCCATCTTTCTGTCCGAATATCGCACCAGTCGACTTGCTCCCGTCGTCCGCTTCTTCGGCGAGCTGCTCGGCGGCGTGCCGTCCATCGTGGTCGGCACTTCGGTATATGCCCTCGTGCGCTGGTTCATCGAATTCGGTCTATTGAGGCCGCGCGAACAATTCTCCGGTTGGGCCGGCGCGTGCGCCTTGGCGGTTATGATGATCCCCATCCTCATGCGCGCTTCGGAAGAAGCGCTTAAGCTCGTCCCGCAGGCGTTGCGCAACGGCAGCCATGCACTCGGCGCGCACTATTGGCAAACGGTGCTGCGCGTCATCGTTCCCGCCGCGTTGCCAGCCATCATAACCGGGACGTTTCTCGCCGTCGCCCGCATCGCCGGCGAAACCGCGCCGCTGCTGATGACCGCATTCGGCAACGACAAGTGGGCCTTTTCACCCGAGCAAAAGATGGGCTTTCTCCCCCTCTATATCTATCAATACTCCATGAGCGGTGATCCTCGGTTCGAGAGTCAAGCCTGGGCCGCCGCGCTCGTGCTGCTCGCTTTCGTCATGCTCCTGAACGTTGGCATCCGTCTGCTCACGGGCCGTCGCGCCGTCCTTGCCAGTCGAGCCGAGTAGGATAACTCGATGCGTCCCGGCTGCCCCGACTCTCGGGGTTGCGGCCGACCACGATGGTATCATTCCAACAATCCCGATATGTTCCGACACTTATTCTCCACTTTTGTTCTTGCCTATCTCTCGATTCTGGCGGGGTTGGCGATGGTTGTGGGGTGGATGCTGCGCGACGACGAGGCGCAGCTGCGGGTCTTGTCGGCGATAGCGTTGGCGGCGGGGATCGGCGGCGGCGTCCTCGTACTCTTGAGCGCGCGGCTGACGGGGAGGTGGAAGCGAACGCTCGGCAAGCTATGTGCCGCCACCGACAAGCTGGGCGAAGGCAACGCCGGACAGCGTGTGTTCGGCGAAGGACGAGACGAAATCGCCGAGGGCGTGTCGGCCTTTAATCGCATGAGCGAACGCCTCGATGCTCGAATCGCGAGGCTGGAAGAAGATCGCCAACAGCTGCGAACGATTCTCAGCGGCATGGTCGAGGGCGTCGTCGCGCTCGACGCCGATCAGCGCATCCTCTACGCCAACGAGCGTGCCACGCAACTACTCGGCTTGCCCTGGCAAGCGCCCGTTGGCCGACGTCTGTGGGAGGTCGTGCGCCAGCGCCCGCTTCTGGACGTGGTGCAGCGAGCGCTCGATAACTCCGAACCGCAGCGCGAAGAATTGGGATGGAGCGGCTCGCAGGTGCGCAGCCTCACCGTTCATGCGGCCCGTCTGCCCGGCTTGCCGCCGCGCGGCGCAGTCCTCGTGCTGCACGATAACACCGAGCTACGCCGTCTGGAACGACTGCGGCAAGAGTTCGTCGCCAATGTCTCCCACGAATTGAAGACGCCGCTTTCGGTCATCAAGGTGTGCATCGAAACGCTGCTCGACGGGGCGATGGACGATCCGCACCATCGCCGTCAGTTTCTCGAACAACTCGACAGTCAGAGCAACCGCCTGCACGCACTCATTCTCGATTTGCTCAGCCTTGCGCGAATCGAATCGGGAAACGAGTTATTCGACTTCAAAGCCGTGCCAATCGGTGAACTCGTCGAGTCGTGTTTGGAACGCCACCGTCCGCGTGCCGAAGCGAAAGAACAAGTTGTCGAGATCGTGCCTCCGCCGGACGACGAAACCCTGGCCGTTTGGGCCGACGAAGAAGCGCTGGAACAAATCCTCGATAATCTGTTGGACAACGCCGTCAAGTACACGCCGGAGAGCGGCCGGGTGTCGATCCGTTGGCGGCGCGAGGGCGGACAACTGTGTCTGGAAGTGGCCGACACGGGTATCGGCATTCCGGAGTCCGACTTACCTCGAATCTTCGAGCGATTCTATCGCGTGGACAAAGCGCGTTCGCGCGAGATGGGCGGTACGGGCCTGGGACTATCCATCGTCAAGCATCTGTCGCAAGCAATGCAAGGCAGCGTTCGCGCCGATAGTCGCGCCGGCCACGGCACCACCTTCACCGTGTCCCTCCCCCTCGCCGAGTCACCGTAGTTCTACCGTCCCCGCCGAGGCTATGAGACCGCGGGCGAACGCACGGCAAGCCACGTTGGCTGAAGCACGATGAGGAGCATCGGGCCAGAGGGAAGACCACGCCGCCCTCTCGATGAGGAACGGTTGTTCTTGCCTCGCCGGACGATCGCAAGAAGCGGTCCCATGCGTCGAGGTTCGTCCCACCCTGTCGCACGGAGACCGCTCCCGCCCGTCCCCCGAAGTGCCGATCCTCTCAGTCCCGTCGCGCCTTGCTACTCCAAAATTCTCAGGAATTCGAGAAACCAGGCTCCAGTAAGAGGAAAACCATACAGCGATTAATTGGTAATGCCTGCGTCCGCCATTCGATCCGGCACACTCTTCTATCTCACGCTGTCCCCTTTAGCTCTTTCTTAACCATGAATCCATAATCGATTTGTTGTATTGAAAACAATTCATGCAAAATGCGATACTTGTATCCTCGAAGTACTTCACGACGCATTTATCGCCTTGATGAATATATGCAGAACAACAGAAACAAGTAGTTTCTCCATTATCATCGTGCAATGATTGCCAAGAATCGGTGATTTCAAAAGGAAGGTACGAGGGATAGCTGTTTATCAGATCAATCTTGTAATCGGTTAACTTCATATTTCAACACGCTATATTTTACCCTGGCATGTAAGCTACTCAATAAATGCTGTAGCCAACATCTCAGAAGCCAGCCGATTTGGAGCCTCAATTTGTGCGAAGCTTACATGCCAGGGTAATAAGATCGACAAGAAATTTGGACAAAGATCCCGCTGTGAAGGTTCATTGCTCCATTACCGTTGCCCAATCCTGCCCCTTGGCGAAATCTTGAGCCGTGATCTCCACGTTGATGAGCCATACTTCCTCGCTCCCCGGAAAACGTTGGATCAAACGCTGGCGCGCCGCTTCCGCTTCTTCGGGGGTGGAAAAGTACAAATGCACTCTCGATGGGTCAAAAAGTAGCGAGCCGCCTTCTTCCAGCAGCGCTTGCTGGATCTGATCTTCCGTCAGTGGGTCGTCCTTACGCCTGGCGGGGATGATTTGGGCGGGCAGCATTCCCGCCGCATGGGCCTCCGGCACCGTGAGACCGCTGGCGAGCGCGATGCGATCCCGCGATTCCTCCCCCTCGGCCAGTTCGTAGGCACGCAGAATCGTGGCGGTGCGCTCTTGTAAGGGAAGGTTTTGCCACCCATCCCAAATGACGGTAACTCGCGCCTTGCCCGTGCGAAAGAGACGTTCGTAAATCACAGGCTGGCCGAACTCACGAGAGCCTTTCAATTCCGCCGCCAGCTTGTCCGCCAAATCCTTCCTGACACTGCCCGTTGGTATGTCAGGACCGCTTCGTTTGCGGGGCATGATCCGACCCTCATAAGTTTTCGGAGTTGACCAGCAACCATTCAGTCGCTTCACGCACTTGGTTCACTTCATACCAATATGCTTGATTCTTATGATAACGCAGCGACTCACTCCAAAGTTGACCAATCCTTTGACCGCACGCTTGCACTTCCCGACCGAAAAGAGGAGGATAAGCCGCTCCCGGGGTGGCGGCATGCTCGGCAATGAGCAGCTCCGACCAAGCCCGCACGTTATGCCCCTGCCCCGGTTTCGGCCAAGCGATTTTCATCAACTTGCCGGCTTCTATGGCGGGCAAAATGTCACCGCGCCAGGTGAGTGCGGCAGACTCCGCTCGCCCGATTAGTGAGAAGTAGGCCGCCTTCAGGATCATTTCCGCGGTATACCCCCAAAGGTAGATCGCTCCCGTGCGAAATCCTGCCGCGGCCAGGGCCATGCCTTCGTTCAATCGCCATCGAGCAGAAGCCTGAAACTCGCGGATGCTTTCCGGCTGCCAACGAGCGGATAGCCTTTTCGGCATGTGCATACCCCCCCAGCAATTCTATCGAATCGGCCTATTCCACTCTTTCCTTGTTAAAGCGATTCTTTTTGTATCAGGATCGCCATTATCCGAGTTTAGTTTCCGGGATGCGTCAAATCACCCCAGTCTTCGCTCACACCCTTACCGCTTGGCGCTCTTTGCTCGGCACGCCGTTGGATTGGGCCGATGCCGCCGGTTCTTGCCAGCGCGCGCACTGACGGAAGAAGGACAGGGGGTTGTCGTAAACCATCTTGCGGATCACGTCTTCGCCGTGGCCGCGGCGGCGCATGGCGAGGATGAACTCCGGCACGGCCAGGGGGTCCGACTTGCCCCAGTCGCCGGCCGAGTTGACCATGATCCGCTCCGTGCCCACCATCTCGATAATATCCACGGCCCGTTCCGGCGTGCATTTCGTCGTCGGATATAGCGTCATGCCGCACCAGAATCCGCCGTCCAGCGCCAGACGCACCGTATGCTCCTCGACGTGATCGACGCACACCCGCGCCGGATCGACGCGGCGATCGCCCTTGAGCATATCGAGAATCATCCGCGTGCCCTTGTATTTGTCCTCCAGGTGCGGCGTGTGGATGAGGATCAATTCGTTGGTCTTCATCGCCAGGTCAACGTGTTCCTGAAAGATGGTGGCTTCATTGCGCGTGTTCTTGTTCAAGCCGATTTCGCCGATGCCCAGCACATTGGGCCGTTGGAGATATTCGGGAATCAGCGCGATGACCTCGCGCGACAGCGACACATTCTCGGCCTCCTTGGCGTTGATGCACAACCAGCTGTAGTGGCGAATGCCGAACTGCGCGGCCCGTTTCGGTTCGACCTCGACGAGATGGCGAAAGTAATCGCGGAACCCCTCCGCCGAGCCGCGATCGAACCCAGCCCAAAAGGCCGGCTCCGACACGGCAACGCAGCCGCACTGCGCCATGCGATGGTAATCGTCGGTGACGCGCGAAATCATGTGGATATGGGGGTCGATGTAGAAGGACACGGCTTCAACCTCTTTCTTTTCCACCGCTTATGTCATGGCCAATGCCAAAAAAATGCCGAATAGCCCAGTTCCTGTAGTCCATATTATATCAGCTTCGGGGCCATGCAGCACTGGCTCCCCTTGCGCCCCTACCAGGTTTGATGCCTGTGCGAATCGGAGAGTAGCGGTCCATTCCTCCGCGCGCAAGCAGTCGCTTTGGCGCATGAAAAACCCCGGCCTCGTGCCGGGATGATGCGAGTACCGCGTTAGCGTTTTCTTGGAGCCGTTACTGGACGATTCCGAGGTGTCTCGCCACCGAGCGTCCAAGGTAGGTCCAGTGATAGGCGTACTGGCCGGTGCAAGTGGTCGGGTTGTAGTTCACGTCACAGCGCAGGAGTCGGAGTTCGAGCATCCTCGCCAGCGCGTGCAGCATCGCCTGCGAAGTCAACACTTGTCCTATCGTGGTGATCACCGGCCCCGGAAACGAGTCCCGCTGGCCGAAGGTGACCATGACCTCCAGGCAGTGCTGGTCGAGCACCGAAAGCGCGGCCTTCACCGCCTCGTGCTCGCACCTCAGGCGGGCCTTCACCGCCTCCTCGATCACTTTGCTGAGTCTCTCCTTCTCCTTCTTGCGATGATCGCGGTCGGCATCGGGAGGCACGCAGTAGCCGATGGGGTTGCACCGGTGCTTAATGTCGAAAACCTGCTCGGCCGGGTCCCCGTAGGCCGTGTTCATGACGAGAATGACCCGTTCCCAGCCGATCGCCTTTCCCGCGTAGCCCATCTCGATCGCCACGTTCATGTTGGGCAGCTTCTTCTCGCGGCCGTCGAAGGATGTCGAAGAGCCGACGAAGGTCACGTCGCCGATGAACATCCCGGCCCGTTCGATCTTGGAGAAGATCGAGGCGGCGACCTCGGGCGTGCCGGAGAGGTCTTTCGTGTCGTGGTCGAGGCGCGGCGACTCCTCCACTTCGTTGTCCCGGCTGATGCGCTTCACGGCCTCCTTCGCGGCATCGCGGATCAGGTGCTTGTTGTCGTCGAGCGGGCTGTCGCTCTGCCAGGCATAAAACAGTGAGAAATCCATAGACGCCTCGATCAGTGCCCCATGCGCGGACCGGGGCGGCTATCATCAGGGGGTGGCCGAGTTGTTCTTCGATGCTTCCCAGGCACGTTTGAGCGACTGCCATTCCTCCGGGTAATCGGCATCGCTGAGAATGCCGTCTTGCCAGAGATACCGGAAGAGCATGACGGCGGCGCGCTTGATCGGCATGATCTTGAAATGTATCGTTGGCCACAGGTAGTTCCAGCGGGGCGACTTGGCGAACATCTCGACCGCCTTCCGGTGGTCCGGGTCTTCGTGAAAGATCATCCCGTTCGTGACCATGTCCAGCAGCTCGCCGGTCGCGAACGTCACTTCCTGGCCGTCGATCGTCCCCCCGACCTGCATACCCGTCCAGCTCCCGTTCAGCATGGCCATCACCTGCTTCCGGTCAGTACCGAGGCGCTGGCGCAGGGCATCGCTCGCGTAGCGCCCCATGAGGTTGTAGATCTTCGAGAGATACGTCGGCTCGTTGACGGCGATGCCGACCTTGCGGAAGATGGTCATGAACGACCGGAAGTCGTCCCAGTCGTAGTCGGGGGCCGTGGTCGTCGCCTCGCCGTCGTCATCTACCCTGCAAGCTACAGTGTGGTCCTGCTCCCGGTAGCGCCGAACAAAGCGGCACTGATCCATCTCGTAGACGAGCCGGACGAAATCGCGGAACAGCCCGCGATGCTCAGGCGTCAGTTCGGGGCGAAGGGTCGCCATTGATCGTCACCTTCGTTATCGTTCACCGATCTTTGTCGGTCGAGGGCCGCACCGAGCCCAGGGGCGGGTGGATGGAAATGCTGAACCTGTCCGCGCCCTTGGCCAAGGCGATCATCGCGTCGATGCCGGTCACGAACTTCGCCATCACCTCGCGCAACCGGCCCCAGATGAAGTGCCCGTTGATGGTGATTTGCCCGCTGTTGATGACGCCAGCGATGCCAGGAGGGCGCGCGGTGGAGGTACGCAAGGAAAGGTCTTGCACCGAGCCGCTGACCGGCCCTACCGCAGCCGTCGGCCAGGTTGGCACCTGCCCCCAATCGAGGAGAATGTGGTAATCGGGCCGCTCGGCCGCGTTCAGATTCTCGTTCTCATGCACCATGCAGCGGATTGCGTAGACCAGGCCGGAGAAGGAGTAGTCGCGCGCCTGTCCGATCCGTGTGTCCAACAGGGTTACCTGAAGACCACCGCGACCAGGTGCCGGGACTTCAAGGTCGATGAATTCGGTAAACCTCGCCTTGTTCTGCGTGCTGGACGTGTCCTCGCCCCGGAGCGACCGGCGCAGCGTCTTGGCCGTGTCGATGGCCTTGCACATCGGCTCCATGCAGTCCTCGGGCCTACCGTCCTGGTAAAGCACGTCGCTGTCGCGGAACGCCTTCTTCACGTTATCCAGCAACCGCTCTTCCTGGGCCGTCAAGCGTCCGAACCGCTCCTGCGGAATACCCGAAAACATGGGCAACCTCTTCTTTGGCCTTGGCGCAGGCCATCCCACGGTGGCTGGCCTCCGCGCACAGTGAAACGGACCTTTCCTCATTATAGTCACAGCACAAGTTCAGGTGGTTCGCGCACTTCCGATCGGGCGCTGGCCGCTGCCCTGATGCGGATTGTGGACGGACCGGCGAGTCCGTGCCGGTGCCGGAAACAGTGGAAATCAGGCAAAAAATGGACGCTATAGGCAATCGCCGGGAAATCGTGATTATCCGTAAGCCTTAAACCGCAAGGAGTTTAGCCGATTTCCCGCCGGGATAATTCGTGCGGATCGATGTAGAACATGGCTGATTCCTCAAGGTTGGTGTGCTTACCAATCAGCATACCGCATCCGGAGGACGATGGCACTCGTTTTTGGGTTTGGTCGCGGGTGCCTAGTTGCAAGTGCTAACGCAATAGATTGCGTTAACGCAATGGATTGCTATAATGACTCGACGTGCGGGAGGAAGCAACCGTGTGGCAACAAATCATCTGGAATGATGAACCGGACGGCAACATCGCGCACATCGAAGAGCATGGTCTGACAGTTGACGATGTCGAGCATGTATTGGCCAACCCTGACAGCAACAGTGTCAGCCGGTCGTCGGGCCTGCCGTGCGTTTTCGGCACTACTCCCGATGGCAGGTACATTCTCGTCGTCTACGAAGCTGTTGACGCGGACACAATCTACCCCGTTACCGCTTACGAAGTTCCCGAACCCTGACGCGAGTGGAGGATGGCTTATGACAGAGAAGAAGTTCAAACGAATCGTTCGCCCGGCCACCGCCGAAGAACGCGAGCGCCATGCAGCCTTTCGGGAAGCAATCGCGCAGGAATTCCCACCTGCCCAGGGTGGCGGGTACCCCGAAGCACCTCCTGGCATCCCCGCCCGGATTCGCCAGGCAAGGGAAGCCCGCGGTTTGACCTGGTACGCCCTCGCCAAGCTCGCCGGGATTCCGAACGCCAACACCGTCCGCGACATCGAATCTGGACGAGATGCGCAATTATCCACGGTACAGGCCGTGGCCCACGCGCTTGGATTGCGTCTGGATTTGAAAGAAGAGAAGGTATAAACGATAGACGAGTCTGCACCTAGCGGAATCTCGCCTTCCGCCACTCCGAAGGGTTCCGCCCGGCAGATCCCACGCCGGTTCGCCTTTCCGTCACTCCTTCACTCAAACAATCCGGACGCTGGTCAGGGCAGTTTAATTGTCCGATTTTCTGTAAAGGGAGGCAATTTGGGTGCCTACCCAAGTTCCCCTCGTTGAGGAAGACAGCGAGAATTAAACTGCCCTGCGTCGATAGAATGAATCGCAGAACAGCTATTGACACCGTAGAGCCGCTCGGATACTATACAAACTATGCCCAAAATAACTTTCGTCAGCAGGCTAAGACAGCCTCTTCCGTGACTCCGTTCGGAAGAGGCTTTTTTTGTCCCTTCGCCCTTCACGGAGTCTTGGTTCCTCTGAGGCGAACCATTTCTGCCTCCTGGATACCACAATGGGAAAACAGCGCGACACTCTTGCATGGAGGTGTGAAAATGCTCGTTCTCACAAGAAGGCCCGGCGAACAGATCGTGATCGACGGCGACATTCGTTTGACGGTGATTTCGATCAAAGGCGATCGCGTCCGCCTCGGCATCGACGCGCCGGCGTCGGTGGTTGTGGATCGCCAAGAAGTCCATGAGGAGCGGAAGCGAAGCGAGGAAGCGAAACTGCGACCCTGCCATATTATCGAATCCGAATTTCTCGAGCGCAGCGTTCCCGTTGAACTGCGCTGATCTCTCGGCCTTCCTTCCTTTTGCGGACGAACAGGCGTGCCACGGCATCCTCGTGGACGAGCTCGAACCGCTCGTCCATAGCTAATACGTTGCCGAGCGGGCTGCCGAGATCGGCAAACACGAGATTGGCCGCGAGAAGATCGGGGTCGTCACGCCAACCCGGTCCAGCGGCCCAGGTGTTGCCGATCCGCAAAATGCGTTCGTCGCCGTGCAGATTGGTCCGACCATCGAGAACAACCGGATGTTGTGGCAGACTCCAGATGAGAAAACCGCCCCAGTTGAAATCGTTGAAGATCGGCCCGATGTAACCGCGCTCGACCACAATTGCCGCCGACTCGACGGGATACACCTTCGCAACGGTTCGGCGCAAGTTCTCGCTTGAGAGATCGCGCTGCCATGCTAGGCCGAGCGTCACCGCCAGCAGAATTCCCGCCGTAGCCACCCGCCTCGATAAGCGAAGCCGCATCGAAGAGTGATCGAGCTGCCCTCCGCGCAACGATCCAACCGATGCTTTCGCCAAGATCAGCGCGGCGGCGACGACGAGAAACCAAAGATCGCGCCGCGCGCGGAAGGCGAGAACTCCCGCGCCGGCGAGTAGCAAGAGATCGAAACTACTGGCGCGCCGCTGTCGTCCGAGGACGAACGCAGCCGCCGCGCCGAGGAGCAAGACCACCCAGTCCGGCATTTCGCGGAACTCCATGGCACGCAACTCGTTGATGCAGCGAAATGGTCCGGGCTGGGTGGCATATTCCCAGACCACGCCATAGAGTCGAACGTGATACGGGTTCATCGAGGTGGCGGCAAAACAAAGCCCGGTCAGCGCGATGGTTCGTCTCTCGCTCTCCCAAAACGGCCGGCGCGTTCGAGCCGAGGGGAGATGAAGCACCTTCGCGTCGAGCCACGGAGCCACGCACGCTAAACCCAACAATAGGAAGCCGTAGACGAATTGAATGTGCAGATTGGCCCACAAGGCAAAAACGAGGGGCAGCAACCACATTGCGCGCGCCGACGGTAGCTCGCGCATCGTGAGGACGGTATCGAGGGTCAAGATCGTGAAGCATAGAGTGAAAAGCCACGGTCGTTCCGAGAAAAGGGGCGTCATGGCCAGGGAGGCGATGGCCGTTAATCCGAGGGCGACATAAAAGTTCGCTACCCGCCGATGGATTAGCCGATGCAAAACGGCGACCACGGCCAGCGACATTGCCGCGCGATAGATTACGATCCCCGCCAAGCCGAACGCCTCGTACAGTCCGTATACCAGCACCTCGTACAGCCAGCTGTAGGCGATCCAAGCCTTCTCCGCGCCGTGGATCGAAAACGGATCGGTCGTCGGCACGGCGCGATGTTCGCAAATCCATTGCCCGACGCGGAGATGCCACCAGATGTCGGGGTCCAGAATGGGATCGGCAACGGGGCGCACGGTGGCGAGGAGTGGAATGGCATAGACGGCGGCAAGAAGAAACGCCGGTACCAAAATGGCCTCGCTTCGCGCCGAAGATTCGAGAGCATGTGAAGGCTCATAGGGCGTCGCCAAAGCAGAGGGCACTCGCGTCGAAGAAGCGAACATCCGCGTCAGATCTCCTCATGCGGCGCGGTCGGCGCGCAGTTTCAGGGTCTCGAAGCACCACGAGAAAAGGATAGGTCACGGAGTTACCTCGGACAAACGGAGCGATGTTCGCTTTGGGAGCGGTAGATGGATTCGACCAAGGCTACGACCTTGCGCCCGTCCTCCCCCGTCACGAACGGAGGTCGCTCTTCGTGGACGGCGCGCAAGAAGTCGCGGATTTGCAGCGCGTGGTAGTGCGTGGTAGCGTTGACCTTCTGAAAGCGAGCGCGGTCTTCGGCTTGAAACTCGGCTAAGAGATGTTCTTCTTCGGGGATAGTCCACAAGTGGTTCAACGGCGGCTCGGCAATCTCTGACACGCCGGCAATGAAGGTGGGACCGCGATCGGTTTCGACGCCGACCGACGCGCCGTTGGAACCGTGAACGTGAACGCGCGACCATAGACCCGGACGCTGGGATACGCTGGCAACGATGGAGCCGAGCGCGCCGCTTTTGAATCGAAGGATTGCCAGGGCGGTATCCTCGACTTCGATGTACGGATGATTCAGGTTGCCCCACAGGCCGCTCACTTCTTCAATGTCGCCCATGAACCACTGGATCAGATCGAGCATATGAGGCGATTGATTGACGAGAACTCCGCCTCCCTCCGTGTCCCATCGGCCGCGCCACGGATCGGATTGATAGTACGCGCGGTCGCGCCAGCTGAACATCTCGAAGACGCAGAGGACGGGTCTGCCAATTTTCCCGGCGTCGAGCGCGTCCTTCACGCGCCGCACCGGCTCGTAGAAGCGACGCTGGCTGATGACTCCCACGCGCGCCCCGCCCCTTTGTGCCGCGGCCAACATGGCGTCGCAGTCCGCGAGATTCGCCGCCATCGGCTTCTCGATGAGAACGTGAACCCCTCGTTCGGCGGCCAAGATCGCCGGGCTTGCGTGCAAGGGATGCGGCGTACAGATCAAAACGGCTTGCGGCTTGGCCTCGCGCAGTAGGGCATGGAGATCATCGAAAGCAGGAACATTGAAGCGAGCGGCAAATAGCGAAGCGCGATCGGCGTTGGCATCGCAGACGCCGACGAACTGCGACTCCGCCAGACTCGATAGCGCGGCCGCATGGATTTGCCCGACTTTACCACAACCGATTAAGGCGGTACGGATCGCTGCCATGAACTTCCTCGAAACGGACTCTTCGTCGATTTTCGGGACATGAACGAACTTCTTTCATCCTATGAAATCGCTCTTCTGGTAGGCAGGCAGTGTTCAAAGATCGGGCAGCCCCTTCGGCCATTCCAGAAGGTGATTTCCATAACATGCTGATTTGATACTGGTTAGGACGTATTCTCACAAAAGCCCTCGAACGGCACTGGCTTTGCTTAACCTAATGCAGTTGTCTCGCGGCCTTCTTTACAGGACTCCCAGTCATGCTGGACATTTACGATCCATCGGTTGGCGGTGAGGATTCTTGTGGACTTCCCCATGAAACGGAAGTCGTCGAGCTACCCATTTTACTGCCGGGATGGCAGGCAACGAAGTTGGAAACGGTCGCCCATCAGCGCGGCCTCACGGCTGCCGCGATGGTGCGCAATGTGCTACGCGATTTCTTAACCGTGACGCCGAGTCCCTCGTGCGTCTCAACGGTGCGATAACAGGCAACTCCCTTGACCCGTTCGCGGCCCTTTCGGTGCCGGCACCATCGGAAGGGTTCGCAACGGGGTTTCACTTTCGCTGTAGCCAATCTCGTTGTCGTTTGAGGACGGCCAGGGTTCCGTCATCGAGAGGCGATGGGCAGCACGTTGCCGCCGCAATTTCTTCCGTCAAGAAGACCACGCTGTCCGGCTCAAAACGAAAAACCCAAACTCCACCCTCCTCGCGCCGACAACTCGCCAATCGCGCTCCGAACAGCCAGCGCTGGGGAGGATCGAGAGGGACTTGTTGCAGCAAGGGCAAATCGTCGAGCGCGATGCGGACCTCAACGTCGTTCACCCGCACAACGTAACCCCCCAACGCCGGCCCTCCGCGTCCCTCGCGCCTCAACACATCGTCGAAAATCACGCTTCGACCGCGATAATCTTCAAACTTGGCCTGCCATTCTCGGTCGTTCCGTTGTTGCATCGCTTGGCGAACGATCTCTTCCAGAGGCAAATCGAGGAGACGCGCCAACAGATCGCACTCTTGCCGGAGAGTCTGCAAAAGCGACAGATCCGAAGGGCCGAGCGCTTGGTCGCGGCGTTCGTGGTTGGCGAGGGAGGCGTTCAAGTCTTGGAGAGCGAGATGGACGTTGCCGTCGCGCAGTTCGTGTCGTCCCGATTCCCAGAGCGTGATACTCGATCGGTCGTCGGCGGTATCATACCGGACTTTGCCGTTGTGGCGCAGAAAGGGTCGGGCGAAGAAAAAGACCGTGCCCATAGCGAGTACGCTGCCGATGGCAACGATGAGGAGCAGCCGACTCAGTTTCAAGAAGCGGATCGGCTTCGTGGGGTTGGAAGGTGGGGCGCGCCAAGGACTGATTGGGAAGATGAGACGTTTGTGCCCGCACCGAGAACAGGCTACGATTTGATGCGCAACCCGACGTTTGCCCCGCAATTCCTGTCCGCAGAGGCAGGTCGTTCGATACTCATCCGAGATTTCTCCGAAGGGATGCGGCATCGTCTCTCCTTCCTTCCGCCTCCACGTCATACTCTTTGCGATATTATACAAGCGCGAGCGAAACATTACAGATCGGCAATGAGGTTGACTCAAGAACTCGCGTCATCGTTCGATTGTCCATAAAATACACAAGGGGACGAGGGGACCGACGACTCATGCGAACGAGCGAATGGAGAGTAGCATGTCCAAGACGCGCGCAGGCTTCGGCGAAAAAATGGCTCTTCTTGTGGTGGCGATGGCGCTGACGATCCCGTTTCGGACGGCGCGGGCGGAGGATAAGGAGCCGCCGCGCGAATGGATCGAGAAGGCGACCGGGCATCGCGTCGTCCGTCTGTCGCAAGAGGGCGGCACGTCGAGCTTCTATTTCCACCAAAACGGCTTCACGGCCAAGGGCGATAAACTCGTCGTCGGCACGCGCGGCGGACTCGCCGTTCTCGACTGGAAAACGCGCGCGCTGAAGCCGTTGGTCGAAGGCCGTGCCGGAGCAACCGTGGTCGGAAAGAAGACGAGACAGGTGTTTTATATCTCCGATGGCGCGGTGAAGGCGACGAATCTCGATACGGGCAAGACGCGCAAAATCGTCGAACTGCCGGCGGAGATGCGCGGCGGCTCCGGGTTGGCCGTCAATGCCGACGAGACGCTGCTGGGCGGCAGTTACGTCGAGCGCGGCCAACGACCGCCGGCGCGAACGGGGCGCGGCTTGGAAGCGCGCTGGGCCGCCCATCTGCCCATGCGCCTGTATACCGTGCGCATCGAGGACGGCGACATCAAGACCTTCCACCCCAGCACGGAATGGCTCAATCACGTCCAATTTTCGCCCACCGATCCGGCGCTGATGATGTTCTGTCACGAGGGACCGTGGCACAAGGTCGATCGCATCTGGACCATCCACGCCGACGGGTCCGGGCCGCGCAAAATCCACGCGCGCAAGATCGACATGGAGATCGCCGGCCACGAGTTCTTCAGCGCCGACGGCAAGACGATCTGGTACGACCTGCAAACGCCCAAGGGCAAGGAGTACTGGCTGGCCGGCTGCGACTTGGCGAGCGGCAAAACCACGAAGTATCGAGTCGAACGCGCGGCGTGGTCGGTCCACTTCAACATCGCGCCGGACGGCAAGCGGTTCGCCGGCGATGGCGGCGGCCCCCGCAGCGTGGCCGCGCCGGGCAACGGACAGTGGATCTATCTCTTTCGACCGCGCGACGGCAAACTGGAAGCCGAGAAGTTGGTCGATCTAGCGAAGCACGATTATAAATTGGAACCGAACGTGAACTTTTCACCCGACGGAAAATGGATCGTCTTTCGCTCGAACATGCACGGCGCGACGCACGTTTACGCCGTCGAGATCGATAAGACGAAGGATAAACAATAATCTTTACCTATTAAAGTGGCCCCCATTGCCAACCCGCCATCTCGTCCGCGAGGCGTTGGGGACGCAAGATTTAACCTTCGGTTGGGGCGGCTGGGCCAAAGCACTGCACGGTCCCGGTCTGGGCATCACGCTCGATCCCGACGCCCTGCAACGAGGAACGCTCCGCGAAGAATCGCTATTCTCCTGGCCCTTCGAGCTGCCGAGATGTCGTTGGTGATCGGCATCACGAAGGGAAAGATTGGTCTACTCTACATCATCCGGACGACTTTTGCCGTGACGCTTGGCCCAAGTCGGCAAAAACTTGGTCGGTGACGTCCGTCGTTGCGCTCGAGTGCTGCTCGGCGAGCGAGGTCGCCAGGGTGAAAACTTCCTCTGCCAACGGGTCGTTCCTGAATGCGGAGTTGCTGCATCGACCCATCTCCCGAATTACTACGCACTTTGGACTGCCAACGGGTCGTTCCTGAATGCGGAGTTGCTGCCGGCCAACTTCTGCGAATGGGGGGATGTGAAGTGGGATTTACCCGCTTCCAAGGTCTCACCGGACGAGTTGGCGAGCGATGCCGCCTGGCCAGTGTTCTGCTGCACCGGAGGGTCAATCATGAAGACGAACCCGTTGCCGGCGGTGGTCTGGTAAGCGCCGGGTGTCGTCGGGAAGTTGCTGGAAGTTGGATTTGCCGAACCGCCGGTCACATAGGCGTCGCCGGCTGAATTGATGGCGATTCCATTGCCCGAGTCGTCGCTCGAGCCTCCGAGGTACGTTGAGAACAACAACGCGGATCCCGACGCGTTTAGCGTCGTCACGAAAACATCCGAGTTGGGATTGCCCCAGCTATCGTTGCCGCTCGCTTTCTGGGACTGGAGCGGGTTCACAAGCGGGAAATCGGTGGATCGCGTATAGCCCGTCACATAGGCGTTGCCCGACGCATCCACGGCGATTGCCTTGGCTCCGTCCATGCTGCTACCGCCAAGATAGGTGGAATACACAAGCGCTGACCCTGTGGGATTGAGCTTGGTCACGAAAGCGTCTGCGGTATTGGAAGTGCCTGGGTTCTTTTTATTTCCGGGAGTGCCTGCGTGGTACGTCGTCTGGAACGCGCCCCGCGTCGTGGGGAATTTGCTCGAATTGGTCGTTCCCGCGACGTAGGCATTCCCGCTGGAGTCCACCGCGATGGCAGGACCGTCCTTCTCTCCGATGTCGACCAGGACGACCTCATTGGGTCCGATGTCCGAGACGTAGCCGTCGCCTCCGCCCAGGTAGGTGGAGTAGACCAACGAGGCCGAACCGGACAACGAAGGGTTAAACTTGGACACAAACGCATCGCCGACAGCGAAACCGCCGGAACCGCCGCTGGCGTAGGTCCGCTGGAAAGCGCCCGCCGTGGTGGGAAAATTGGTCGAGCTGGCATCCCCCGCGATGTAGACGTTGCCGCTGCCGTCTACGGCCACGCTTGTGCCCCAGTCGCCGTTGGTTCCCGAACCGCCCAGGAAACTAGAGTAAACCAGCGACGCGGAGCCGGACAGGTTGGGATCGATCTCCGCCATAAAAGCGTTGGGCGTGCCGGACGGAGCGGCGCTGGTCCGCTGGAAAGCGTTCGCGGTGGTGGTGAAACCGGCCAGCGCTCCGCCGGTAACATAAATGTTCCCCGCATTGTCCAGCGCAATTCCTCCCGACCGGCCATAGCTGGCGACGCCGGCGTCTGGGAGGTACGTCGAATAGATCAACCCCGATCCGGTGGCGTTCAGCTCCGACACAAAAGCGTTTTTCGATGCGCTGGTGGTTGGAAATGCGGCGTTGGACGTGGTGGGGAAGCTGCTCGTGCCTGCGTTCCCCGTGACGTAGGCATCTCCGGCGCTGTCCACGGCTATGCCGATGCCGTAGGCACCCGCACTGCCGAGATAGGTCGTGTAGATCATCGCGGTGCCGGTGGAGTTCAGCTCGCTGACGAAAGCCCCAGAGCTGCTAACACCCGTGAGGTAGGCATCGCCGGCACTGTTCAGGGCGATTGCGTAGCTGGGGTTGGGTAGGTAGCTGGAATAGCTGAGCGTTGGATCGATGACCAGGGTCTGCGTCGGATCGTAGGTACCGACCTGGAAGCCGACGGTGTTGTCGCCCTCCAGCACGTAATGGCCGGACACCGCCTGCTGCCGGCCGTTGATGGTCTGATACATCACGGGTGCCTGTTCGGTGATGTCGCCGGAGGAAGTCTGGATCACGAGATTGCCTTTCGCGTCCAGCGATAGTCCCTCCGCGCCCTGAATGTGGATCTGGATGACTCCCGCGCTGGCCCCCGGATGCACCAGGAAGCTGGTGGCAACCTGTCCCTGCTTGCCGGAATAAACCGCGTCGATGCCCTGATAGACGTTCTGGTACTCGACCTGGCCGTAGTTGGCAAGGTCGGTCAACCATTTGCTGGGATCGCTGCCCATGAGGTAATTGCTCTTCGTGACCAACTCGTTTTGGCCGACCGCTTGTGCCGACGAGTTGGCACCGAGCAGCTGCATGTTCAGCGTCGTGGTGGTCGGTCCCTGGCTGAGGTTGAGTTGGGCTTGTGCGGCGCTGAGGGCAACGCTGTAGCCGCCGCCCTGTGCGAGATAATCGATGGACGAGGCGGCCTGTCCCTGGTTGACCGTGAAAGCCAACGGCAACTGTCCGTACGAGGGTTGCAGAACGGCCGTTGTCGGCGAGGCGCTCAACAGCGTTCGGTCTTCCAGCAGTTCCAGACTGGGACGAAACGCGACGTGTTGTCGCGTCGTCAACGGCCGGCGTCGTCGGGGCCGACGAGAGAACCACGAGGACATTCCCATAATTCCTACTCTCCTTTGCGGAGTCGGTCTGCGGTACAATGAGGGGACATCGATCCCCGGCGCGCAGACCGAGCGCCGGGGTGATGCCGGGCCGGTGAGGGTTGTGCTTGGCGGCGCGAACTCACCGGCCGTCTTTTCCGCTCTTCTCTTGATCCCTTGTGTCTCAGGGGCGTCTGGCCTCAGCCTTTTTCGGCGGATTCGCGGCACTCCGTCGTAGGGCCTCGACTTCCTCCCACAGTTTTTGCCAGTCCTTTCGCTCCGCTTCGGGCAATTTGGCCAGCGCATCAGAGCCGCGGACTTCAGCGAAATCGTTGTCCTGGAGCCAGTGCTGCATCTGCTTCGCGATCGCGGGGCCGGCCTTCCCCACGGACTTCTCCAGCAATTGCCGATACGCCTTCAGGTCGGCCCGCAGCCAGTCGATGGATTGCTGACGCAGGCGAGCGCGCTCTTTGGCTTCAAGCTTGTCCGCATCCACGCCCTGACCGCAGCCGGCGAGGGCGGCGGCGCAGGCGGCGTTGTAGCGGAATTGAGCGCCCAGGTCGTCGGCCAGTTTGGGTTTCTCGTCGAATGCTTGTTGATAGAAGCGGAGTGCGGAAGCATAACGCTTCTTGCACGGCATCTGGCACAACTGAGCGAGGGCGAGTCGTTCCGCTGTATCGGCGGGTTGCTTCTGTCCGTTTAAGACGGCTGTAAGTTTGTCATCCATCTGCACCAGGCGCTCACAATCCCGCACCCACTGAGCGGAGGGATAGGGCCAACGAGGATTCTTCGAGCCAAGCTCGTGGCCGCGTCGGAAAAAGTTCAGGGCCTCGCCGAATTGTCCCTTTTGTGCGAGGGCGAAGCCGAGGTTGCAGTGGGCTAACGCATGGTCCTTCTTGATTCGGATGGCCTCGCGGTACTCGGCAATGGCTTCCTCCAACTGCCCCTTTTCACGCAAAGCAGTACCGAGGTTGTTGTGGGCGTCCACAAAGTCCTTCTTGATTCGGATGGCCTCGCGGTACTCGGCAATGGCTTCCTCCAACTGCCCCTTTTCACCCAAAGCATTGCCGAGGTTGTTGTGTGCTTCCGCATAGTCCTTCTTGATTCGGATGGTCTCGCGGTACTCGGCAATGGCTTCATCCAACTGACCCTTCTTAAACAAAGCAGTGCCGAGGTTGCAGTGGGCTAACGCCAAGTCCTTCTTGATTCGGATGGCCTCGCGGTACTCGGCAATGGCTTCATCCAACTGACCCTTCTTAAACAAAGCAGTGCCGAGGTTGCAGTGGGCTTCCGCCAAGTCCTTCTTGGTTCGGATTGCCTCGCGGCACTCGGCAATGGCTTCATCCAACTGCCCCTTATCACGCAAAGCAGTGCCGAGGTTGCAGTGGGCTAACGCCAAGTCCTTCTTGATTCGGATGGCCTTGCGGCACTCGGCAATGGCTTCATCCAACTGCCCCTTATCACGCAAAGCATTGCCGAGGTTGTTGTGTGCTTCCGCATAGTCCTTCTTGATTCGGATGGCCTCGCGGTACTCGGCAATGGCTTCATCCAACTGCCCCTTATCACGCAAAGCATTGCCGAGGTTGTTGTGTGCTTCCGCATAGTCCTTCTTGATTCGGATGGCCTCGCGGTGCTCGGCAATGGCTTCATCCAACTGC
Organism: Planctomycetota bacterium; assembly: GCA_021781415.1. Taxonomy (GTDB): domain Bacteria; phylum Planctomycetota; class Planctomycetia; order Gemmatales; family Gemmataceae; genus JAJPHU01. Next base: position 54,177 of record JAJXWW010000025.1, read on the forward strand.
CCCTTATAACGCAAAGCATTGCCGAGGTTGTTGTGTGCTCCCGCATAGTCCTTCTTGCTTCGGATGGCCTCGTGGTACTCGGCAATGGCTTCATCCAACTGCCCCTTATCACACAATACAACGCCGAGGTTGTTGTGTGCTTCCACATGGTCCTTCTTGATTCGGATGGCCTCGTGGTACTCGGCAATGGCTTCATCCAACTGCCCCTTATAACGCAAAGCATTGCCGAGGTTGTTGTGTACTTCCGCATAGTCCTTCTTGATTCGGATGGCCTCGCGGTACTCGGCAATGGCTTCATCCAACTGTCCCTTGTCAATCAAAGCATTGCCGAGGTTGTGGTGAGCTATCACCATGTCCTTCCTGATTCGGATGGTCTCGCGGTACTCGGCAATGGCTTCATCCATCCGCCCCTTAGCATGTAATGATTTGCCGAGATTGACGTGGACACCAGGAGACTGTGGACGCAAGGCAACCGCCGCCCGGTAATAGCCAATGGCTTCTTCCACCTGAGGTGGCTCACTGCTGTCGAGATTGAAAGCTAACTGATGGTTAATCCAGAAATCGTCAGGATGTCGTTGCTGTGCCTGTCGAAGGAATTTGATGGCTGCCGGTTTGTCATATTTAGACAGAACGCTACCGAGCATTACCACGCGGCCCGGCGGCTGGTCGAGAGCTTCTGCCGATTGCGCTAGCTCAGCTAATCGAACCCCGTCCTGGTGATCCAAAGCATCCCAAACTTGTTGCCGCCTGGGATTTTGATCTGCCGAGCGGAGAACCATCGACATTTTTTTCCTTTCAGCAGGGTCCGCGAGCACGTTCGCCCACTCCACCAGGCCCGCCAAGAGTTGCTCGCGGATGGCCGAGGCAGCGATGCGGCGCGCGGCCTCGTCAGGCTCCAGTTCCCACACAGGTAAGTTGTACTCGCCGAATGCCGCAGCGAAGGCAGTCGCGGCGCTCTCGTCGTCATATGCTCCGTCTTTTACCGACGCTCTCTGGAGCCGGGCGAATTCCAATCCGGCGACCATGTTCAGATCGGCTTCGAGCTGTTGCAAGCGTTGCTGCTGCATCGAATCACCGCCGGCACCGGCCAGCAGACCCGCGGCATGCTGGGCCGCTGCCTTCGCCTCCGGCCATTTCTCTTCTTGCATGGAAGCGATGGCTTGTTGCATCGCCTGGTCGAAACTCTCGGCGGCTTTGGCCCGCCGCGCGGCCCGGTCGCCGGCGATCCAGCCGAGACCGGCCCCGACAACGGTGGCGACCAGCAATGAGGATAGCACCGCCGACCACACGACCGACTGATGCCGCCGCATCCACTTTCGCCCCCTGTGTGCCCAGGAGGGACGCCGTGCCTGGATCGGTTGGTCGAGGAGCCAGCGCTCCAGGTCGTCGGCCAACTCCTGCGCCGTGGCGTAGCGATCCTGCGGCCGTTTCTCCATTGCCTTGAGGACGATGATTTCCAACTCTGCCGGAATGGTGCGGTCCAGACGGCGGGGACGGGCCGGGTCGTCGGAGGCGATTTGTCGTAGCAGCTCCTCGCGATTTTCGCTGTCGAACGCCGGTCGTAGCGTCAGCAGTTCGTACAGCGTCACGCCCAGCGAATACACATCGGTGCGGTGGTCGATGGGCGCGCGATTGGCCAAGGCTTGCTCCGGCGACATGTAACGCGGCGTGCCTACCGCTTGGCCCGTCACGGTCAGATTGGCCTCGTTCCGCTGCATCTGCGCTAATCCAAAATCGGTCACCCATAAACGGCCTGCGGCGTCCAGCAACAGATTGCCCGGCTTGATGTCGCGATGCACGATGCCCAACTGATGGGCGTGATCGAGCGCCTCCGCCGCCTGGATGCCAAGCTCGGCCACCTTGCGGTAATACTCGCGGCCGCGGCGATCTTCGCCCGTCCACGGCGTGAAGTCCGCGGCGGGCAGGGGCGTTGAATCAAACCCGTCCGAGGTGGGATGATAGGCGACGGTGCGCGCTGATCCCGGCGTTGGCGGCTTCTTCTCCAAGCCACGCAGGTGGCGGATGAGGTCGCTCAGCGGGTGGCCATCGATGAACTGCATGGCATAGAAATGCACTCCGCGTTCGCAGCCCACAAAATACACCGGCACGATGTTGGTGTGATGCAAACACGCGGCCGCTTGCGCCTCGTTGTGAAAGCGCTGCAAGTGTCGAGAATCCATCGTGGCCGCGAACGGCAGCACCTTCAGTGCCACGCGCCGCCGCAGCGAGATTTGCTCCGCCTCATAAACGATGCCCATGCCGCCCTTGCCGACCTGGCGGACGATCCGAAAATCGCCGAGCGTCCTCTCCGTCTCGTTGCCCCAAAAAGTCCTGTCCGGCGACCCGCTCGATCCCGTCGACGAGCTGAACTGGGCGAGCAGGTCCAGCGCCGCAAGCGCAGGCCGCAGTCGATCCTCCAGCTCCGGGTAGCGAGCCAGATACTCCGCAACGTCCACCGGTTCGCCGGCATGCAGGCGATCCGTGATCTCAGCGACCACCTCCGCCGCTTATCCATCGACCTCCCCAGACACCGTTCCAGCACGGGACGACTCGCTCATGGCAACTCCTCCTCGTCGTTCTCGGCCAGCAGCGCGTGGAGCCGCTCCAGCGCCCTCATGTGCCGCACCTTGACCGCCCCTGCGCTGATCCTCAGAACCTCGGCCGTGTCTGCGACCGAGAGTTCTTCCAGATTGCGGAGTACGAGTACCTCATGATCGCGCTCCGAAATCTCCCCGAGAGCCTTCTGCACTCTCTCACGCAACTCCTGCCGCAACACTCGCTGCGTGGGGCTGGTGGACGACGTGACCAGCCGGCAGGCTAACTCGGCGGCAGATTCATCGGGCAGATAGAGGACGCCCACTTGCTCGCGCAAGACGCTGCGCCCTTGAGCTCGAACGTGGCGGCGGTGCAGGGTGACGAGGTGTTCTCCGGCCAGAACTCGCAGCCAGGGGAAGAACGGCAACGGTCGTTCACGCAGGTATCGGTCCATCTTGCGGCTGGCCTCTAGGAACACTTCCTGGACGACATCGGATGGATCGACGCGGGCTGCGAGTCGTTGGTCGAGTCGCCAGGCGATCATCTTGCGGAGGCGGGCGCGGTGGCGTGCCAGAAGATTCCCGCGGGCCTCTTCGTCGCCTTCCTCGGCCTGCCGCAACAATGCGTCGGTGTCCGGCTGCTGAGTGGTCATGGACGGTCCTTTATTACTCTTCCTGCTCGCGGCTGCTAAAAAGTTACAGCCGACGGGGAGGTTCAGTGGTTTCTGGTTCGTTTCTTCGGAGAGTAGATGACGAGGAAATTCGCAAGGCTCGTCCTGATAATGGCTTGTGCCACAAGTACACTCTGGGATGGAGCCATGCGATACCGGCAGTATACACTTACTGCCCGCCACGTCCAACTCCACACATCGTCGATCTGCAAATGATGCGTCTTATGTGCCTGGAGGCGATTTATCCCAAGCGGAAGTTGTCCGCGGCAGGTCGGGACGGAGAAGAATGCCAGGGAACAGGCCGAGCGAAAGAGTGAAGGGAAGGCATAACAGAGTTATCCCATCGACCAAGTGATGTATGGGCGATTCTTGGTCTTGAGAATGGGGGCTACTTTAGTCACGGGAGACTTTTAGCGCCAGAAAACGATCCGCAAAGTGCTTTCCCCCCCTGACCGACAGGGAAACAGGGGGTTCTCGGATCGCGTCTAAACGCCTCGCTTCGGCTTGCTCTTCGGCAGTTCGAGGCGACAGCAGCCGAAATCCAGGTGTTCGGTGAGTTCGCCCTTTTTCGAACCGTGAAACACATCGGGATGGAGTCGGTAGACGACAAAGCGTCCCTGCTTTTCATCCTGGACCAGACCGGCATGGCGCAGGACGCCGAGATGGTGCGAGACATTGACGATCTCGGCATCGAGCAGAGCGGCCAATTCGCTGACACTGCGTTCGCCGCCGCGCAGGCAATGGATGATGCGCAATCGCTCGGGGTCCGCCAAAGCGCGAAGCGAACGAGCGAAGCGGTCGGGTTGTAATGGTTCGGTCGCGACACGTTTCCGTTCGCTGCCGGTTCGCCTTACCCGGCAGCTTACGCTGCCGGGTCGCCTGGCTCGCGAGGACGATGCTCCTTAGTTCACGCAGCCGTGGTAGGCCGAGGAGCGCGCGGTCAGGACTTCGCCTTCGTGGCTCATGCGGCATCGCAGCAGGTGCAAATCTTCGTCGATTTTCTCCAAAACAACGTCGGCATCGGCGATTTGTCCGTCTGCCAGATATTGTTTCGCCTCGGCTAGACCCAGCTGAGCGATGGACAAGCGACGATCGACCATGCGCAGGAACGGAGACGAGGACGGAACGGAAGCCTTGGCATCGCGGATACGATCGGATAGAGCAACCATGAGGATCTCTCGCAATAAGAAACCGGGGATGCTGGAAGACAACGCACCGCCGCCCAGGCGGTCCATCCAAACGGATGGAGACTCCAGCGAAACACACAACTGTTTGCGAGGAACCATCCAAGAGGCGAAGTCAAGTCGTGTGCGGGCAGTCGCCTTGTCGAGTTCGGCTTCCTTACCGAGGTGGCTTGGGATAGGGCCTGCGAGAATCCTTCTCATCTCCAGGCAAAGCGACTCCTCTTGTACCCGAAATGTGGGCTCCGATGCAAGAGAACTTTTTTACGGCTCGTTCATCTAAGGCACGAAGCCGGCGCGTTTGTTTTGCCCTTTGATAAACACATCGAAATGTTCCAAGGGCAACGGCTCAAGAATCTCCTCGCTCGGTCGCTTGGCCACGAAGAAGCGCGGCTCGGACTTCGCCCCGCGCGCGATACGGACGGGGATCACCCAATACGAGTGCAGCGCCTTCATGTTTCGAGCCACCCACTTTTGGGGCGGCAACTGCTTGAAGCTCTCAAGGAGTTGTTCTTCCATCCAGCGCATCGCACCATCGTCAACGTCCAAGAGGCGCTGGCGAGATAGGGCGACTTTCGGAATCCTTCGTTCGATCCCGAAACCGTCGCGGATCGAGCGATCCAGCAGGCGCGAGGTGTCGTTATCGTTATCGCCGAGCGCGAAGATGACGGGTACCACCGGAATACGGTGCGACCATCGAATCCAGTCTGGGACGGGATAGCCGCGGAGCTTCCAGCGCGATTCCATGCCGAGCCAAAAAGCGAGTAAGACGCTCAGCTTCTCCGGCGGTTTGAGAACGATGCGACCGTTGGGCTGATCGACGCCATTATAACGCAATCCTTCCGACGCCAGCCACAACGATCCCAAGGTCGAACCGAAACCCGCGCCGACCACGACGAGATTGAAGGTGTTGACCGGACTATCTTTCTCGTCGTGGCGCAGGTCGAGATACATGCGGGCGGCGGCGATGTCGTGGATGAGCCAGGGTAGGTATTCGGGAGGCAGTCCGTTCCAATCCAGTTTGCTCGGATGGTCGTCGAGCGGTTTGTCTCGAACGAAAGAGGGCAACAGCTTGGCGTTGACCGAGTAATCCCAGAACGCGCGCTCGACGTTTTGGCTATCCCCGTGGCCACGAAAGTCGAACGTCAGAACCGTGTGCCCCTCGTTTTGCAGCGCTTCGGCCAGACGCTTCCATCCCGGCGTGGAACGCGATTGACCCAGATCGTGCAACATCAGCACGGTCATTCCCTTTTTGCCCCTCCATCCGTGATAGAGCGTGGCGGCAATCTCCATGTGGTCGATGGTGCGGAAGCGGACATTCTGTTGAAGGCCGCGCGGCCGAGTGATGCTCAAGGCGATGTCGCGCTCCCCGACCGTCTGTTTGCCAACCCGAAGGAGCAATTTGACCGAATACTCCCCCGGCTCGGTGCTTTTCGATACGGCGACGAGGACGTTTGCGAACGATAATTCGGGAGCGATGGTCGCAGGAGCGGCCGTCGTCCCTTCGGGAAGATTCGACAGAACCACCGTCGCCTCGGATCGATTTTGTCTTCTATCCAACAAGACGCGCAACTCGCCTTGCTTGCCCGCCTCGACCGCCAGGGAATCGGCCATCTTCTCGTTGAGACGAAGGCGCGGCGATTCTTCTGGAATCGATGGCTCAGCCTTTTTCTGAACCTGGAGCAGCAGCGCTTTGCTGTCTGCCACCACGTCAGCGACTTTCAGTTGGATCTTGAGCGGGACCGGCTGAGGCATCGTGTCTTCCGCGACGGTCAGTTTCACGCTTACAACATCGGGGGTGTCCGCGTTCATGGGCAGAGATTCCTGCCGAAGCTGAGGCGGCAGCTTCTCAAAATCGACGGACAGCGGTTCGCGGCAGGCATTGCGCCGAACGGAGAAGGCGAACGTCTTGGAACTGCCGGCGGGACAGACGATATTTTCCGGGGGTTGCAACAGGGGGCGCGGGGTCGGCACGACCGAAAGCTGAAACGCTTGCTCCGCGCGTTTTTCGTCTCCCTGCCACAGTGAAACGCGCACCGTTCGCCGCGGAGGAACAACTCCGAGAGGGGCGATCAATCGCAACGAGCAAGATTCTTCGTCCGCGGCCAATGACAGCACCGACGTCGCTGGAACGTCCAGCGCTTTCACCTCGTCGGGCATTCCTTCGAGGCGAAGGGTCAAGGGTTCGCGGCAATCGCGGCGATCGACGTGGATAGCGATTGTCGTCTTGAATCCCGCGCGGAGTGTCACATCGTCGAGGTGCGATAGGCTCGGCGGGCGTGCGGACGCGGAGTCGGACGATGGCTTCACGGAGGACCATACCAACACGTTCAGGACGATGAAGCTGATGAGAACGACTGCCCCCACAATAGCAAGCGAGACCGGCCGCGAGAGCAGCGACAAAACGGGATCGGCGCGAAGGGCGGCTTCGCGCGGTTTTTCTTCCCCCTCGACCGGAGGTTTGGCGTCAAGCTCGATCTCGGCGGAACTGCGTCGGCGCGCGGCGATGGCTTGCGACGGCAGCGGAGGAGGCACGGATTTGAGTTCGATCGGCTGAGTCTCGGTCAGCGAGACGGTTTGCACGGTCGGCTCGGCAACGAGGACGCCGGTGGTAACCGAAACCATCTGCGCGGTCGCCGACGCGAGGCGCGAACGTCTCCGCGCGGGCGATTCCCCACTGAGAAGCGCCTCGACTTGCATTTCCTCGCTGTCGGACAAGGGACGCACGCCGCTTTCGTCCACCAACTCATCGAGTGCTGGCGCGACGAGGAGCGGGCCGCGGCTGGCCAAGAGGAGGTGGCCGATCAAATGGCGCGCATCACGATCTTTTAACTCCCACAATTCGCGCAGCAGGCACGATTTGCTCGGTAGGCGGAAGTCCTCTTCGCGGAATAACAAATTCTCGCCGTTGTCGTGCCGCTGCCACAGATTCGTTCCGCCGACGCGCAGACAGCGCAGAGCCGTGTAAATCAGCAGATGGGCGAAGCGATCCATCTCGCGGTCGTATCCGCCCGCGCTCAAGCGTTGGGGATGTTGATAATTGGGATGGCCGACCTCGCCGGACGGAATGTCGGCCAACGCCGGGACGAACATGCCGTCGTAGTCGATCAGCTTGAGGGCCAGCGAACTGCTTTTGCTTCCGGGCACGAGCAAGACATTGCCGTGCTGCAAATCGCCGTGTGCCATGCCGGCGTCGTGCAACTCTTGCCCCAGTCGCAGCCACAAGAGTGCCAGGCGTTCGAGAACGACCGGCTTGTTCGAGTGTTCGCAGACGAATTCGTTGAGTCGAAACCCTTCGACCCATCGCATTTTGACCAGGGGATACCATTGGCCGTGGACGCGGATGCCTTCGTCGAGATAGTGAAACTCAACCATGAAGGCGCGTTGTGTTTGCCGCAGATGTTCGCTGATGGCTTGGTAGCGAGGGCGCAATCCGGCCACCGGGCGCGTGAAGCACTTGATGGCCCAGCATTGTCCGTCGGCTCCCTGAATCTGATAGACGTCGGCAAAGTTTCCAGAGTGCGGACGCGGCAGACCAAATAGATCGCCGATGGCTTGCCCTTGGCGCAGATCCTCCTCGGAGAAACACAGCTGCGGATTCTGTACCGCGGCGTTGTAATCCGTGGCATGAGGCCAAGACATCGCGCACTCCTTGTGGAATCCAGCCGGCAGCAAAAGCCACTGCCGGCTACTGACTAATCGCCACGAGCGTTACGTCGTCGTTGCGCAGTCGGCGTTCGTTGCGCAGTCCCTCGATCCAAGCGGCGAAAGCGTGTTGCGCCTCGTCGTCGCTGCTGCCCGGATAGATCAGCGGTTCCAACGACAGCCACGGCTTCGCTCCTGCCTCAGACTGAAGTAAAAACCACTGTGCCAAGGCGTCGGTCATCAGCCAGAATCGGTCGCCCGGTTGGCATTCGCCGTACTGTTGCAGACCGTTCTTGTTCGGCACTTCGATCGGCGAGGTGCGCGAGCCAACGAGCCAGGGTGCATTGCTGAAATCGGCGGCGCGCAAGATTGGGAATGTCCGAATCAACTCGCCGCGACGCACCTGAAATAAACAGCTGTCGCCGACTGCCAGGGCATACCAACTATTATCTTCAAAGACTAAACCGAGGAAAGTGGCAAACGCTCCTTGCGTCAATCCGGGTTCGAGATACCACGGCACATCGGCACTTCGCTGCCCTCCGTCCTCGGACGAACTTCTCGAAGCGAGGAATGCCGAATAGGGAGAACGGATGGCCGACAACCATCGATCTTGAAGGGACGGCAGCCAATTCGCCCAGCGGGGAAGGGGATCGTTTTGCCGCACGAACTCCTCGACGAGCAGTTGCGCCCAGAGCGCAGCGTGGGGGCTTTCGGCCGCGCCGTCGGCAATGGCAAAGCGGCCGCGCTCGGCGTCCACGGCCAAGGCATCCTGGCATTCGTCCAGGTCGTAGCCCTGACGGGGCAAGCGAAAGGCGCGAGAGCCGAGGCCGACGCCGGACAACGCCATGACTCACCGTAGGTTCTTGGGATCGACTCGCGTACCGATGTCCAGAAAACGGACCACCGATGCCAAATCGGCGTTGAAGACGAAGCCACGCGAGTCGGCCGTCACCGTCAGACCCGCCTGACGCGCCGATTGAAGCATCGCTGGCGGCAGCAAGCTCGACATGCGGAACAAGCGGCGCGCGTAATCGTCGGGCAAACCCGACTCGGCATCGGGAAACTCGATGGCTTGCGAGGCAGACGACGAGATGTGGCCGTTAAACAATAAGACCGCTCCATCCTCGCTGGCCAACTCGCCCAGATTCTTGGCCGTCTCCTCGGGATTGCCGTCCGTCGCTTCTCCATCGGAGAGATTGACCACCAGAGGAGGATAGCAAGCGGGATGTTCGAGCAGGAAACCGGAGACGATTTGAATGGCTTGCTCCAGCGCTTTGCACATCGGCGTCTTCCCGTCGCCGGCCGCTTCGAACCACACCGGCGACCGGACGATCTGCTCGACCTGCCCGCCGCGTCCATCGTCCACGAGATTGGCGCGCTGTTCGACGCGCAATGGATTGCGGGCCAACTCGCCGATAGGAACCAAGACGCGCTCGGCCAACCCTCCGCCCAGCGCGGGCCGAACCTGACGGCCGTAGCCGATCACTCCGACATGAAAGCGGTCGAGGACAGTCTGTCCCCACACGCAGCGCAATACCAAGGTATACAGCAGGCGATTGAGCGAGTCGGCCACTACGTCGGCTTTCTTATTGCCCAAACCGCCGCCGATCGGTCCCAACATGGACTTCGATTGATCGACGAGAAAGAGGAAGCAGGTAGGGTTCGAGCGGCTGATTTCCGCAGTGTAGGGCATGGATGTCGCCTTTCCAGCGGGGTGCGGAGGCACCAGACACGAACGAAACGGAGGCGATGAGGAATTATACCTTTTCTCGGCCCGCTGTCGCAAGCGTTTTGTGTCGTCGATTTTGATTCCCAGAGCGTGTTTGCGAATTGACCTCCGCCGTATTATCCGGGTATGAGCAAGACGCAAACCTATCCCAGCGATCTCACGGATGCCCAGTGGGCTTCTGATTCAGCCCTTGTTACCGAAACCTCACAAACGCGGCCGACGCCGCAGCCTGTATTACCGCCGTGTTTTCGACGCCATCTTCTACCTGCAAGGCACCGGCTGCCAGTGGCGACAACTAGCCCACGACTTCCCGCCCTGGGGTACGGTGGTCTCCTACTTCTGCCGCTGGCGTCAGAACGGTCTGTGGCTGCGCATCCACCACACCTCGCAAGCGGCACATCCTGGTCGATGTCTTGGGAATGCCGATCGCTTGTGTGGTCCATGCGGCCGATGTCCAGGACGAGGATGGTTGCGAGGCCGTGTTGGACCGAGCCAAAGAACGCTTCCCGCGCCTGAAGAAGATTTGGGCGGATAGCCGCTATGCCTGCAAGCAAACGCCCCGGTGAGTCTGGATGATCTATGGCTGGGTTTGGCCTCCGTCCTTTTTTGAAGAGCCGGACCTCACGCGGCAGCGCGGCGCGGACGGCTTTCGATGTCGAACAAGCCGTACACATCCTGTTCCGTCAATCCCAGCGACGGCGGCGGACCATTTTGCTCGATCAGTTCGTTGAACAGTTGACGTTTCTTTTCCAGCACTTCGTGGATGCGCCCTTCGATGGTTCCTTGACTGATGAAGCGCGTCACGAACACCGACGATTTCTGGCCGAGGCGATGGGCGCGATTGATGGCCTGATCCTCAATGGCTGGGTTCCACCAGCGGTCGAATAGGAAGACATAGTTGGTGAATTGCAGATTGAGTCCGACACTGCCCGTGCCGTAGCTCATCAGAATGACGTGCTTCGTCGGGTCGGTTTTGAAGCGGTCGAGAATTGCCTGCCTGTCTTTGTGAGGGATTTTGCCGTGGTATTGTAACGGGCCGAACTCGCGCAGCGCCTCGGCGAGAGCCTCCAACGGTTCGACCCACTGCGAGAAGACGATGGCCTTGCGTCCGCTCTCGGCCACCTCGGCCATGTCCGCGAGCAATCGTTCGAGTTTGGCACTCTGTTTGGTGCGCGGATCGAAGTTGCAAATCTGTTTGAGGCGCATCACCAGTTCAAAAACGTGTTGCACCGTCAGCGTATCGCCCAGCGCGTTGAGGTGAATCACGCCTTCCTTTTCCGCGAGATCGTAGGCGGCGCGTTGGGCGGGCGTCAACTCGACCTCGGTATCGCGGAGGATGCGCGGCGGCATGTCCGGAGCCACCTCTTCCTTGGTGCGGCGAAGGATGCAATCGCTCGTAAGGGCGGCGAGCTGATTGGCCGGCGTCTCGGGTGGAATACGATTCGCATCCACGAAGGAGAAAATGTTGACGAGATCGTCGGTACGATTTTCGACCGGGGTTCCCGTCATGGCCCAGCTGCGGTTGCGACGCAGACCCCGCACCGCGTGCGCCGTCTTCGATTCCTTGTTCTTAATGCGTTGGGCTTCGTCGAGAACGACCACATCGAAGCGCACCCTCTCGTCGACGATCTCCGCTGCGTCGCGGGTCAACAGCTCGTAGTTGACCAGCTTTAGAGGGCAGTTCGACACCTGCCAGACCGCGCGGCGCGTCTCGGTGTCGCCGTTGATAATCTCAAACGGCACGTCCGGTGCCCACATGCGTAGCTCGCGCGTCCAGTTGATGACGAGCGGTTTCGGGCAGACAACGAGGGCGTTGTGGATCAAGCCGGCGTGAAAGAGCAGCCGCAGCGCGACGATGGTTTGCATCGTTTTGCCGAGTCCCATCTCGTCGGCGATGAGGGCGGCATCGCGCGGCATCAAGAAAGCGATGCCGCGCAACTGATACGGAAACGGCTTGAACGGCAGCGTAATTTGCTTGTTGGCAAAGATGTCTTCGAGCGGCGGTTGCAACAAATAGAGGAGACGATCCTTGAACTGTACGGTCTCGCGCGGCGGACGCAGCTTGGTACGGATGGTTCCTTTCTCTTGCCCGCTTCCCGCACTCGGGAGTGGCAACTCCTCTTGCTCCAGCTCGGCGAGTTTGCAAGTCGGCTTCGTGACGGTAACCCCATCGGGCGGAGTGGGAAAACGCCATCCTTGTGTCGTTACGTCGAGGCCGATCTTACCCAGCGAACGAACCCACGGAGCGCTCGTCAGAAGCGTCGCCTGCCGCACGCTCACTTCCAAGGGGCGGTCGAAACGGGGAAGCGAGCGAACCTCTACCGGCAAGGTCAGGTTAATCTGGTCGATCTGGCAAAGCGGCGCAGCCTCATCCGACGGAGGAGTTTGGAGCGCTGCGCCGGGCGGCGTCGGCTCACTCACGGTGTCTCTCCCTGAAAACCAATCCCTGGCACGTCCGAGAAAGCCGGCTGTAAGGGAAGTTCGGGCGCTTTGGCAAAGCGCCGGGCTTTCGTGTCGCCGTATAGATTCGGGTAGAAGGGAGAGAGAACTTTACACGGAGGAGAATCACCCCGACGACCGGGAACCGCCGGGGTGATTGTAACCGACGACTTCTGAGAGGCGATCCGAGATGCCCATCATCCCTGAGTAAAGGGGAGAGGAGGGCTTTTCGGACAGTCTCTTACTTCTTCTCGGTTTCGTAGACGGTGCGTTTGATGACGTACTTCTCGGCGTTTTCCTTGCACCACTCCTTGGCCTTGGCCGGAAACTCTTTGTAGTCCTTCGGCGGCTTCCAACCGTCCTTCTCCGTCAGCTGCAATTGTCCGAAGATCATTTGCGGATTCATCTGGAACGGTCCCGGACGGGCGGGCCGAGCTTCCCAATCGGCCTCGGCCAACGTCAGCAGGATTTTCTTGCTCAGGTCGGCGTCGATGGGCTTCTGCACTGGCTTGCCGGGTTTGTACTGACGGAACTTCGACATCAACATGCCGGCGGTTAAGATGCGATCGGCCATTTCCTTCGATTCCAAGCCAACCTTGGGATCGGCGAGCAGCTTCACGCAGCGCTTGGTTTCATCGACATCCTTCTCAAAGTTCGTGTTACCCGCTTTGCTGATGACGCTGAAGTACATCGGCGCGATGTAGAAATCGCCGTCGTGATGTTTGGTCAAAAACATCAGTGCTTCCATATCGAGTGTGAAATTGACGCCCATCGGACGGCGAATGCCGGGGCGAATCGGCCCGCCGGGAGCAGCGCCGCCCACGGCCGGCGGGATGAAGCCAACCTTGATTTCCTTGGTTCCCTTGATGCCCGCGACGGTGCTTTCCACCTTGACGATGGCGATCTGATACTCGACTTTGTCTTTGGCTCCGGGAGCGGGAGTCGCCGACACGGTTCGATCGCCGAACCCAGTCACTTTGCCGACCACGATGACTTCGGCATTGGCCACGCGCTGCGAAATCGGTTGCGGCGCGATCATCATCGCCTTGGCGGAACCGAGCGAGGTCGCCATGGCCAAGCACAGCAAACCCAGCAGTCCCGTCCACATCGTTCGTTTCATGTAAAGTTGCTCCTCGTGAAAAGAAGGCTACGGGATCTACTCTCACCGAACATCGGCGGCGAAAACGGCGCGTCCCGTATCGAGATCCGACGAACGAGCAGATGGTTTGGATTGGAAGACTTTCATTTTTGGCAGACGAATATCTCCATCGACGAACGCTGCCGCGCGGTCGAGTCGGCGATAGTCTGACAAGGGGGTTCCAAACATTCTCAATCGGATCGAACGTTAATGACTGATGTTGTATCTCTACCTGCCGTGCGTTTGAAAATCGCTCGCCGCTCCTCCCATCCGTGGATCTTTCAAAAGATGGTTGAGAAGCCGTTGGAGCGTTTGCCGCCGGGAACGGTCGTGGACATTCTCGACCGCGAGGGGCAATGGGTGGGCCGTGGCTTCTATAATGGGCATTCGCGCATTTCCTTGCGCGTGTTGACGACGGATGCCCATGAGGCCATCGACGAAGCCTTTTTCGCTCGGAAGATCGCTCGAGCGGTGGCCTTGCGACGGGATTGGTTGAATCTGGATGCCGTCGGCGACGCCTATCGCCTCGTTCATTCCGAGGGCGACGGGCTGAGCGGATTGGTCGTCGATCGGTTTGGGGCGTCGATGGTGATGGAGTTTTTCGCCGCCGGGATGTATCGTTTCCGCTCGGCCATCGAATCGGCCCTCGCGACGCACTATCCCGATAGCCGATTCTACTGGTTCGCCGAGGAACACGTTCAGAAACAAGAATCGTTCGATTGCCGCGCTCCAGAGCCGCCACCACCCAGTGTCATTACCGAGCATGACGTGAAGTTCCGCGTCGCTCCGGGGAGCAAGCACAAAACGGGCTTCTTTCTCGATCAGCGCGACAATCGCCGACGCCTCGCCTCCTTTTGCAAAGGAAAGCGCGTTCTCGACCTGTGTTGCAACACCGGCGGGTTTGCCGTTTATGCCAAGGTACTCGGTGAAGCCGACGAAGTGGTCGGGGTCGATCTCGACGAGCAAGCGTTGGCGCTGGCGCGACAGAATGCCGGACTGAATCAAACGCGCATCCGTTTCGTGCAAGCCGATCTGTTCGCTTGGCTGCGCGACATTATCGGCACGGGACAGCGGTTCGACGTGGTCGTTCTCGATCCGGCCAAGCAGACGCGGGATCGAGAGGAAGTCGAGTATGCGTTGAAGCGCTATCTGGACATGAACCGACTCGCGATGCAGGCGGTCTCTCCCGGAGGCATCTTCCTGACGTGTTCCTGCACCGGCTTGGTGAGCGAATACGATTTCCTCGATACGATCCGCCGCGCCGCTTGGCAGGCCGGCCGCACCGCGCAAGTGCTAAGCGTCGCCGGAGCGGGAAGCGATCATCCCTTTTTCTTGCACGCGCCGGAAGGACGGTATTTGAAGGCGGTGTTCTGCCGAGTGGAGGACATGAAATCTTCCGAGCCGGAAGCGTAAGCGACGCCATGTCTAACGTCGCATGAAATCTTCGGAGCCGGAAGCGTTAGCGACGGCATATTTACCGTCGCTAACGCTTCTGGCTCCGAATGAAGCGACGGCATGTTTACCGTCGCTAACGCTTCCGGCTCCGAATGAAGCGACGGCATGTCTACCGTCGCACACACTTCCGGCTCGAAACGAGGTGGGATCAACCTTCTTGTAAAAGGCGATCCACGTCGGCTTGAACGATCAAGCGCGACGGTTTGTCGAGCGCCATGCTGAGCCAACTCATCACGGTTGGAGTGAAGGGCAATTTCCCCTTCTTGAGAAACTCCATCATGCGATGGTGGCGACGGATGCGCTCTTTCATTTTGAGCATCCCGTTGGTACGCCGAGATTCGGCCATGTCATAGCGCCGCTGTTCGCGGCGAATACGTCTTGCACCCATGACGAACTCCTTCGAGACGAATCGAGGCCTCTAGCAAAGAGAGTAACATAGCGAACGCGGCGGTCATCGAACAGGCCGCGCGGCAAGAAGGCCGCTCATCCGGCTTTGCTCTTCATCGCGCGCTGGAGGGTGACGCCGAGGTCGGCGGGACTATCGGCCACGGCGATTCCGGCGGCGCGGAACGCGGCGATTTTGTCCTTTGCCATGCCGCTGCCGCCGCTAATGATCGCGCCGGCGTGCCCCATCCGCTTGCCTTCGGGAGCCGTTTGACCGGCGATAAAGGCGGCTACCGGCTTGGTGACGTACTTCTTCACATACTCCGCTGCCCGCTCTTCCGCCGTGCCGCCGATCTCGCCGATGAGTAGAATCGCCTCGGTATGCGGATCGTCCTGAAACATCTTCAACAAATCGATCTGGTTGGTACCGATGATCGGATCGCCGCCGATGCCCACGCACGTCGATTGTCCGAGTCCGAGATGGGACAGCTGCCAGACGGCCTCGTAGGTCAGCGTGCCGCTGCGGCTAATGACGCCGACCGGACCCGGTTTGTGAATGTAACCGGGCATGATGCCGATCTTGCATTGTCCCGGCGTGATGACGCCCGGACAGTTCGGGCCGATCAGACGGCAGCTCTTGCCTTTCAGGAAGCGAGCGACGCGGGCCATATCGAGAATCGGGATGCCCTCGGTAATGGCGACGATCACCTCGATCCCGGCGTCGGCAGCTTCGAGAATCGCATCGCCCGCCCCCGCCGGAGGCACGAAGATCATGCTGGCGTTGGCCCCGGTTTTCTCGACCGCCTCGGCGACGGTGTTGAACAGGTGAAAACCTTCCTTGGTCGTCCCGCCTTTACCCGGTACCACGCCGCCGACGACTTGCGTCCCATACTCGCGGCAGAGCTTGGCGTGATTCGTCCCCGCTTTGCCCATCCCCTGGCAGAGAACCTTGGTATTTTTATTAACGAGAATGCTCATGTGTCGCTTCCTCTATCGGCTATCTTCTCGGCTGTCGTCAATCGGCTGTCGGCTGTCGTTATTTGTATTGAGCCGATAGCCGACTGCCGACTGCCGATAGCCGTTCTCACTTGGCTCGGCCGAGGTACTCGCCGGTGCGGGTGTCGATGGATAGCACGTCACCGATGCCCACGAAGGGCGGCACGCTGATTTTGAGTCCGGTTTCGAGGGTGGCCGGTTTGTACTGTGCCGCCGCCGTCGCGCCTTTCAGCGCGGGATCGGTTTCTGTCACGATCAACTCGACTGTGTTCGGCAATTCCAAGCTCAGCGGTTTGCTTTCGTGAAACACCACCTTGGCATCGTCGTTTTCTTTCAAGTACAACATTTGATCGCCGATCCATTCCTTGCTCAGATGGATCTGATCGAACGTCTCTTTGTCCATGAAGACGAACTCATCGCCCTCTCGATAGAGATATTGCATGGGCCGCGTTTCGAGGTACGCTTGTTCGACTTTGTCTTCGGGATGGACGCGCTTGTCGTTGACGAAGCCCGTCTTGACGTTTTTCAGTTTGAGGCGCAGTTTGGACGGCAGGTTGCCGGGCGTTTTCAGATCGCGGTCCATGACCTGAAAGAGCTGCCCTTCTTCGACGATAATCATGCCGCGACGAAGTTCACTGTACGCAATCGATGCCACGTTCGTAATCCCTCTCGTTTACTTGGCTCTACTAAGGTATTCGCCGGTTCGGGTATCAACTTGCACGATTTCGCCTATGCTGATGAAAGGCGGAACCGTGATTTTGAGACCCGTCTCCAAGGTGGCCGGCTTATACTGCGCGGCGGCCGTCGCGCCTTTGACCGACGGTTCGGTCTCCATCACTTTGAGTTCCACCGTGGCGGGCAACTCCAGGCTGATCGCCTTGCCGTCGTAGAAAGTCACCTGGGCGTCCTCGTTCTCTTTCAGATAGAGGATCATTTCGCCGGCCAACTCTTCGCTCAGCGTAACCTGATCGAAGGATTCCTTGTCCATGAAAACGAATCCGTCGGTCTCTTTATAGAGATATTGCATCGATCGTTTGTCGAGATACGCCAATTCGACTTTATCTTCGGGACGAAAGCGCTTCGGAGTGACGGCTCCGGTTTTCAGATTCTTGAGCTTGAGGTTGAGAATGGCGCGCCAGTTCCCCGGCGTGTTCAAATCGCGGTCGATGACCGAATAAAGCTGTCCATCTTCCCCGACGATGACCATGCCCTTGCGAGCTTGGCTATAGTTGATCGTGGCCACGTCATCTCCTTGTTCGGATCGGTATCTATCCGGGTGGAGCCCCATCGTAAACCGTCAATGTAGCAAGTAAAGTCCGTCGTGAGAAGAGCGCTCGACTTCGAGGAAATGGGTCCGCGTCTCGGCGACTGTAACGATTGTGCCGAATACACGCGGACTGCAGTGGGCGGAGGTTGGAACTCGCCCCATCCAACCGGCGATCCGTTACTGTCGTTGCGAGCTACACGCCGAAAAAGGAATCATGTTTCCGCGAGGTATGGCAGGCGGCGCGACCGATTCCCAAGAGGAGTGTCTTTCTCATGGATGAGAGAGGACCGGGATCGAATGCGACAAGTCCGTTGCCGTTCGCGGCTAAATGAGGAACGGATTCCCATGAAATCGACTCGGAACTGGTTGACCACCTCGGTCGTCGGCCTCGTCCTCGCCCTCGCCTCAAACACTTTCGCCGGCTCCCCCTACGCGCCCGTCAAGGCGGCGCGAACTATCCCGAAGGCTCCCGCGACGACGACCGAAGAAGTCGCCGATGAGGAGAAGTTGCGCCCCTTGTTGGACAAATTGAGCGAACTGAGTCAGGCCATCGACCGCAACGCTCAGTCACCGCAGGTGTGGCAATATCATTTGGAACAAGCCGAGGTCTTGCTTCGTCTCGCCGCCCAATCGCGGCAGAAAGAACGCGAGGATATTCTGCACATGGCGGTGGACGCCTATTCGAGTGCCGCTCTTCTCTGTCCGCGCGAACAGCCCGTCGGCTTGCAACGTCTGCGGGAATTGCCTGCGCGGTTGGCTCAGTATTTCCCCGGTAGCCCCGCCATTTTGTACTCCGTTCAACAAGGAATCGAGGCGGATTACACGTTGGAGTTGGAGAAAACGGGCGGCGACAAGGTTAAGGCGGAGGAGTATCACTGCAAGCGTCTCATGCAATTCGCTCGGCAGAACTCCGAATTTCCCGAAGCGGCCAAGGCGGTGTTGCAGGCGGCTCACATCCACGAATCGCTCGGCCAGAACGAAGAAGCCTGTCGCTGTTATCGCCTTTTGATCGACCGCTTTCCCGACAATCCGGCGGCACGGAAGGCGGGCGGCGCACTGTGGCGTTTGGGAGATAAACACCAGCCGATGTCGCTCGAACTCCCCCTGCTGTACGGAGCCGCCGGTTCGGGTAGCAGCGCGCTGCATCTCGACGAACTGCGCGGACGATTGGTCGTCGTCTATTTCTGGACGAGTACCAGCGAACACGTCGAGGAGGATTTTCGACAGCTGAAGCAACTCACGGATCGCTATGCCGGGCGCGGGATGGAGGTCGTTTATGTCAACATGGATAACGATGCGTCTCAGGCGCGCGCCTTCCTGTCCGGTCGGCTCACGGCCGGCGTTCACGTTCATCAGCCGGGTGGTATCGAGAGTTCCGTCGCCGAACGGTACGGGATACAGTCGTTGCCGCAGGCGTTCCTCGTCGGCAGAGATGGATCGCTGCTGAAACACTCGCTCAGCATCGAACGCTTGGAAGCAGAAATAGCCCTCCAAATGCCTCGCCGTCGATAGGAGCCTCATTTCCTCTCTCTCCCTACGGGAGAGAGAGGTAGGGTGAGAGGGAAAAAGTTGCCGATTCCTCCCGATTCAAACCGTATAAAGTATCTCCGGTTGCACGGAGAGATGCTTTCGGCGCAACGGTTTGGCCCTTCAGTTTGGGAGATCGGTCATCGTGAAACCTCGTACCCCGCTTCGGCAAATGGTCTACTCGATCGTACTCTTTTCGCTGATTCTGCCTCCTTCGTTCGTAGGTGCGGCGGAGTCGAAGGCGAAAGTGTATGTGATTCTCTGGTTCGATACCGAGGATTACATGCTACCGGCAAGCGATGATGCCGCGCTGCATCTGGCCAAGTTTCTGAGTGGCGAAGACATACGCGCAACCTTCAAGGTGGTCGGCGAGAAGGCGCGAACCTTGGAGAAGCGCAAACGCGCCGATGTCATTGAGGCTCTGAAAAAGCATGAGATCGGCTTTCATTCCAACTATCACAGCACGCAGCCGAGTCCGGCGATGTATCTGTCTCCCTTGGGATGGGACGAGGGCGTCGCCGAGTTCGACCGTCGCGAAGGTCCGGGGCGCGCCGATGTCGAACGGATTTTCGGCCAAGCGCCGACGTGCTACGGGCAACCCGGCAGCTCGTGGGGGCCGCAGAGTTACGGAGCGATGAACCGTTGGGGGATGAAGGTCTATCTCGACGCCGGCAACCACGTCAATCTCAATGAAAAACCCTGTTACTATTGCAACACATTAAACCTCTACAAACTAGCTCATACGCTGCGGGCCGACTTGAACAATCCCGGCGAGTTGCCCCGCGCCGAAGAGCGATTCGCGCAGGCGCGTAAGGAATTGTTGGCCGAGGGGGGAGGTGTCGTCAGCATTTACTATCATCCGTGCGAATTCGTACACAAGAAGTTTTGGGATGGCGTCAACTTCGACCGCGGCCAGAATCCGCCGCGCGAAGACTGGAAGCAGCCTCCCGCCAAAACGGCGGAAGAGACGCGCTCCGCCTACCGAGTGTTCGAGGATTACATTCGCTTCCTCAAGCGATTTCCCGAAGTGCGTTTTATTACGTCTTCGGAGGCGGCAAAGCTGTACCGCGATCGAGCGCGCGACCATCGTTTTACGGTGGACGAGATCGGGGCCATTGCCAAATCGGTTGGCGACGAACCGTCCTTTCAGACATTGAAGGGATATTCGTTGTCCGCAAGCGAGGTGTTCGCCTTGCTGAACGCCTCCGTGGCCCAGTTGCCGGTGGAACGGCTGACTCTTTCAAAGACGCCGCTGGGGCCGACGGGACGGCTACCCGCGCTGACGGAAACGATAACGACCGACGCCAATCAATTTCGACGAACGAGCCGCGATGTCGCCGATTACCTCGACAAACACGGACGCATTCCCAGCGCCGTTTGGTTGGGCAGTCGATCCGTGCCGCCCGAAGCGTATTTGTCCGCCTTGGCCCGCACGGCGAGGTTGCGCATCGACGGCAAGCCGTGGCCGGAGCGTGTCGAGATCAAGCCGGCGAAGTTGGCGGCCGCGCGCTACGTTTCGGAGGACGATCCCAAGAAGCTGTGGGGCTGGGTGATTTTCCCGCCTGGATTCCGCGCGCCCGCACTCATGGAATTGGCCAAGCGACAGGCATGGACGTTGAAACCGGCTCTTCTCGATGGGGGAGAATAGCGGTTGGGAAGCTGGGAACACCGAGGAAATCAGACAAGTTCGCGGAGCGCGTCGCCCTCGTTTATTCCTCTTTTCCGCCACCTCTTCTTTCTGGTATAAGCCGCAACGTCGGAGACGACTTCGCCCTCCTGCCAACGGAACAGGGAAGGAAATGGAAACATCGCATCCGGCTCCAGAGGCCGACGGCCCACCCGTTCTCGGCGCGCTCCGACGCCCCGTCGCGTCGTTGCCGGTGCCGGTGGACTTCGTGTCGTTGCGGCTCGTGCTTCAGCCGTCCGGCGCGACCGTCGAGGTGACGCAGCCGGACGTACTCATCGGTCGGCACAGCCTCGCCGACGTGCGCTTGCCACTGCCGGACGTGAGCCGACGCCATTGCCGATTGATGTTTTCTCAAGGCTATTGGCAAATTATCGATCTGAATAGTCTAAATGGTGTCTTTCTCAACGGCGAACCGATTCATCAGGCCACCGTTCGCAGCGGCGACCTCATCCGCATCGGCGGATTCACCTTCGTGGCGGAACTGAGCGAAGCCTTCGTCGATGCGATTGAAACCGCCGCGCCCGCCGGATTGATCCGCGTCTTGTTCGACGGCAATCGCTTGCCTCCGGTCGGATTGCCCCCGCAACGCCGCGCTTCTTGAGTCGCGCCCTCCGTTCGGCTAGAATAGTGGCATGAACAAGGGCACGATTCTCGAACGGGAAGAATACATCGAACAGGCTTATCTGTTCCGCGTCCTGCGCGAGCGCATGGCCGGAGAAAGCATGTCTCTGCAAGACGTGTTGGACCACGTCGGCCAAGAGATTCTGGCCACGACGCGGCTCCCCTTCGCCGTGCAATTCTTGTGTGCCGAGGTGAAACACACGGGCCTGCTGTCCACGGGCTTCACGCGCTTACCGCATTATTTCGCTCCCTTTCAAGCCTACGTCGTTCGCTGCACCGAAGAGGAGAAACTCCGCTTCGCCGCCGAGTCCGCCCTGCTGGTCTTGCAGCGCGAGGCGGAGTATCGCAGCGGCACACCTTCCCCTTCGGGTTTGTTCGTCTATCAATTCGAGGTGATTTGCCGCAATCGCCTCGGCTACGATGGCGGACTGGCGAGCATGGCCGACGACCCGTTCTATCCGCCGGACTGGCGCGCGTTTCTGGAAACGATGCGTCAACAAGTCGGATTGGTGGACTTTGCGGAGATGGTATATCTGCGCTCGAAGCAATACGTTGACGAAAGGCGGCGGCAAGAACCGGAGTACGAACCGCCTTTGCCCCCCGTCTTCGATTGGAAAGAGGGGAAGATTGCCGGGGCGCATCGAGGAAAAGATCCGTTGTTTCTCTTCGCCGCCTTGCAGCGACAACTCAACTATCCGGAAGTGCCGCGCCCCAGACCGCGCGACGACCTGTCCTCGAAGTTCGAGGTTCTTCAGGTTCGTCTGCGCGAACTGGAAGCGCGGCTGAAACTGGTGGAGGGCGAGCAGCGCGGCCATGTCGATCTCAGTCAACTCGGCAAGCCCGAACTCTTGTCCGACCTGCCCGGAGACGAGACTTAACCTCGCTTCGAGCGAGTAGGCACTCTAGGCGGAAGGGCGACGACAGCGAAAGGCGCGAAGGACTTCGTACAGATCGGAGGTGATGACCACCTCGTCTTCGAGGAAATCCTGTAGCCAGCGATAGTTGTGCCGATGAGCCAAGGCGACGAGGGGCAACAGATCGCCCAAACCGACGCGAACGGTAGGTTCCTGAACCGGAACGTCGCAATCGTCCTTGGACACCGGGTAAACGCGAAGATGCGCGGCCATCGTTGATCCTCCAGGCCACAAACGTCCTTCGGGCCGCGGTTGCTTTGCCGTACCGCCTCATGGCCCGCCCAGCCGTCGGAGCTTCGTGCCGCGTGCGGATTGGCTGGGACAAATAGTTTCCGCAACTCGGCAAGGATTCGTTCACCCCTTCATCGTCCGCGCGCGGTTAAGGACTTGCGGATTTCTGTCACAAAAAGCGCGCCGAGACATCGTTTCTTTCGCTGTCGTCGGAAATATCATGTACGCTGGGTTCCTTCGGCGATCCGAAGGCGCGAGCATGGGGCGCGACGCAATCGATGCCCCGTCGGGAATTTCAACATGCCAACCTCGATGGTCGTTCTTGGCGATGGTGCCTGGGGCACGGTTATCGCTCTCCTTTTGGCAAGGAATCCCGAACATCGGATCGTCTTGTGGAGCGCGCGCGAAGAGAACGGTCGGCTCCTGCGCGAACGGCGGGAGAATGTCCGTCTGCTGCCCGGTGTCGCCATTCCTTCGACCGTTCACTTGACGACCGACATTCGCCAAGCCGTCGAAGGCGCGGCTCTATGGGTGACTGCGATCCCGACCGTGTATCTTCGGCCGACCCTGGCGCGCATTGCCGAGGCAACTTCCACTCGCGCGCCGGTGCTGAGTCTCGTGAAAGGGCTCGAGATTGCCACGTTTTCGCGTCCAACCGAGATCGTGACGCAGGTACTTGGCGTCCGAGAGACGGCTGTTCTCAGCGGACCCAGCCACGCCGAGGAAATCGCGCGCGGTCTGCCTGCTTCCGTCGTTGCCGCCAGTTCCGATCCCGCGTTGGCCGAGTGGATTCAGCGCTCGTTCGCGTCCGACCGCTTTCGCGTCTACACGAACCCCGATCCATTGGGCGTCGAGTTGGCGGGAGCGCTGAAGAACATTCTCGGCATCGCTTCCGGCATCAACGATGGCCTGGGTTTGGGCGATAATGCCAAAGCGGCGTTGCTGACGCGCGGCTTGGTCGAGATGACGCGCTTCGGCGTGGCTCTCGGCGCGCGCGAGCGGACGTTCGCGGGTTTGGCGGGATTGGGCGATCTCATTACGACGTGCATCAGCCCGCACGGACGCAATCATCGCGTCGGCCAGCGTCTCGCGCGCGGCGAGTGCTGGAGCGAGATCGAGGCCAGCACCAACATGGTGGCCGAAGGCGCATACACGGCGCGCAGCGTCCACGAGCGTGCCGCGCAAATGGGCATCGTTATGCCGATTGCCACCGAAGTCTATCGCGTGCTTTACGAAAAGAAGTCGCCGCGAGACGCCGTCAACGACCTCATGTTGCGCGAGCCAAAAGGTGAAGGGGAATCTCCATGAATCCACTCCAATACGCCTTGAAAGAATGGGCCGTCGTTTGCCGCGCCCTCGCCGAGGGTCGGCAGTCGCTGCTTCTTCGCAAGGGCGGGATCGCCGAGAAAACCGGGCAATTTCAGATCGAACACGAACGATTCTGGTTGTTCCCAACCTATGTGCATCAACAAAGGGAGGGCATCGTCGCGGAGGAGGCGGCACGACTGGAACAGATCGAAGCGGAACGGCCTCCAGAGGGCGTGGCGCGGTTGACCCACTTCGCGGAAATAAAGGCGGCCTATCGGGTGGAGGAACTGTACGCAGTGGAGAAGTTGGCCGGTCTGCACGTGTGGTCGGCGAAAGCGGTAGAGTCGAGATTCTCGTATCGCGGGTCGGGTTTGTATGTATTGGCCGTGCGCGTTTATCGGTCGGCGGAGACATTCGACTTGCCGGACAAACAGGAGTACGCCGGATGTAGGAGTTGGGTGGAACTCGATCGAGCGCTGCCGACGGAGGAGGCGAAGCCGGTGATGACGGACGAGGCATTCGCTAACTTGATGCGGACTTTCGATCTGTTGCTGGCACCGACGGCGTTCGCATGAAAGGTGCTGCCGCCGCGACGCGGTCCATCGCGGCGGCACACACGACCGAAACCGATTATTTGGAGGCCACGATTTTCGCCGCGATCGGCCATTCGCGCCATTCGGTGAACAGGCGAACTCCCTCCGCCGTTTCCTGAGCGAACAGACGGACGCGCGTCACATCGTCGTGATAGCTGTAGGCTTTCAACACGGGGCCAGCCGCATCGTCTTGCCGGCGAAGGAAACCGAGGCGATCGAGATCGGCTCCCCACGCCTGTTGCAGAGCAGTGGGAACGTCGGCGGTCTTCAACGCCTTCGGCTCACGGTGTCGAGCAATCACTTTCGACACCTTGCCATTTTCATACCACACGAGTAGCACATCGTAGCGGCTCTTGCTCGGCGGGACCAGCACTTCCGCGCCGTTGGAGGCGAACAACGGCGAACCAATCTGCCAGCTTTTGCGGACATCGCTCTGCTTTTCGCCGAGTTGACACCGCTCAATGCCGCGCCCGCAGAACGTCAGGGGCGGCAGTACCAAGCCGTCCGTATTCTCGACGGGGCAATCGCGCAAGACCACCTCGCTGCCGCCCGAATCGCGCTGATAGGTCAAACAGGTGCGGTCGTCCACCCAGCGATAGAAGACGGGTGCCTTCCGCGTCGGCAAGTCGGTCCACAAGCCGGCCCACGGCGCGGCGAGGGCTTGCGGCGCTCCGTTCGGCTTCGCCTTGAGGGTGTCCAAGAGCGACGGCGATTTCGGTCCCGGAGCGTGCGGTCCTTCCTGATAGCGCGTGCGGATCTCGTTCACGCGATCCGATGCGTCGAAGCGAACGAACAACTGGCGCGGCCAATGGGTCGCCGTGGCCGGCGGCTCGTTTAGAAAGAGAATGTTCCATCCATCGGACAGTTTCTGAACGCGGATGGAGCGCGAGTCGGGAAGCGCGGCTCGCACGCGATCGCGCGTCGCGCCCAACGACAAGTTGTCGATGCCTTGAGAAGACAGAGGCAGGCTTCGCGCCAGACGTTCGCGCATTTTTCCGGCGGCGATACGCTCCTGTCGTTCGCGTCGATCCAACGCCTGAGTCGCTTCGAGCCGCGAAGAAAGAGCGGACGGACCTCTTTTGTCTTCGACGGTCATTTGAGGCGCTTTGTCCTCGAACGGCAGCGTCAATTGGAGGCGCGTTGTCTCGTCTTGCCAGCTGAGGACGAACCGCCCGCCGTCGGCACTTTCTTCGCTTTCCAAGCGAGCGGAGCCATAGGCGGCCCAAAGCGGCAGAGCCAGCTGGGTGAGGGCGTCCCCATTGCGATCGACCGGCCAATCGAGTGTCAGTTTGGCGAGCAGATCCGCGTTCGGCTCACAGGCGAGTACGGCGGAAGCGAGGGGACATTGCGATGCCGGTTGAGCGATGCGAACCAATCGGTCGGCTTCCTTCACTTCCAAAGCCGCGCCGGATCGATCCGGCGCGAGGCCCAGCCGATTCTGCTCGAACGAGCGATCCAGATGCACGATGCCAAAGTCGCGTGCCGGCGCGGTTCGTCTCGCCGATTCCAAGTTGTTGCCGATGCGAACCGCCGCGCCGCCGACGCTGCCTCGCGTCAGCACGGCGACTTCGTAGGTGAGTCCGCCGCCGGTCCAACTCTGCCGACTCAGACCGGGAAGCGCCGCCGCCTCGTCGCTCTTGTAGTTGTGTTCGACAAGCGGCAGAGCCAGCTGGCGCGCCTCGGGGAACCACGCATTCAATTTCGGTCGATAGAGGATGAGCCATTGGGCAAGGCATTGTTTCTCGTCGAGGAAGGCGACGACGGCTTCGGCTCCCTCGCTGGGCAGGGGCAAGGCGAGCAGATCGAGCGTGCGCCCCACCGAGGCCTGGGATTTCGCCACCACGGCTCGGCTTGCCGACTCGCCGTTCATCAACGAAGCGATTTCGCTCTTCTTCGCGCCCATGCCGAGTGCGGGAACAACGTCGGGAACCGTTCCCCACGAAGCGAGCGCCGCATCGAGATCTTCTGCAAGGGCCGTCTTATTGCGGCGCGGATCGCGCCAGGCAACGGCAGCTTGCGCTAACGATTCGCGGCCGCGTGCAAGCAAACTCGCCCCCAGCGCGCCCGTCGCCGATTTCGTATCGAGAAGAGTACGCAGCTGTCGATGCAATAAGACCAAGTCGGTCGCGCCATCGGCCTCGCCGCTCGCCAGTCTCAGTTCGGCATTTTGCTGTACCAATGCGGCTAATCGCGTCCATTCGAAGGGATAGTCGCGTTCGCCCCGATACGAGTCGATCGCGGCCAGCAGGGCTTTGTCGCTCGGATCGGCGAGTTTGAGGGCGGCCTCGCGGTCGCCGAAGCGCGCAAGATGCAGCGCGACGGCGGCGTCTTTCTGCCCCGCTTTGAGATACGGCGGGAGGCTGAAACCAGCTTCGGATGAGAAGGCGGCTTCGGCAAATACGATCGATGCGACGGGCGGATGCAGTCCCGGCAACAACCGCACCGATTCGACATTACTCCTCGCAAATTGTAGTTGTTTCTCGACCGTCGCGGACCATTCCTGAGCGAGCTTGGCCTGCTCGGCACGCGGCAATTTGAGCCAATCGGCCAAGTCGAGATCGGTCTTGTCGCTCAGATGTGTCGAGGTGTCTTCGGGCACCGTTTCTTCCACCGCAGTCTCGACCCGAGAACGACAGCCGGACAAAACCAGCAACGGCACGAGGAAAAAGACTCCAAGCCAGCGTATCCCCATAGTTAGCCTCGCATAAAAGATCATCCGGCGATGCCGGCGCACAAAATCCACCCCTGTTGGAGTGTAGGTCACAAATCGCATCCAGGTCGTCGTTTGGCTGTCGAGCCTTCTCGCGGGAGGAAAGAAGCGCATACAATAAGCATGAAAACAACTCAGTCGGTCCTTCGATCGCGGGATACCGTTCCTCGTTTTTGAGGGAGATTCGTCATGAATGTTCTCACGGTGTCGCGTCAATACGGAGCGGGAGGCGGAGAGACAGCGCGGCGCTTGGCGGAAGCGCTGGGCTGGGAACTGCTCGACCGCGAACTACTGCATCGCGCTGCCGCTCTCGAAGAGGTTCCCGATTCCGAACTGGAACGTCTCGACGAGAAGGCCCTGTCGATGACGGATCGCTTGCGCCTCCATCCTCCCCACCAACGCTATATGCACGGCTTGACCGAGGCGGCTCGACAAGCGGCGGCGCGCGGCAATGTCGTTTTGGTGGGAAGGGGAACGCGACAATTGCTCGGCGACATGCCGAATGTCTGCCATCTGCGCCTCGTCGCTCCGCTCGATTGGCGCGTGCAGCGCATGGCTTTACTCGAAGGCCGGTCGATGGAGCAGGCGCGGAAACGCTGTTTGGAAGTGGATCGCGGGCGCGATCGCTTCACGCGCTATTTTTTCGGAGCCGAGGCGCTCCAATCGGAACAGTACGATCTGACGGCGAACACGGATCGCGTGCCGCTCGATGACGTGGTCGCCCTGGTATCACAATGGGTGCGTCCGGAAGAGGAGAGGGAGAAACCGAACGAGACCCGTTCTCGCGTTCTAACGCTGTCGCGACAATTCGGAGCGGGCGACATCGGCTTCGCCCTGACGCTCGGACTCCGGTTGAGCTTGCGCGTCATCGACCGCGAATTGCTGGAGTACGAAGCAACGCGACTGGGCGTCGGCGAAGCGGAATTGGAGCGGGTGGACGAACGGCCGCCGAGTATGTGGCAACGGCTTCGCCCCGACAGCTTGCACCATCGCTATGTTGAGACGATGGGGCACTTGATGCACGAAATGGCGGAGCGGGGCAAGGTGTTATTGGTCGGACGAGGCGGCAACTGCTTTCTGCGCCAGCGAGCGGAAGCCTTTCACGTTCGCTTGGTATCCGAAATGGAGGTGCGCGTCCGGCGCGTCATGGAGCATCGTTGGCTGCGCGAGGAGCCGGCGCGGCGACTGATCGCCGAGAACGATGCGCGACGGCAGCGATTCCTCGCCAGCTGTTT
This sequence comes from Planctomycetota bacterium, assembly GCA_021781415.1. Lineage (GTDB taxonomy): Bacteria > Planctomycetota > Planctomycetia > Gemmatales > Gemmataceae > JAJPHU01. Next base: position 82,442 of record JAJXWW010000025.1, read on the forward strand.
TGGCGTCGATTGGTCCGACCCGTTGGAGTATCACCTGACGGTTAACAGCGGTCGATTGGCAGCCGAAGCCGTCGATCTCGTTGCCGCCGCGGCGACGAGACATTGGCGGCGAACCGAGGTGGCTCCCGTCGTCCCAGAGGTATAAACGCGACGACCTCTGGGACGACGGGAAAGTCGCAGCCGTTACTCCTTGGGCGCATTGTGGATAATCTTCCCCTTGATCCACTTCTCGACGAATGGATCTTTTTTGTTGTTCGCACCATGAATCCAGGTGACATCGTTGTCGATGTCGTGACACGAGATGCAGAAATTCTCGATGGCCCGGTTCTTGGCGAGGTTGTCGCCCTTCTTGCGCGCTTCGAGCCAGGGACGATTCATGCGGTCGCGCCATTCTTGATTGTCCGGATTCTTGGCGTGAAGGCTGCCCGGCCCGTGGCAGCTCTCGCAGCCGACATTGCGTAGCTTCGGCGTATCTTTCTCGTTGGTGAAGCCGGTTTTGTAGCCGAAACCGACGGTGTGGCAAACGATGCACTCGCCGTCGAATTGGCTGAGCGACGGATGTTTTTCATCGACGAGCGTTTGATAGGCGTGGCTGTGCTTGCTGGCTTCCCAGACGGCCAAGGCGGCCTCGTGGCATTTGCCACACGCCTGAGTGCCGATGTATTTGGGCGTGCCGTCGTCTGGATTGCGCAGGTCCGGCACGGGGTCCATCGCCTGGAGAATATGTTTGCTCTGCCCGTATTCCTTGAGGATGTCTTTCTGTTTCAGTTCGACCCGGTAATCCTCGATCAGCTTCATTATGGGATGCTGGTCTTTTTGGTCTTTGGGCGTGTCGTAATCGACGCCCATCTCGACCAATTGATACTTGAACGAGAAGTTCTCGCCGTTGCGATAGACGCCGAGTACGCCGATGTATTTCCCCTTGTGGCCGAGGCGGAAGACGTAGTTTCGATTGCCGTTGTCTTGTTTCACTTCATCGGGATGACCCGGCGGCTCATCCTCTTCGCTGAGGCACATCACGATCGGGAATTGTGGAAACGCCTTGGCGCAGGCGAGAGCTTCCTTTCGTCCGGTGGCGTATCCGTGATAGAGCAGGATCGGTAGTTCGACCTTCTCGGCCTGCATTTTCTTCAGCTGTTCGCGGATGCTGTCGGCGGAGGGAAGGAACGCGACGGACGGATCCTTGATGGTCTCGCTGACGCTTTGGCCGACGATGCTGGTGACGCCGATCTTGATGTTCGTCTTGGGGACGGTTTGCATCTCGGCGGTTTTGAAGAAGGGGTACTTGGAGTCGGCGTCCTTCAAGTTACCGACGAGGATGGGCGGCTGCGGGAAGTTGGCCGACCATTCGTCATCGATCCGCCCCAGCGACAAGGCTCCCTCGTATTCACCGATACCAACGGCCAGGTAGCCCATCTCTTTGAGGGCCATCATCGAATAGCGGTATTTGAGCCATCCCTGGACGTTGGGTAGTTTGGCGGGACCGCTCTTCTGAGGCAAATCGCCTAAATCGACGGCGACGACATTCCACCCGCGCGCCTTGAGCAGCTGCATGAAGTTGTAGCGCCGCTCCAAGCCGCCGACTTGTGGATACGAACAACCGCAAGGCATCATGTAGCCGTGTTCTTGCGCCGTCAGGACGACGACGAAATCCGGCTTGCCCCAGCCCTGAAACAACCGGGCGGGGAGGTCTTTGCCCGCCGTCGGCGTCTGGGCTTTGTCGTTCGGCGTCTCCGGTGCTTTCAGCCAATAGGCCAGACCCGTGCCGCCCAAGGCGCTAACGAGGGTGAGACCCAACGCCGCCAACTTGAACGTCAAACCGCGTTTGCCCAAGGAAATATCCTTCGAAGCGCTCGACTCTGGGGCAGTCGGCTGGTTCAACCCGTCGTCGTTCGGCCTATTCATAAGCGGCCTTCCTCCGTATCGAGATCGTTAACGCGAGGAGCGCGAGCGGCGCGGTCCTCATCCTTCGTTCGCCACGCCCCGCACCGGAATGCGGATCGCACGCAGCGACTTGCCCGATTTCACGTCCACTGTTTTGACATAAATCGCGCTGTCGCGGTAGACCGGATTATCGGCGCGAGGAAAGTCGCCGCTGGCCGCACCCGGCGGAACCACGATTCGCAACACCCACAACCGCGAGCCAGACGGCGTGACGCGCGGCGCGTCCAAGCTGGCGGTCAGGTAATCCTTTTTCCGCGACGAGTCCAATTGTAGATCGATCTTGCGGTCGTCCGTCTGCAAAACGATCTCGCCGTGCGTCCCGCGCTTCCGGTAGAAAGAACCCAGATTCACTCCGCCCGTCTCCTTACCCGATCCGACCGTCACATCGCCCATGATTTCGCCCGTTACCGATACCTGTTCCGGCTCGAACAGCGAGTCGGAACTGCTCAATTTAACGAGACGATGAAATCGTCCCCACTCGATGGGCGTCCCATCCTTGGCTTTAGCCCGCACGATCACGGGAATCTTGTACCAAGAAAGCACGGGCATGAATCGCCTCGGTCCCAGGCTTTCCTCGCGGACGAACTGGGACGGCTCCATGGCGATGGGTTTTCCCAGCCGAACGGCATCCCCGTCCTTGGAAATGCGCTCGTGGAGCATCTCCGCCTTGAGGTCGATCCGAGATCGAGTGAGCGACCAACAGATGATGTACGAAGAAAGCCCTTCCTCCCGTTTTTCCAATTCGCGTTCGTCGATGGGTACTAGCGTCAGCTCTTTGTTGTGCAGCTCCAACGGTTGCGTGATGAGAACCCCTGCTTCCAAGCGCGCACTCAACCCGGCTCGATCTCCCATCCACAAATTGGCATGGGTATTGAGCGGCTTCGCCACGGTTTGCCGCCAACTCAGCCGCGCTCGACCGATGGCTCCCACGGGAACGGTCAGCGAATTCTCCTTCGTAAGTACCTTCGATTCCGTTGCCTCCCCCTCCGGCAGCGCGCGCTCCAGACGATCGAGATCCACCACAGCCGCCGTCGTGGTCAACGCCGTCCACCCGCGCGGTGCCAGCTGAAGCGTCGCCGCGTCGAGATAGAGACGCATTCTCCAAGATTGTGGGGCCACGGTGAGTTCCACTTCCGAACAGGTACACCCTTTCTCGTTCAGTCCAACGGCTACCTCTTGGCCGCTTTCGTTGCTGAACCAGTAGTCCTGATGCCCGGTCTGTCCGACTTCCGTGATTATCGGCATCTCTCCGCCTGGAGGCACGGTTTTGACCGGAAAGCTAAGGGACGGCGGTGTCTTCTCCTGCTTCTCGGCATCGGGCGAGCGGCGATCCGGTAGGTATACCGAAACAAAGGTAATCCCGCCCACCATGAGAGTTAGAGCGAGGAGAGCCGTCCATTGTGCGGATTTCATAACCAACTTCCCAGACGAGGAGTATAACGAGGAAGGGGGAGCGCTGTCCCGGGCGAGAACCTTCGCGCGGTAGACAACGGAATCCATTGTAATGGCGCTGCGGAGACGGTCAAGCCCGTTGCTGGGCCGCAGTTGCCCGCGCATTGAGAAAAAGACTCCCAAAGAAAACGAATATACGGGTAAGAATCCGTGAGAGCAAAATATTTTTCGACTTCCGACTACCCCCGTCGCGGCGAGAGCGGTAAAATGAATAACTAAAGGGGTTGAGTGCGGAAGCTATTCACGCATCCAATTTGGGGAAGCGCCCTTTACCAACAGAGGAATCGCACGTGGCCCTGACAAATTTGGACCGCGACCTACTGAAGCGGTGCCTCGCTCATCAGCCCGGCGCGTGGAACGATTTCGTCGATCGTTACCTCGGCATGGTCTACCACGTTATTCATCACACCGCCCATTTGCGCAGTTCGCCTTTGCGTCCCGAAGACATTGAGGACTTGGCCGCGGAGGTGCTGTTGCAAATCGTGGCCAACGATTACGCCGTCTTAAAACAGTTTCGCGGCAACTGTAGCCTGGCCACCTACCTCACGGTCATCGCGCGCCGCATCTGCGTTCACGAATTGGCGCGGCGCTTCGCGCTGCGCGACGTGCAACCCGCGGCGGGCAATGCCAATCTCAACGAAATCGAAGACCACGAGCCGCCTCGAGGCGCGGAACTCGAAAGCCTGGAGGAAGTGGAAAAGCTGTTGAACAAGCTGCCGCATCGAGAACGCGAAGTCGTTCGCATGCACTATGTCGAGGGCCGGTCTTACGAAGAGATCAGCACCGAACTCAAAACGCCCATCAACAGCATTGGCCCCATCCTCTCGCGCGCCCGCAAGAAGCTGCGCAGAGACGTTAAGAAACCGACTGCGCCCGCCACTCCGAACGCTTCCGAGTCGGAACCGAAGGCGCAGCACGAGTGATCGGCCCCGCTCCACTCGGATGAAAGAGGTCACTCTTCATCATCGTGCGCGAAAGCGGATGGATCGGGCCATTCTTCCGGTTCTGGATCGAGGCGAAGGGTCGGAATCAGGTTGGGATTCGGACGCAGGCTCCGATCCGGAGTCGGCGCGTTCAACAGGCACGCGAAGCAGAGTTCCATCTGTCGCCAGAAGTCGGCCACGTCCAGTCCGAGAAACGGCGAGCCGCACGCTTTCATGTAATCGTAGCTGGAGCGATAGAGCTTTACCGCTCCGCCGAGATTGCCGCCTTCGAAGTGAAAGAGTCCCACCGCCGCCTGAATCATCCCTTGATAGAACCGCCGTTCGTCGCCGTGGCTCTCGGACCACAGATCCTCCCAGACCTCGTGGGCCTCGAAGAAATCTCGTTCGTTGAAAAAGAGGACGCCGGCCAGGTATCTCGGATCGTAAGTGTCCATCCCGTTCATTATACAATAACGGATGTCATTGCCGGAGGCGAACGATGCTCCCGTCCGCGCGACCGTCGCTATCGGATTTGATCGAGTTGTGCCGTTCCTTGCGGCATTATCTCGGCGCTGGTCTGCCGCTCGTCGATGCGTTTCGCCAGCAGGCCAAGCGCGGCACAGCCAAAGTGCGTCCGCCCGCGGGTCGTATCGCCGCCGCGCTCGAGCGAGGCGACAGTCTCGACGACGCATTGGAGCGAGAAGCCGCCGTGTTTCCGCCTCTGTTTCTTGCCCTGGCGCGCGTCGGCGAACAGAGCGGCATGTTGGCGGAAGTATTCGCCGACTTGGAGAAATACTACGTCCGCCAGCGCGCCCTGTGGCGTCAGTTTTTCGGGCGCATCACTTGGCCGGTCGTTCAATTCGTGCTGGCTATTTTCGTTTTGGCTGGGTTGATCCTCATCCTGGGTCTGATTGCCGACTCGCGCGGCGGTCCTCCGCTCGACCCGCTCGGCTTGGGTTTGGCCGGTCCCTCCGGCGCGTCCATTTTTCTCGGTGTCGTCTTCGGGATGCTCCTCGGATTGGCGGGAACCTACTGGATGCTGACGCGCCGACTCGGCGGCGCGCGGATACAAATCTTCCTCTTGAGACTTCCGGCCATCGGTCCATGTCTTCGCGCCTTGGCATTGGCGCGATTCTGCATGGCTCTACGGCTGACGACCGAAACCGGGATGTCCATTCTCAAGGCGATTCGCTTAAGTCTGGCGGCCACGGGCAATGCGGCCTACACCGCGCAAAGCGAACGCATCCAGGGAGATCTGCGCCGCGGCGAGGAGTTGAACGCGGCGTTGACTCGAAGCGAGCTGTTTCCAATAGAGTTTCAGCACATTCTCGCCGTGGCCGAGGAATCGGGGACGCTGGATCGAGTCCTCGCCCATCAGGCGGAACACTATCACGAGGAATCGGGTCGGCGACTGGCCATTCTAACCGGCATGGCCGGCTATGCGGTGTACGCTTTCGTCGGTCTGGTTATTATCGTGGCCATATTTCGGATCGCCCATTGGTACGTTGGCCTGCTGGGGGCTTGAACGCCCTCCTCCGAGCTTTCTGCCGATCTCGCTTCCACTTTTTTTCAGACATATTTACAATGCGCAAGGATGAAGGAGTTGGCGCATTGTCCCCATGCGTTGGGGCGATTGACGTTGGTGCGTCGTTCTCCTCCACTCCTTTATCGACTTGGAACGAGGCTCCGGCATGCACGAATCGTCTCACGCTTTCCTCAAACAACTCCTCGAAACTCCCAGTCCCTCCGGCTACGAGCGCCCCGTCCAGGATGTGGTTCGCGCCTGGGCGCGCGACTATGCCGACGAGGTCCGCACGGATCGGCACGGCAACGTGCTGGCCGTTCGCCATGCCAACCACGAACAAGCCGGTACCCCGCGCATCATGCTGGCCGGCCATTGCGATCAAATCGGACTGATGGTGCAGCACATCGACGATAATGGCTTTCTGCACATTCAGCCCATCGGCGGCTGGGACATGCAGATTCTGCTCGGCCAAAACCTGACCGTATGGGCGCGCCAAGGCGGCATTCCCGGCGTAGTCGCTCGCCGCGCCCCTCACCTGATGACCGGAGACGAACGCAACAAGGTTCCGACCTGGAACGACGTGTGGATCGACATCGGCGTCAAAGATCGCAAGGAGGCCGAGGAATTGGTGACGCCGGGCGACCCCGTGACGTTCGCCTTGGGTTATCGGCCACTGCGTAACGGCATGGCGGTGTCTCCGGGCATGGACGACAAGGTTGGGCTATGGACGGTGATGGAGGCGTTGAGGCTAATGCACGGCAAACCGTTGCAGGCCACCGTCTTCTGCGTGTCCACGGTGCAAGAAGAGATCGGCCTTCGCGGAGCCACGACGAGCAGCTACGGCATTCACCCCACGGTCGGCATCGCCGTCGATGTCACCCACGCCAGCGACACGCCGGGCAACGATAAGAAGCAGCTGGGCGACGTGCGCCTCGGCAACGGTCCCGTTCTGTTTCGCGGCCCCAACATCAATCCGCGCGTGCTGGAACACCTGGAAGCGACGGCGAAGGCGCGCGACATCCCGGTGCAAGTGCGCGGCGCGCCGCGCGCCACCGGCACGGACGCCAACGCCATTCAACTTGCCCGCGAGGGCGTGGCGACGGCGCTGGTCAGCATCCCCAACCGCTACATGCACAGCCCGGTCGAAGTCGTTCAGCTCGAAGATGTGGACCGTGCCGCCCGTCTTCTTGCCGATTTCTGCTTGAGCGTCACGCCGCAAATGGATTGGACTCCATGACGCTTCTTCCGACTCGAACCGCAATCGGGCTTTACAACGCGAAGTCGGACGGTCAAGATAATTAGTCGCCTTCGCCTCAGCCTTATGATGATTTGAACAGGAAAGAACGGCCATGACGAACGATCGCGTCCCCATGACGAGAGAAGGCTACGACAAGCTCAAGGCCGACCTGGAGCGCATGCAGGGTCCGGAGATGATCGAGATCACCAAGCGCATCGCCACCGCCCGCGAGATGGGCGATCTCAGTGAGAACGCCGAGTATCACGCGGCCCGCGAAGATCAAGGGATGCTGCAAGCCCGCATCGACGCGCTCAAGGACAAACTGGCTCGCGCTTACCTCGTGGATCGCAGCAGCCTTCCTTCGGACACCGTGGTTTTTGGCACGCGCGTTCGACTCAAGGATCTCGATTCCGGCGAGGAAGAAGTGTACGAGTTGGTTGGCCCCGGCGATGAGGATTACGACAACAACAAGATTCTCACCACCAGTCCGCGCGGCCAAGGACTGCTCGGCAAGAAATGCGGCGACATTGCCGTCATCAAAGTACCTCGAGGCGACCTGCGCTACGAAATCGTCGAAATTGCCTTTCCGTCCTGATCGCCCTTCGAGTCGGCTGATTCGGCTCGCCTTCGTTTCGAGCCGAACGCCGCCGAAGGTTTGCCTTGGGGTCGAGATGCGGCAAGCAATCGCCCATGCCTATTTTCCCCATTTCTTTGTTGACAGAGGAGTTGGAAAGTCTATAAATGCGATATGAGAGAGGAGAACGTCCCCTCCCTCTTATCTTTCTCGTCCAGGCACCCAGTCATGGCCGACCCTCGCCTCAATAGCCTGCACCTTGACAACAACCGTCGAATCGAATATCGCCGTGCGCGCGAGGTTCTCCTGAACGCCCACGGCAGTCATACGCTTCATGCTTTCGACGAGAGTGCTGCTTCCGGTTCGGCTCGAACGATCATTCCCAAGAACAACGGTTCGGCCGCGCGCCCCTTGACGTGCTGGCTTTCCGACGGCGAGTTTCTTTATCCGCTGCAAATCGGTCTCAACACACTCGGGCGAGCCAACGATAACAATGTCGTCATCGAAGACGCCTACGTCTCGCGGCGACAATGCGCCATTCTCATCCACTCCACCGAGATCGCCGAGTTGCACGACACCGCCTCGAAGAACGGAACCTATCTGAACGGTCAGCGCCTGACCGTTCCCGTCGTTTTAAGAAACGGCGACGAAATCCGTATGTCGGAGCATAAATACACCTTTTTCAATCGTGAAGGAAACGTCCCGGTGGAATCTCTCGACGGGACGATCGTGCATTGACCCGTCCTATCGCGTTGGTCGTGGAGGTAAGGACCGAAATGTGAGGAACCTTCTTCGCGTTCCAGCGTCCAAGATTCCAGAGACATCTCGCTGCTCCTTCCATGAATTGAGAGAAGACGACTCATGCTCTCTTTCTCAACCCTTCGCGCCAACTGCATCGTCTGCTTCGCGTTTGCTCTCGCAACGGCTGATTCGCGTGCCGAGGCGGCGGAGGCGCGCACCGAGGTACTGCCGCCGCACGCGGTAGCTCGCATCGGCACGGCTCGCCTGCGCCACGGCGATACAGTCACGGCAGCCGCCTTCTCGCCGGACGGTAAGACGGCGGCCACGGGCGAACGCGAAGGTGTGCTGAGCTTATGGGATGCCGAGAGCGGTCGAGAGCGCGTTCGCTATCGAGGACATCGTGGAGCCGTTTTGTCGGCATCGTTTCCCGTTGCCGGCGATCGCTTGATCTCCGGCGGCAGCGATGGCACGGCGCGCATCTGGCGCGTTCCCCGCGAAGTGCCGATCGGCAAAGTCGCCGATGGGCAAGAGCTGCGTTGCATCCGAGTATTGCTCGAAGAAGCACAGGCGTTTGCCCTGTCGGCGGATGGCTCGACTGCCGTGGCGGGAACGGCGAACGGCCTCGTCGTTGTCTACGATCTCGAACGGGGACGGGAACGTCAACGCCTCGAATTCGAAGGACCGATCTTCTGCTTGGCCCTATCCGCCGACGGCAAGCTAGGGGCCGTCAATCGAGGCGCGTCGGGGCTGCAACTCTGGGAGGTCGGCCAGCGCGCGGCGCACTGGCATTCGGACCACGGCGTCGTCGCGTCGTTGGCATTCTCTCCCGATGGCCGAACGCTCGCCGCCGGCTATCAGAACAACCGCCTCGTCTTATGGGACGCGCGTCGAGGCACCGAGGTCCGCGCCCTGGAAGGACACGAGCGCGCGCCGCCGGGACAGCCGCAGGGCGTTGTCAGTCTTTGCTTCTCCGCCGACGGTCGCCGTCTGCTTTCGGGCGGCGCGGATGGCTCGGCGCGCATTTGGGACGTGGGGACGGGAGGTCGAAAGCATACGTTCGAAGGGCATCGCGCGGGCGTGACGGCGACGGCGTTTGCTCCCGACCGCAAGCGCGCGCTTTCCGGTTCCGCCGACAACACCGTTCGATTGTGGGACATCGCGACGGGTCGATCCTGTCACCCGGAAATCGAGCCGGCTTCTCCCTCCATCGGTCTTACACTCTCACCCGACGGGCGCACTTTAGTAACCTTACACGCTCCCGATTATCTTAAACTGTGGGACGCATCCAGCGGGCGCGAACGGCCCATCCCGGCCGCAGTGGGCAATCGCGCCTCGGCGGCGGCTTTTCGTCCGCTCGGCCAGACGCTCGCCGTCGCCGGTACCGACGAACGATTGCGCTTTTGGGATCTGGCCGCGCGAACGGTTCGCGCCGTCGAAAGCGAAACCCCGCGCCGACTGCAACGCCTCGTCTGGAGTCACGACGGCGAGCGCTTGCTTTCCACCGGTCCCGACCATCATCTCGATCTGTGGGACGCGGACAAACGCGAATTGATCCGCCGCATGGGATTGCAAGAAGAGGCCTACCTCGCCTTGGCGTTCGATCGGCGAGATGAGGGGTTGGCGGCGGCAAGCGAAGCGGATGCGATCCGGTCTTGGGAACTCGGCTCCGGTTCGGAACGGGCGACGATCCACGCACGCTTCGCCGGCGCGCTGGCTCTGGCATTCTCGCTCGATGGGCGTTCGCTGTTCGCGGCGGGCGGCGATGGCCGCGTTCGTCTGTGGGAGTTGGCCACGCGCCGCTCACGGTGGAGCTTCGCCTCGACCACCGAAATCACCGCTGCCGCCTTCACCCTGGACGGCCGCTTTCTCGCCACGGGCGAGAACGATGGCACGGTCCATCTATGGGATGTGGCGGCTGGGATGGAGCGCCGGGTGTTCCGGGGGCATCGCGGGGCGATCGTCGCTCTGGACTTCGCGGCGCGAACGCCCATGTTGGCCAGTGCCAGCCGCGACACCACGGCGTTCGTCTGGGATTTCGCCGATGTATTGCCCCAAGCGCCGCCGTCGCCGCTGATGCTCACCGAACGGGAACTTGAATCAATCTGGTCCGACTTGGCCGCCGCTCCGACCACGGCCTACGATGCTCTCCAAAAGTTGCGGCGCGCGCCGGGGCAAGCGACGCCCTATCTGCGAAGCCGACTCCAGCCGGTAAAACTCGACACCGAGCGCCTTATCCTCGATCTCGACAGCGAACTGTTTGCCACGCGCCAGAAAGCATCCGAAGATTTGGCCGGCTTTGGCCGGGTCGTCGAAAAATCGCTCCGCCAGACGCTCACCATGCGCCCCACGCTCGAAGTGCGGAAGCGCATCCTCGATTTGCTGGATCGAATGCGAGACGCCCCCGAAACGATCCCCGCCCAACCGCGTCAGATTCGATGTGTGGAACTGCTGGAGAGTATCGGCGATGCCGAAGCGCGGCGTCTGTTGCGCGTCCTCGCCGGAGGTATCGACGAGGCGGGACTGACGCTTCAGGCCAAGGCTTCTCTGGAGCGCCTCGCTCGCCGTCCGCTGCCTCGTCCATGACGCAAATGAGACGAGACACTCCGCTAGTGCCTCATTGCCCGCTGAAATAGATGGGCTTTTCCTTAGCCTTCTCGAAAAGGTCTTTGCGAACGGTGAAAATGTCGCCTTTCAGTCGATTGCTGACGGCCAGGTAGGCATCGCCATCGAGCTTGCCGATCGTCAGTGTGAACTTGCTCGGCTCCTTGTCCCCGGCTACCGTCAGTTCGATCTGCAATCCTCCCGTGGTGGCGTCCAACTCTTGATCGGGTTTCGGAGTGGCTTTGTGGGCGACGAACTTGAGCGCCTTCAGGTCGGATAGATTCTTCAGAAACTCATCGAGCCGCGCCGAATCGATCTTGAACGAATCCTTCGGTTCGGACTCCCATTTGGAGCTGTCTTTCGCGCGCTTAAATACTTTCGTCAACGGCGCGTTGACTCCCACCTGCTTCTGCAGCGCGGTCCACCCGGTCAGTTTCACTTCTTGAACTTTGCCGGCGTCGAAATGAAACACAGTGAGATCCAACAGCTCGCGCTGCAGGGCGGCGGTGACGTTGTTTCCGGCGACGACGATCCAGTCTGGGACAAGGGCATGGAGATAGCTGCCGCTCTTGTCGGTCATTTCATTGCCGAAATCGAACTCGAACGTCTTGGCTTTACCTTCTTGCGTTTGCGTGACGACGGCCTTGAGTCGTGGAGACTTCAAGCCCCAATCGGCGAGCTTGGCGGCTTCCGGTTTGTCGGCCACGATGCGAACGGCGCGCAGATTGTTCAACTCGCGCAAGATGTCCTCGACGGCGATGCGGTCGGCGGTACGGCCGGCGAACTCGGCGGGTTTGTCGATCTTCCACGGGGCATCGGGTTTGCTCTCGCGGCTCATCTCGTAAGTTGTGCCGTCGCGCGTCAGCGTCAACTTCGTGACATTCTTCACGGGGTCGAAGCGGTCGCCGCTAAACGGGGGCAGTTGCTTGTCGAGATAGGCCAACGGCCCCTCCGCGACGCGATCGCGCACCATCGAGTCGATGAGGACGATGACGCCGGTTTTCTCGTCGCCGCGCTTGCGCTCGACGGCCACCAGTTTTCCTTCCAAACGTCCGAACGATAGGATGTAAGCCGGTTTGTCCTTCTCCTTGAGCTGCGGCTTTTTCACCTTCTCCTTCTTCTCGTCTTTCTTCTCTTCCTTCTTTTCTTCTTTTTTCTCTTCAGAGGACAGGCCATCGGCCCAAATGCGAACCACCGCGTCCGGCTTGTCCAGGCCCAGCGCGCTGCGCTGCGACGGATCTTTGAACTCCTTCACCTGATTCGGCGAGGTCAACGCGGTCAAGACCGCTTGCATCGCCGCGTCATCGACGGCAACCACCGAATCGCCGCGCCACAGATTCCATGTCTCTTGCGGCGCAGCGCCTCCGAAGGGCGAAGGAGGAGACGCGGATGTGCCGCGGCGGAACTCCAAGAGACCGTAGCCGTTTTGTACGTCGATCGCGTCGGGCTTGCGGAAGCCGCCCAGCGAGACGAGGTTGCGGTCGCGGAGCGCGCCGGGTTGATCCGCCAGCTTCAGCAACCGGGCAACACTGCTCGCCGGGATCGTCGCAATGTCCTTATGTTCCGCACTCTCCAGATAGGCATAATAGCGATCCTTTTTTTCGCCAACCTTAGCACCCACGCCGACGACTAAGGCGATCTTCTTCGTCTTCTTGCTTTTGTCGCCTTTTTCGCTCTTGTCGATCGACTCGACGCGCTCCACTTCGATGCGGAGAATGTCGTTCGTCGCTGGGTCGAGGTGGTATTTGCCGAGATCCTTGGCGTCGTCCTCAATGAAACCTCGTTCGTCGGCGATCTTCAGATTGACGAGATCGTTGAGTACCGATTCGACGTTCTCCGGCGCTTTGTCATCGCCGGGCGGATTGGCCCCCTTGTCCTGGGCATCTCCATAGGCGGGCTTGGCATAGACCCAGCGGTCGTCGGCGGTCTTCTTCAGCTCGATGGCAGCCTTGGATTCCTTGCCCTTGTCGGTTTGCACGAGCGAGAACTGCTCGATGTCGCCGGTCGAGGGGCTAAGCAATTCGCGCGAGCGGAAGTCGGCGAGTGTCTTCTTGACGCTGTCCAGTTCGCTTTTCTTGACGGCCATCACTTCGCTTCGATCCGAGGAGGTGACGTAGAGAACGGCCTTTTCGCTGCCGGGGCTGGCGTCGCCGACTTTGAGTTTCACCTCGCGGCGGGGTTCGCTTTCCTTGACCAGCGAGATCACTTCCGCCGGGGTATCCAGACCGTACTGTTTGGGAGTGTTCACGACATCGGATTTGGGATCGAGCGACGCCTCGGCGATCTGATGGACGAGGCGATCGATGGCCGCGCTGTCGGCTCGATAGTTGCGCGGTTCGAGAATCTGCCAGCGTTTGGTTCCGGGATCGCGGACGAAGACGAGCTTCTCTTCCGTGGGGCGCGTGCGTTCGATCTCGACGCGCGTGATGTCGTCCTCTTTCGTCGGGCCGGATTGCTTGTGCATGCTCGGCAACACGTAATCGCTGCTCTCGGTGGACGACGGACTCAGCGCCAGAGTGACGATAAAGGCGGCGAGTACGAGGGCAAGAATGCCGAACAGGATATAGGTCGTCTTATAATTCATGGTGCATCCCACTCGGAAGCAAACTCGGAAATCCATTGCATCGCGGCGTCGCTTCGGGCCGTCCCCTCGTCCTGCTTCGGGGAGAGAGGGAGCATGAGGACGCGGCGGCTAACGTCGCCGCACGACCCAGACACCGACGCCCAACGCCAGTACGGCCAACATCATCAGGAAACCCGGCAACAACAGCAGGCGCAGTTTGGTATCTTGCGGCGCTTTCAACTCGTACACGTCGTGTTCGGCCGTGGGCACTTGCGTGCCGAGATCGGGCCTTCTCGCCAGCCACGACAGACAACTGGCGAAGAGGTTGTAGTTGTTCGGTGAAGGGCGCAACAAGAGTCCATTGGAGATCCAACTGGCGTCGCCAAAAACGACCAAGCGGGGCTGTCCTTCCTTGGCCATGAACTCATGGCCTTGAATCGGCGGGGCGGCCGAGCCGCCTTCGCTCACGGCCAAAGCCAAGGGCGAACGATTGAGCATCTCCCGCAACTTTGCCGGATCGCGTTGTATCTCGGCCATCAAGGCGCTCGGTTTGGCGCTCAGATCGGTCTGATTTATAAACAAGTGTTGAGGCATCGCTCGAACGAGAATGTCGGGTTGATTGCCGGGAGGAGCCCCACCGGGCGCGGGGGGCGAGGAGGAGTCGAGGGTTCGCGTTCGATAAAAGTGAAAGATCGACAGCGTGCCCGCCGCTTCGTTGGCGAACGCCTTGGCAATGGGATTGTTGCTCTGTCCGGGTGGAATCCCTTGAATCAGGTAGTAATCGCTGGAAGGATCGAGATCGACCAGTTGATTTTCGTTAACGCGAACGCCGTACTCGGCCACGAGATTTTCCAGCCCCGTCCGCACCATCGTGTTTTTGCCGCTTTCGGTCACAACATCGAACAGGACGATCATCTGTCCCTTTTTGCCCTCTTTGCGCTCGACGCCGTGGAGATAGTCGCGCAGCGCTTTGAGAAACTTCTCGGGATACGGTTGCGCCGGCCGAGCCACGACGACGATCTCGGCGTCGTCGGGTATCTTGTCGGTAGTCGTTTCTACGGCTAACTCGCGCGTCTCATAGTTGACGCGCCCCAACTCTTCGATGAGTTGGCTCATGCTCGTGTCGAGTCCGCTTCCGGGAGCCATGCGCTCCTTCATCGACAATTCGCCGTTGCCTTGGGTGAAATAGACGATCGCGCGGTTCTTGTTCGCGCTGAGATAGACCAGGGCGTTGAGCAGCGCGTTCTCGCCTTTGAATTGGTAGCGGGCCTCGCGCGGATTGCTCCCAGGCTTAAAGAGGTCGTTGTAGCGAATGAATTCGCTCATCTCCTTCTTGTCGGTTCCGTAGACGACGAGAAGCCCTTGGCTATCGACGAGTTTGTATTTGCTCTCCAATTCGCGCAGCATGGTGGCGTTGCGATCGCGCGAGAGTTGTTCCCAGTGAAACATTTGCGGATTGATATTGCGGCAGCCGTCGAGCAGTTCTCGAACGTCTCTCATAATCATGTCGCTCGAAGAACCGAAGGCGTAAACTTTCACGGGTTGCTTGAGGTCGGCGACGACATTGCGCGTGGCGTCGTGAATCGTATGCAGCCCGGTGCGCGTCCAGTCGATGGATTCGTTGACGTAGGTGAACGGCCAAACTTTCGCATAGGGCAGCAAGTTGAGGAGGACGACGATGAAGATGAGCAGCAAACTGCTGAGGACCGCGTTGTAGCCGTATTGCACGCGGCGCAATCGGGGGCTGCTGCGTTCGTAGACGCGCGTTTGGCTGAGCGCGAGGAACATGGCGACGAGGCCGCCGAGGAGCGCGGCGACACAGCGCAACATGGCGAAGGCGTTCTCGCGCTCGCGCCATTTGCTCACTCCGGCGTTGACGATGGCGCGATAGTCGGTCACCGAGAACGGCGAAGCGCAGAAAGGCAGCAAGAAGCCCAAGAGGGCCGTCGCGGAACCGAAGCCGCCCAGGACGACGAGCGCCAGGATGCGCAGACGCTCGGCCTCTTTGTCGGGCGTGGCCGGAACCATCGTCGTACAGATAAAACCGGCGACCAGCGCCAGAAGGGCGATGGCCGTCCCCCAGATAAAGACTGCCAACGACTGCCAACCGTACAAGGCCACATTGGCGATGGGAATAGACGAGAGCGCCACTCCCAATCCGATCAGCCCGAGGCCGATATTTCGTCGTTGAGGAGGCAATTTCTCGAAGAATGTCCCAGATTCCTGCGGCGTTTGACCGTTCGCCATGATTCTCTCCCCTTCTCACGTCCACTTGCGAGCTTCAATAACCTTGACACTTAGGAACAGCCAAACGACTGCCAGCGAGACGAAAAAGACGACGGATCGAAGGTATAACTTCCCTTCCAACGTATCCAGCCAAACATCAATGTAAGAGACGTGATTGAGTACGGCTTGGAATGTATCGAGGGCCGAACGCGCGGGTTCGGTGCTAAGGGAAGCCTGACGACCCACGAGCCTTCCAAAGAAGTAAACCACGGTCAGAAACAGCATCCCTCCGAACGTCAGAATGCCGCTGGCCACCTGATTGCGCGACAGACACGAGAAGAAGGTTCCCATGGCGATGAACGCCGCGCCGATGGCCAATTGTCCGATGGTGAAGCTGAACAGCGGACGATAATCGAACGGCGATCCCCCGGCCACGCGCAGATAGGCCAAGAACAAGCCGAACGGTATCCACATGGCCAAGTACATCACGAAGGCGGCCAGAAACTTGCTGACGACTACAATCGTTTCATCGACCGGAGCGGTTAACAAGACTTCCAACGTGCCGGATCGCTTCTCTTCGCTCACCAGGCGCATGGTCAGTACGGGAACGGCGATAATGGTGCTGATTACCGCCGTCAATTGCAGAATAAATTCGCGGACGATGGGTTCCTGAGAAAACGGCTCGTCGGAGAGCATGACCCAGACCGGCCAAATGTAGGCCAGCCAGTGCGCGATCACATAGACGAACAACAAAATGTAAGCGATGGGAGAAAAGAACAGCGAACCGAGTTCGCGCCGCGTAAGGACGATCAGCCCGTTCTCGGAACACAATAGCACGGAGATACAAACGTAGAGAACTCCCAACGCTGCCAACAGTGCGCCGTAGCTCCGGAAATAGTTGTCGGGTGCAATCTGCGTCCATTGCCAGCGGTAAAGCAACGGCGGGATCAGCGATCGGCCCAAGACGACCAGAAAAGCCAGCGCTCCGATCGCTCCGATCCCCCAGCCGACCCGGTAGGCATTGTCCGTTTCGATGCCTCGGCTGCCGATGAACGCGGTCAGGTAGATCGCGCCGAGAATGGCCAAGAGGCTCCCGATCGGCATGGAAAAGTCACTCTTGATATTGCTGCCGATAAAGCCGACCAGCGCCATCGCCGCTCCGACGCTTCCCAGAACGATCTCGGTCGCGTTGCGCCACCTCGGTTCCACTTCGTTTCGTAAAAACGCCAACAAAAAGAGCAGCCCAAGAAAGAGACAAAGGTAACCTTGGCCGAACAACGAACCCGGTTGCTTGTTGTACGGCACCACCGCCAGGAAGCCGCCGATGACGAGACAGCAGTAGCCGAACGCCATGTAGAGGCGGCGAATCTGAATGTCGCCGTCGAATGCGGCGTGAAACAGTAACGCGCCCATCCCGGCCGCCAGAAGGAACACGGCCCAGCCGAAGCCCATCGGAGTGGGGCGTCCGGTCGTTTGCAACAACAGCGCCATTCCGCCGAAGACAATCGCCGCCGCGCCGATCAGACCGAGCGTGCGGGCGATATTGGGATCGTCGGAGCGCATCATCGACGGTCCCGCTTCCGATTGATCGCGCCAGCTTCCTCCCGAACGAGGCGGCGTGCTATCCGTGATGGCCTTACTCGGCATGTTGTGTTTCCTCGGCTATCGGCAATCGGCTATCGGTCAGAAATTCGTCTGAGTTAGGTCGCGTCTTTGCTTACAACCGTTGACTACAGACTACTGACTACTGACTACTCCGCCCTGTCTTCCCAGTTGTTGATTTCGTTCCAGCGGTCTTGCAGGCTGCGGCGGCGGAGGTCGAGGCGGCGAAGCGGCCAGCCGTTTTTCGACAGGCGTTGCGAGATTTGCTCGCGGAGATCGACGCGCTGATGCGTCCGAATCTCGAAGGAGGCCAGCCCGTCGCCGCATGTGCCCGCCGTCACCTGCGCCACCCCTTCAAGATTACGCAACGCCACCGCCACTTGATCGCTCGGCCCGCGCGCCTCCACGACAATCACATCGTCGGTCTCCAGGTCGGAGAGTTTCTTGGCCAGGCCGAGTAGACCGCGACGGATGATGATGACGCGCTGCACTAAACTCTCGACCTCGCTCAGCATGTGCGACGACAGCATGATGGTGTGATCGCGGCCAAGCTCGCGGAGCAGTCCCAGCGTTTCGGCTTTCTGACCGGGATCGAGTCCATCGGTCGGCTCGTCGAGAATGAGCAGTGGGGGATCGTTAATCATGGCGTCGGCGAGACCGACGCGCTGGCGATAGCCTTTGGACAGCGTGCCGTTCAAACGACGCCGCACATCGGCGACTTTGCAGCGTTCCAGGCAGTAGTCGATCCGCGCGGCGCGTTGGCGGCGCTCGACGCCCTTGAGTTTGGCTCGATAGGTCAGATATTCGTGGACGCGCATCTCGGGATACAGCGGTATGCTTTCCGGCAGATAGCCGATCCGCTTGCGCACCTCCATCGACTCCATCATCACATCGAATCCAGCCACGCGGGCGATGCCGCTGGTGGCGGGCAGATACGACGTCAGCATCCGCATGATCGTCGTTTTGCCAGCACCGTTGTTGCCGAGCAGACCGACAATCTCGTTCTTTTCGACCTGGAAACTGACGTTATTGACGGCCAGCACCGGGCCGAAGTATTTGCACAGGTTTTCGACGTGAATCATGGTGTTCCCGCTTCGTCTCCGCGCAATCGACTCATGGTCACATGGAGAATTGTGTTTTAGAGCGCGGAACGGCTCGCAGCAAGAGGGGGAAATCGAACGGAGCCGGAAGCGTTAGCGACGGCAATCTCATTCACCATCGCTAACGTTTCCGGCTCCGATTGTAAGCGACGGCAATCTCATACCCCGTCGCTAACGCTTCCGGCTCCGATTGTATGCGACGGCAATCTCATACCCCGTCGCTAACGCTTCCGGCTCCGATGCGTTTGCTCGGAATCACTTACCGCCGGATTTCTCCATCTGTTTGAAGTAGGCTTCTATGGCGTCGCGGTATTTGGCGGGCATGCCGCGCGTCAGTTGGGTCATGGCCTTGGCGCGTTCGCGTTCCGGCAGCTTGCCCCACACTTCGGCGTATTCCTTGACCTTTTTCATGTCGATCTCGCCCTTCCCTGGCGGAGCGCTGGGCAGGGCGCTATCGCCGGCGGGGCCAGAGGGACGATTGCCGCTCGGCAAACCAGGCGAGCCGCCGCTGGGACAGCTGCCACCGTTCGCCGACGACGAACCGTTGGCCTTGTTCTCCAGTTCCTTGATCTTCTCATCGAGCTTGACGAGAACTTCGCGCTGCATCGCCTGCGTCTTTGGGCCGCCGCGCGAAAGATCGAGACGATCCTTGATTACCCCCATCTTCCGCGAAATCCAGCCCAGATCCTTCTCTTGCCAATCGGCCATGTCGTAGTGCATCAGCACGCCGACCATGCGATAGCGTACCGGCGAATCGACCACGTCCAACAAGAGCCGGTCGATGGAATCGTCCGCCTCGTTGCGCATCATCAAGGCGTGTTCGGCCACGGCGCGATGGAAGAAGTACGACGCCGGATCGACGACATCTTCCCCCTTAATACTCTTCAACGCTTCCAGCGCCTCGTCGAACACCTTGCGGCTGGACAGTGCCTTGCCATAGGCCAGACCGAGATTGGCGCGGAAGAAGAGGGGAAGCTTCGTGTCCTTGATGAGGTTCGGCACGTTCGTGGGGGCGGCGGCTTCGGGATCGCGCGCCTCGCGCAACAGTTGGGCGGCAGCCGGATCGCCGAGGGCGAACGTACCGGACACTTTGTCCAGAAGAGGACGTTGGCTCGCCCACAGTTTCTCGAACGATTTCAAGGTGGCGTCGTCGCTCTTGCCGACGCTCTTAAGCCAGTCGAGCGCCTGCGCGCGGGCCGTCTCTGGGGCAGGTGCCCGGAGCAGGCTGAAGGAGGATGTCTCCTTCGTCGGTTTCGCGTCGGCGGCGTGGAGAGTGCCGCTAGACACCAATGCTCCCGTGAGAAGCAGCGTTGAAAAGCTGAGACAATGACGAATCATACCGCGTTCTCCTATACATTTGTCGATGCGACGCCGCGAGGCGATTCCGCGCTGTACCGTCGCCGCGCGGGAGTCTCCCCTCAAGGTAAGACGATTCAGGAGGGAAAAATCATCATGTAAAACGTAAACATTCCTTCTCATTTTGTTAGCCGGAAGCGTGGGCGAGGGGTTCCGCATCGAGCAAATGGACCCGCACCACGTCGCTGTGTTGCCAGGCCGAATGCAGCCAATCGGCCAGATCGTCGGGAGCGAGCCTGTTTTCTTTTGAGAGGAACAGCGCTAAAGTGCCGTGTTCGGCGACGCCTTGAAGGACGCCGGCGGAACGCAGCTGACTCTTGAGCGCGGCGGCGGAGTCCCACGCCGTCAAACCGGCGGCATTGTCGGCTCTCGGCCACTTGCTCTCAAGATGAAAACTGAATGGTCCATCGAGGCAGGTGTCGAGGTGGACGTTGCGACCGTCTTGGCGGAGTACCTCGCGTAAGCGCAGGACGATTTGTCGGCCAAACTCCAGGGCAGCCCCACCGGCGCTTAGCCCTTTTTTGAAGAACGATTGCACGACACCATCGAGTCCCACCGGAACCACGACCAGCCGGGCGCGGTCGAGCAAGAATCCGCTCGTGAGGACGGGAGCGTCGGGTGAGGGAAGCGGGCGACGGCGCTCCAGGCGGCGAAGATACTCGCGCTTTTGCACGCCCGCGCTGAGCGCAAGGCGCGCGAGGCTGCCGAGCTTCGAGAGGAATGTCGCTGGATCGCCGCCGATGCCGGGTTGAAGTGCGAGGCGCGGCAGGTGTAAGCCGACGGTAAGCAAGAGTGCCGGATGTTGGCGGTCGATCCCTTCGGCCAGTGCCAACGGGCGGCGCGGACGGTCGAAGACGAAGCCTAGCGGCGCGCCGTGCAAGGCTAGATCGCACCGATGGAGTAGGCGTTCGCGCATCGATGGCTCCGCTGAGAAATCGCGCTCGCCGAGATGCCAGTCGATCCGCAATGCTCCGGCGCACGGAATCGAATGATTGGGGTGAAGCAACTCCGTCGCTAGATCATCGGACCACGTGCGCATTTGTTCGGACGGCGGCGGAGGTTGCTGCGATGCGAATAGCGGTCCCTCGGCCAATGTGCCGGCCCACGACGGCGGCGCGGCACCGTTGAGATTGACGACGCCATGCAGGCCGGTCAGACGGAGAGCGAGGACGAGATCGCGCGCGAAGTCGCGGACACCCGGCGAACCTTGCCTTGCCAGCAGATGCTCCGGTCCATCGAGAACGACAAATCCGCTTACGAAGCGCCGCAACTCTTCGACTGCGGCGAAGAGTCCGGCCTCCGCACCGAGGGACGGTCTCAGCACGCAACCGGCGATCTCATTGGGCGCATCGGTTCCGGTCAGCGTCAACAACCCCTCGGCCTGAGCCGACGCCAAATCGCGGGTATAAACGGTCTGGAGCGTGTATTGTCGGACGCATGAGGCAACGACTTCTTCCAGCGGCGCATGGGCCTCAAAGCGAACCGTCAACTCGGCTGCCGGAGGCCCTTCCGCGGGTTGCGGCTTAACGAGAGGACGTTCGCGGATTTGTCCGCGGCGCGCGAACGCCTCGGCCAAGGCAGGCTGTCCCAATTCGCGGACGACTTTAACGACGATCTCGGCGATCTGTTGCGTCGTCGGCGTGATCCCTTCGCATTCGAGGGCGAGAAAGTGAACGATGCCATCGGCCAGTTCGCGGGCCAGGAACGCATCGGGCCGTCCCAGGGTCTCACTGGCGGCGAAGAGCGCGCGGCTGATTTTGTCGGCGTCGAAGGGGACGAGTTGACCGTCGCGCTTGGCGACCTGAGCGGGCGGTTGCGATTCGTTCATGCGAGCGCCTCCCTACGCACTGCTTCAACCGGCTACGCCGGGGTATCGCGGCCAACGTCGAAAAGGGTGAAGGCCCAGGCGACCAAGGGAACCGTGGCGGCGGCAGCCATTCCGACCACCGGCCACGCCGTCAACGCCGCCAAGCGCCAACTCGCTCCCACCACCAACGACGCCAAGGTCGCGGTCAACAGCGCCAATCCCAAAACGACGCCCAGCACAATCATCTTAGCGGCCATGAACAGCACGTTGCGTCCCAGCGATTGAAAATCGCCCGGCGAAGCTGCCATCAATCGCGTCGGAAACAGGAGAAATAACAGATTGTCGAGAGCGAATAAGAGGAAATTGATCGGCGGAGCGTAGGCGGCGCTGATGAGACAGACGGGAGCCAGCAGTTCGTTCGCCGCCGCGTTCCAGGCCACCACGCTCAGCCCGACAAGCTGAAGCAAGCTCATCAGAAGCACCGGCGTGAGAATCTGACCGATCGCCAGACGCCAAGGCGGCAACGGCAGGGTCTTCAAGAAGGCCAAGCGGTCGATGTCGCCGCGAAAATCGAAGGGGAGCAAGGAAGTCATGAAAACCGTTAGCCACAAGGCAACGAAGGCGAAGACGAAAAGAATGTTCTCGCTGTTGTCTGGGTTGTCGCGGAGGCTGGCGATCATCGGCGCGATGACGGCGACCCCGACGATGACGATCAAAAGCAGCAAGCGATCCGCGCCGCGCGCCGCCGTCGTCAGTTGCCGCCAAACGATCGGCCCGACTCCTCCCAACCAAGGCGGCATGGGCAAACTGGAGCGGACTTTGCCGCCGCGCCGCAGACCTTCTCCCGCTCCCATTCCACCGCGGCGCAAGCGCTGGATTCTCGAATAGATGCGCGCGCTCGCCGACGCCGACGCTTCCAGATAGCGCGCGTCGAGAACGAAAATGACGCCCAAAAGAGCGAGGTTCACCATCGATCCCAGCGCGACCGCCTGGGCCAAATCGGGCCACAAGCGCTCGGCGGCCACGGCGTCGAAGAAAGAACGAAGCGGCCGCGATACGATCTTCCAAGCCGGGGCAGCGAGGAGCCGACCCAGCAACTCTTTCGCCTGCCATTCGCTGGGTGAACCCCCGACGCTGAGCAGAACCGCCAGGCCCAGCACGATAGCCAGCGCGGCCACGGTTCTCCGACCGCGCGTGTACAAGCGCGCGCCCGCGCTCGCGGCGAGCAGATTGAGCGTCATCCCGAAGAGGTGCATGAAAAGGACGATGAGCAACATGCCGGAAAATGCCGCCCCGAACCACGTCCAAGAGGAGCGCATGGCAAAGCACATGAACAGCGCCGTCGGCAAGCTGACGAGCAGGGTGGAAGCGATCTTGTAGAGCAGAAGTTCGCGGCGGTCGAAGGGTCCGGGAAAGAGAAAATTGACCTCGGCGGGAGGGAAATAGATGGCTCGTTCGCCGGATGCGAAAACGACGTTCATCAAGCAGTAGAACAACAGAAGAGCTGGGCCGGCTTCGCGGAGATCGAGTCCGCCCCAACCGCTGCCTTGACGCGGCGCGAACACCAACATCACCAACCAAGGCACGAAAACGGCAAACCCCACCAAGGCCAGCAACGCGCCTTTCCATGTACGCAGGCTTCGCAGCAGATACCGCAGCCAGGCGCGCAAGTGCAAGCCGATCAGCAGCCACAGCGCGGCGTTCATGGCGTCCTTCCGTCTTCCGTTGCCACGGTCGGGGTTTCGGTCATCCGAAAGAACAACTCCTCGAGCGTTTCTTGCCTACCGTCGTGGGCTAACTCGCCGCGCAACACGTCGATGGGTCCGTGGCGCAAGATCTGACCGCGATGCAGAATCAGCACCGAGGTAATGAGATCCTCGAACAGCGATAACAGATGCGACGAAACGATGATGGCCGCCCCGGCCGCGGCGTGTTCGCGGATTAGTTCCTTCATCGTGCGGATGCCGCGCGGATCGGGTCCAGTGAACGGCTCATCGAGTAGCACCGCGCTTGGCCGATGCAGATAGCCGCAACCCACCGCCAGCTTTTGCCTCATGCCGCGCGATAACTCCGCGGCCAACGCATTGCGTTTGTCCATCAGTTCGAGGCGTTCGAGGAGTTGCTCGCCTCGCGCCGTCCAATCGTGTAGGCGGTAGGCGGCGGCGATGAAGCGAAAGTGTTCCCAAATAGTAAGCCGGTCGAATAATTGCGGATCGTCCGGGACGTAGGCAAGTTCGGCCTTAGCGGCGACCGGCTCCCGCACGATGTCGTGTCCGGCGATCAGCAAGCGTCCGTGCGTCGGCGTCAAGATGCCGGCC
The DNA here is from genome assembly GCA_021781415.1 of Planctomycetota bacterium. Lineage (GTDB taxonomy): Bacteria > Planctomycetota > Planctomycetia > Gemmatales > Gemmataceae > JAJPHU01. The sequence goes on from JAJXWW010000025.1 coordinate 106,411, forward strand.
AGGGCGCGTAGCGTCGTCGTCTTGCCTGCGCCGTTGGGTCCGAGCAAACCGAGGATCTCGCCCGGTTCGACCGTGAAGTCGATCCCCGCGACGGCTACGGTCTCGCCGTAGTTTTTGTGAAAATCTTCGACGACAATGGACACAACGTCTCTCCATCCATTTCCGACCCCTCCCGCATGAAAGTAGGACATGCCCGAACGGGAACGGGTGAAGGCGACGTTATTGTACCGGCGATTCCCACCGGCGCGACAGGCGAATCCTCCGTTCCTTGAGCGAGGAGGCTCGCCACCGTCGATGGCGTCCTGCTATTTCGAGAGCATGCCGATTAGTCTCTTGAGGCCGTCCGCGCCAACTCGTTCGACGAGCGCTTTGACCGATTCGATGTCGTCAAAGCTAATTCCGGCACTCTTGGCTGGTTTTGTCGTCTCCGTTTTCTCGGTGGGAGCCTTCATCGCCGCCGCTTTCTTCTTCTGTTTTGCCTCTCTCCGAATGTCACCCTTGCAGGCGGAAATGTGATCGAGATCCATATCGTGGCCGAAATGTTCCTTGATGTGCTGAGCTACTTTGGGCCGTGGAGCATCCCAACCGAGAACCGCAAGGGTTTGCCGCACTGCTTCCTTCTTGGTGACGCGTTTCTCTTTCGCCGTCTCCGCCATGTTCTTCTCCTTCAAGTGGTTACGGAGTCTAAAACTAACCGAAAATATATTCCAAACTTCTCAGACTAGCAATCATACGCAGCTTGCCCAACAGCGATTGTTTCGACAATCCTCCCCTTTTATCTGTCCAGCCGTCATGCTTGGCACTTTGCCACGTCGCGTCTCCTCCGCTCGCGGCGTTAAGCCGATTACATACACTTTTTTTGATGTTGACAGCAACACTCGCAGTCTGTATCATCTTAACCGTTCCTCATTAAGCTGCCTACCGGCCCAGAAGTTCTTCAAGATCGGCTGAATCGTGTTCTTGGTATTCTCGGACTGCATCGGGTGAGGCAAACTTCCTTTGCGGAGGAGTTGCCTTTTTTTGTCGGTTTCCCCGCGTTCTCGACTCTCCCCATCGCGGCGCGAAGCGAGAACCTCCAGCGAGAATCGTTGCGGAAATACTCCCAGGAATGGATTTCCGGGAGGGTAACGAGCAAGGAAGACTGCCCCGGTCCTCTTTGTCACGGCGCCCGTCCTCGGACAGACGCGGGAGTGGTTACGCATGACTCTCGACCCCTTACATGCTTGCACGAAGAAGCAGTTGCTGGAAATGGCCCGCGATCGGGGTATCTCCGGCGGACACCGCATGTCCAAAGACGAACTGGTCGCAGCTCTGCTGCAACCGGCGAAAATTTCTCCCCGCGAACGATCGAATCGGCCTACCTCGGGCTCGCGCTCGCCCCGACGACGGACGGCTCCCCTTCAAACGGCTGTGGCCCGCGACACGTCCGGCCCCTCGTCCGGAGAAGAGCTGGTCGAGAATAGCAAATACAATGTCGGGATTCCCACCAAAGACCTCTCCGCCAAGATACCCAAGGACTTGCCCGCTGGGTACGGCAAGGATCGCATCGTCGTCATGGTGCGCGACCCCTATTGGCTGCACTGCTATTGGGAACTGACCCACCACGCCATTCGATGCGCCGAGGCTGCCCTCGCTCAGGAATGGCACACCGCCAAGCCGACCTTGCGACTGTGGCACGTTGCGGGACGCGATGCGGGCACGGGTTCGGAAACCGTCGTCCGCGATGTGGAAGTTCACGGCGGTTGCAACAATTGGTATCTCGATGTAGTCAATCCGCCCTGTTCCTACCGAGTGGACATCGGCTATCTCGCTCGCAACGGGAAGTTCTACGTTCTCGCTCGCTCCAATGTCGTCTCCACGCCGCGCGCGGGCATCAGCGATGTGATCGACGAAAATTGGGCCGACATCGACGCCAAGAAAGCCGACCGCATCTTCGCCATGTCCAGCGGTTTCGACCCCACCGGCAGCAGTCTGGAATTGAAACAGCTCTTCGAGGAACATTTGCGTCGGCCTCTCAGTTCGCCGACGCTGGCCAGTTTCGGCTCCGGCGGCATGACACTCGGAGGCAAACCGCGCAAGTTCTGGTTCCAACTCGATGCCGAATTGATCGTCTACGGAGCCACGGAGCCGAACGCTCGCGTCACGCTCCAAGGACAGCCCGTCCAGCTGCGGCCCGATGGAACCTTCACGATGCGTTTCAGTCTACCCGACGGTCGGCAGATCATCCCGTCCCTCGCCGTTTCAGCGGATGGCATCGAAGAACGTACCGTAATTCTCGCCCTCGAACGCAACACCCGGCAGCTGGAACCGTTGATTCACGACGACGACGAATAGCCCGTTGGCCGGCCCGAAGCCCGCGACGGCGCTTCGAGCAAGTAGGTTCTGTTATGTACCGACGCGAATTTCTTCAGCCTTCGCTCCTAACCCCTCCCGCGGAACCTCGGCTCCCCAATCGCGCATCGGATCGTACCGTCTTGCTCCATCTGCGCCGCCAAGCGATGGCCACTCAGTTTGAAATCGTTTTGCCGTTCGGCACGCCCGACGCCGTCTCGATGGGTGAAAATGCGTTCGACCTACTCGACTCCCTCGAAGAACAAATGACGGTGTACCGCGAATCGAGCGAGATCAGCCGCCTCAATCGTCGCGCCTTCGGAAGCTGTGTGCGCGTCGAGGCACGGCTCTTCCAATTACTGGAGACGGCAGCGCGGATTCATCGAGAGACGGAGGGGGCCTACGACATCGCGGCGGGAGCGCTCATCAAAGCGTGGGGGTTCTTTCGAGGCCCGCGGCGCGTACCGACCGAGGAAGAGCGCGATGCGGCGCGGCAAAGGGTTGGCATGGATAAGGTGACGCTCGATCCCGAACGTCGGACGGTGCGTTATCAACGGCCCGGAGTGGAGATCAATCTCGGCAGCATCGGCAAAGGCTACGCTCTCGACCGCATGGCGCGCAGGCTGCGCGAGCAATGGGGATGCGGGCGCATGCTGTTGCACGGCGGCACGAGCAGCGTCTACGGTGGAGGTTCGCCGCCCAACGACGAGCGGGGCTGGCAGGTGGGGATCTTGCACCCGTGGGATCGCTCGCGGCGTTTGGCGCGCGTCTGGCTGCGCGACCGAGCATTGGGTACGTCGGCTGCCACGCACCAGCATTTGGAATATAATGGACGCAAGCTCGGACATTTGCTCGATCCGCGCACGGGCTGGCCGGCGTCTGGTCTCGCCAGCGTTTCCGTCGTTGCTCCCAGCGCCGCCGAGGCCGATGCGCTGTCGACGGCGTTCTATGTGGGCGGTGTCGAACTGGCAGAGCGTTATTGTGCCGCTCATTCAGGCATCGGAGCGATTTTGTTGCCGGACGGCGAAAGTGCCGAACTCATCGTGATGGGGCTTGGTCCTCACGAGGCTTCGTTTAGCCGCGACGCGCAGCGGAGCGCGGACTGACCCACGCTCCGCTGCGCGTCGCGGCTAAACTTGATTGATGGACACCATGAATAAAAGCACCGCGTTTTTCCTGATCTTGCTTCGACTGGCCATCGGTTGGCACTTCTTGGCCGAGGGATACCACAAACTCGAAGGCTACTGGCGCGGGCCGGTGGTATCGGTGGCCGGCAAGAATAAGCAGCCGTTCACCAGTGCCGTCTACTTCCGCGAGGGCACTGGGCCATTGGCCGCCATCATTCGTCGAGAGATCGGCGATGCCAACGACGAAGCCATCAAACTCGTGACGCCAAAGCCCGCCGACTCCGGCGAAGCCGCGCCGCATACGCGCCTGCCCTCGTTGCTCGATCGAGAGTGGAGCGATTACGTCAAAGAGTTTTCCAAATACTACAAGCTCGACGAAAAGCAACGCAAATCGGCCGACGATGCACTGACCAAAATCGAAGACAATGCCGTACTCTGGATGACGCGGACCACGGCGGACGAGAAGAACTTCACGGCCAAAACACAAGAGGGACGCCTTCCTCTGCCGACGCGCGTGGCTCAGTTTAAGCGTAAACTCGAAGAGTTGGCCAAGCCGGACGATCATTACCTCGTGGGCTTCGGGTCGGAGGTGGAATCGGCTCGGCAGCAAAGTCTCAAAGCCGAAGTCTCGCGCCTGCGCGCCGGACTGTTGAGCGATGTGGAAGACTACACGCAAGAATTGAAGAAAGAATTGGAGAAGATTCCGACCGTCGAACAGAAGCGCGAGGCTCAGACGAAGGACGAAGACCCGCCGCAGCCGACGCCTCCGGTCAACGAGAAACAGCAATGGATCGACCGAGCTACCATGTACGGCCTGACGGCACTCGGCGCTTGTTTGATACTCGGCCTCTTCACGCGCCTGTCCTGCGTTCTTACGGCCGCTTTTCTACTCTCGACGTACCTCTGTTCGCCGCCCTTTCCGTGGCTGCCGCCCGCACCGAATAACGAAGGGTTCTATCTCTTTGTGAATAAGAACGCGATCGAAATGTTGGCGTTGCTGGCTTTGGCGACAACGGCTAGCGGGCGTTGGTTGGGGCTGGACGCCTTGATCCACTGGACGCTGTTCGGCTCCGACCGTTCGACGGCGCTACCACCCCAACAATAATCATTCCAATATCGCACGATCGAAACATTGTCCACTTGGGAGAAAACACATCATGGCTCTCGATATGACTGCACAAGAACGCGCTGCCGGTAAGGCCAACTTCGCGCGCACCGCCGATGGCTTGACGCGGCGCGGCTTTATGAAGAGCCTGGCCGTCGCGGGAGGCGCGGTGGCGATTGCTTCTCCCGCAGTCTACTTCGGATACAAAAGCATCGAAGGCAAGCCGGTCAAGGCCGCGCTGATCGGCGGCGGCGACGAGGGCGGCATTCTCGTCGGCGAACACAATCGCGAATATCTCGAATTCATCGCCGTCTGTGACATCCGCCCTTACAACATGAAACGCATCTTCGACGGCGATCCGAAGGTCAAGCTGCGTAAGGGGTTCAAGAAAGTCTACGGCGAAGCGACCGCGAAGAAGATCAAAAAGCTCGACACCTACGAGAAGTTCCTCGACGAATTGCGCGCCAACAAAGACATCGAAGCCATTGTCATCGCGCTCCCCTTGTTCTGGCACGCCAAGGCGGCCATCGACGCCATGAAGATCGGCAAGGAGCGCGGCAAACCGATTCACGTTCTGACCGAGAAGCTGATGGCCTGGAACATCAAGCAGTGCAAGCAGATGATTCGCACCGCCAAGGAGTGCGGCAGCATTCTCTCGGTCGGCCATCAACGGCATTACTCGATGCTCTACGCCCACGCGACCGAAGTCGTCGAATCCGGCATCCTCGGCGACATTCGCACCATTCGCGCTCTGTGGCATCGCAATTTCTCGTGGCCGTTCGACCCCAAGAGCGCTCCAGACATGGTGAGCGAGAAAGAAGCGACGCCGCCCTTCTACCGCGACGGTTGGTTCCCGCCGATCACCCATTTGGATTACGACGATCTCATCAACAAATCGGACCTGCTGAAAAAGTACGGCTACGACAACGTCGAACAGCTCATCCGTTGGCGATTGCATCAGGCCACCGGCGGCGGCTTGATGGCCGAACTGGGCAGCCATCAACTCGACGCGGCCAGCATCTTCCTGGGACACGTTCATCCCTTGGCCGTCTCCGGCGTCGGCGTGCGTTCCTTCTTCGGGCCTAAGCACAATAACCGCGACATCGACGACCACGTTTTCGCAACCTACGAATTCCCCGGTAAACGCCACGCCGAGAACAAGGAAGATGTCGTCGTCGTCACCTACTCGTCCGTCAGCACCAACGGGTTTGAGAATTACGGCGAGTGCATCATGGGAACGCACGGTACACTTATCGTCGAGAAAGAGGAATCGGTGATGTTGTATCCGGAAAACGAGCCGGGGAAGGTGAAGACATCGTCGCGCGCCACGGAAGTCACGGTCAGCAGCAGCGGCGGCAAAGACAAAGCGCCGGTGTTGGAATCCGGCTCGACATGGGGCGGTCCGTCGGCAGCGGTAACGGGTACGAGTGTCGGTCCCGCCGGTCCCATTTCGCGCGGCTACCGCGAGGAGATGGAAGACTTCGCCTTCTGCGTCCGCCAATGGGATCCCAAGCAAGGCTATGAAAAAGACCGCGACGGGAAGTACAAACAGCGCCTCACTCGCTGCCACGGAGAAGTGGCGATGGTCGATGCCATTGTCGCCCTGACGGCCAATCAAGCGATGCGCACACACCAACGCATCGAGTTCAAGGATTCTTGGTTCAAGGCCGAGTCGGACGAAGTCCCGCCCGACGGCGATGTGAAACCGAAGGTCGATATCGCCTAATGTTTCGTTGAGCCGCGACGCGCGGCGGAGCGCGGAAACACTCCCGCGCTCCGCCGCGCGTCGCGGCTAACCCAATTGTTGCCATCATGCCGGACGCCGAACGCATCCTGACCACCCTTCGCCGTGCCATCCAGCATTTCCGCGATACGCCCGGTCGCGCCGGTCGGATTGTCCACCTGGAGGGAGCGACCGAAGTTCTTGTGAGCGGTGATCTGCACGGCAACGTGGAGAACTTTCGCCGCCTGTTGAACGCGGCAAATCTGGCTCAGAATCCGAGCCGGCATTTCGTGTTGCAAGAAGTCATTCACGGTCCCTATCACTATCCGGCCGGCGGCGACAAATCGCATCAGATGCTCGACTTGCTGGCCGCTCTGAAGTGTCAGTTTCCCCGCCAGGTCCACTTTCTCCTCGGCAATCACGAACTGGCGCAATACACCCAGCGGCGCGTGGCCAAGGGCGATCTCGACCTAAACGAGTGTTTCCGCGAAGGCGTGGGCACGGCCTACGGCGGACGCGCGCCGGAAGTCTACTCCGTCTATCAGGAATTACTCGCTCTCGTGCCGGTGGCGTTGCGAACGCCCAATCGCATGCTCTTGAGTCACAGCCTGCCGCCGGCCTCCAAGATGGATTCATTCGACCCCGCCGCTCTTCGGCAGGACGAATCTGCCGAGTCCGACTTGGTTCCCGGCGGCTCGGTACATTCGGTCGTCTGGGGCCGAGACACGCGCCCCGATACCATCGCCGCCTACTTGACTAAAATGGATGCCGATCTGCTCGTGAGCGGTCATGTGCCTTGCGACGACGGTTTCGACACGCCCAACGACCGTCAATTGATTCTCGACAGCCTCGGCTGCCCCGCGTGTTATTGTCTCTTTCCCACGGATCGACCGCTCGCACTCGCCGAGCTGGTTCAACATTATTTATTCACCTTGTAAACTCCATGAACGCCGACTTTCCCCTGCAACGTCCGCCGATGCCGCGAACGCCGCTCGAAGCCTTGGGACCGCTGACCCGCGAAGCCGTCATCGTCGAAGAGCGAACCTTTTTTATTAGCCGACCGAGTCAGTCGGATCGACTGCTCGATCATCCGAGCGTGCGTTCGGCCTTCGCCGCCGACGAGTACATGCCGTATTGGGCCGACCTGTGGCCGGCGGCGCGAATGCTCGCCAAAGCCATCCTGCGCGAAACCTGGACGCCGGGAACGCGGGCGTTGGAGATCGGCTGCGGTCTCGGTCTACCCGGCATCGCGGCGTTGGCCAAGGGACTGCGCGTCACCTTCAGCGACTACGACGCCACCGCCCTGAGTTTCGCCGCCGATAATGCGCGCGACAACGGTTTCCACGACTTCGACACGCTGCAAATCGATTGGCGCTATCCGCCGGAAAACGTGCAATATCCCATCGTATTGGCTTCCGATTTGATCTATGAGATGCGCAACGTCGAGCCGTTGGTAGCGCTGATCCAACGGATGCTCGAACCGGGAGGCGTGTGTCTGCTGACCGATCAAGATCGCGTGCCGTCGCATGTGCTGCGCGAAAAGCTGACGGCCGAAGGCCTGCCGTTCACCACCAAAATGATGCGTGCCGGCGAGCCGAATGGAAGACGGCTGAAGGGCACTTTGTATCGTATCGTGCATCCAAGCTAAATGTCTCCGAGAAGCTCTCCGAGAAGCCCCTCTCCCCCTGTACTCAGGGGGAGAGGGGTTGGGGTGAGGGGGTGAGTTTTTCCGAGTATTCTCGCCCCTCACCCCCGCCCCTCTCCCCTGAGTACAGGGGCGAGGGGAGCTTTGCGGATTGTCTCTGAATGCGACCGAAACTTTCCTCACAGGAGAGGGTTAAATGACTAGTTTGTTGGTCCTACCCAATCGCCTTCCCAAAAGGTTGCTTCAGGAGTATTTCCATGCGTCCGATCGTTTGTTCGTTGTTGGCTCTGCTGTTGTTTGCCGGCATCGGCCTCTCCGCCGACAAGAACGCGAAAAAGAAAAAGGGCACGGCGGTAGCCGGTACCGTGAAGGCCATTGACGCCTCCACCGGCAAACTGACTGTGGCCGTCAAAGTCAAGAAATCCACGGAAGACAAAGAGTTCTCCGTGGACGACGGCGTGAAAATCGTCACCTTCGTCGACGGGGGCAAGCAGCAAGCGAGCGGCAAGGACGGACTGAAGGACATCAAGACCGGCGAGAAAATCCGCGTTCTGACGGATGAGGGCGGCAAGGTAATCTCGCTCCAGGTTGGCCAAGCTCCCAAGAAGAAAAAGCCCAACAAGTAATCTCTCCCGACCGCACATCGGCACCGAGGTGGGTCTGGGTTTGGCCGACCCACCTCGACTTGCCTCGTCCATGCGTCAGGGAGACGTTCCTCGACTCGGCTCCGGACGATCCACCGTCAAGATTGGAATCACATTCTCTTTTGCCGCAATCGCGATCGTCTCCTTCATCTCAATCGGTGGAACGATTTGATGGTCGTCCGATTGGGGCGGAAGGATGGTCACTCGATATATCCCTTCTTGGGCACCTTCCTTGTTGCGATTTCCCTTGAGTGTCCGCAGAGCGAAATGGCCCCGGTCGTCGGTTTCGCCCACGGTGGTCGTTCCGTCGTCCTTCTCGGCCTGAAACTGAACGACACCTCCAGACATGGGTTTTCCGTCTTGGTAGACAACCTTTCCGGAGGCGGGATACGTCGGGGGCATCTCCGACGTTTGATTGCAGCCGAAAGAGATCATGGCAAAGAGGGGCGAGATGGCGATGCTCGCCATGCCATTTTTGAATACAAATCGTTTCATCGTTGGTCGTCTCACCAATCGCTCGGCAGCGGGAGTCCGTCGCGCGGATCGCACGCCAAGGCCCAGGTTGTCGCACTGATTCCATTGGCCACAAAGTGTACGCTGCCATCGCCCAGAGCCACTTGAATGCCTCCGGTGTGCGCGGCTTGCGCTCGGCTGTTGTCGCAGCCGGTCAACCAATTCGGTTGCGTCTGAAACAGCGAACAGGGGATGTAGCCTCGACCGGCGGTCTTGTAGATGCCCTGGGTGCAGAAAGCGGCGCGCCATACGCTGTTGGAATCGGCCCACAAGCTGCCAAACGTGCTGCCGGCGTTGACGTTGCCGCTGATGCCACAGGTAGCGTATTTCTCGGCAAAAAAGATGGTATTGGACAAACCGTCGGGAAAGGAGGCGGGCAATCGGTTTGAGCCTTGCACGCCCCAATAGTCGTTGCCGGCCGTGGGATTGCCGAAGACGAAGTGATTGGCCGGATAGTTGCCCGCTCCCCAATTGCGCGCGCCGCCGTTGGCCGTCGTGTTCTTGCCGTTGGCCTGCGAAGGATCGGACGGACACAGATAAGTTTTGATGGCTTCGTAATACCGCCCGCCGGCATAGCCACCCGGCCACGACGCGCGAAAGATGTTCTGTTGCTCGATGTACGGTTGCAGCCAGGTGAACACGCTGTAGTTGTAGCCGCGATACGGCCCGTTGATGCCGATGTTGGTGATCGCGCTGGGAGCGCAGAGGGGAGGCAGCACTTGATAGGTGTCGTTGATGTTTTGCGTTGCCAAAGCCAGCTGCTTCAGATTGTTGCCGCATTGCATCCGCGCCGCCGCCTCGCGCACTTTCTGCACAGCCGGCAGCAACAAGCCGATTAAAATGGCGATAATGGCAATCACGACCAACAACTCGATGAGCGTGAAACCGCTCCGGGTGATCGTGCGATGATCTCGAAGCATGAGAACTCCTCGACCCGCGAATGAGGAAAGCATTCCGCCTTCCGAAATAGGGTAAATACAACTCGATAAAGGAGAGGAAGCGCGACGAACGAGGGCCGTTGGCGAATCTCCCTCGGCTTTCACGATTGCGTCGCCAAAGATTAAAATTACCAGCGACGTTTCGACAATGCAACGATTTTTTTGTTGCGACGGGATGTCCGGCGCTTACAATCTAATCATCGCCGAAGAACGACTCGTTGAAGCGATGCTTTCCGAGACATACCATGCCTGCGATTTCGCATGTCGCCTCTGGACCTTGGGAGAAGAACCTCGCGGCGCTCGATCGCGTTTCGGAACGACTGCATCGGCTCACCGGCGCGCTGGAGCAAGCGGGCATCCCCTATGCTCTGGTCGGAGACCAAGCTGTGGCATTGTGGGTTGCCTCCCGCGACCCTGCCGCTGTGCGCACCACGAAGGACGTTGACATCCTCTTGAACCGCGACGACCTTTCTCGCGCCCGCGGCGCGGCTCGATCCGTCGGAATGGAGTATTGCGAAGTGGTCGGCGTCGGGATGTTCCTCGAACGCGACGATCCCAATCCGCGCCAAGGCGTGCATCTCATCTGGGCCGGCGAGAAGGTTCGCCCCGAATACATTTGTACCGCTCCGACACTCGACGAACGGTTGCGTCTGGAACCTGGGCTGCACGTTGTATCTCTGCTAGGGCTGGTGGCGATGAAACTGTTGGCCAACCGCGATCAGGATCGGGTGCATCTCCGTGATCTCATCGACGTGAATCTGATCGAACGCGACTTACTTACCAAACTGCCTTCCGAATTAGCGGAACGTCTCGATGCTCTACTAACGGAATCTGGCCGCTGAAAGGAACCGATCCCATGCAACGTCAACCGACTCTCGATCGTCGCCGCGTTCTCGCCGCCACCGGCGCTGGGCTTGTCGGCGTTTTGGCCGCCCCCCATGTCTCCGGCGACGACAAGCCGCAAACCAAAGGCCGCGTTAAACAATCCCTGTGCCGTTGGTGCTACGGCGGCATCAAACTCGAAAAACTTGCCGAAGAGGCCAAGAAACTCGGTTATCGTTCCATCGAGTTGTTGACCATCGACGAATACAAGCAGGTCAAACCGTTCGGCCTGACGTGCGCGATGTTGGGCCGCGTGTCCATCGTCGATGGCCTCAATCGTAAAGAGTTTCACGAGAAGATCGAGAAGGAGCTGCGCAAGAATATCGACTTCGCCGCCGCGGAGGGGCTGCCCAACGTCATCTGCATGGCCGGCAATCGCCGCGGCATGGACGACGACGAAGGCATGAAAAACTGCGTCCTCGGCTTGAAGCGATTCATCGGCTACGCGGAAGAGAAAAAGGTTACCGTGTGCATGGAGGGACTGAACAGCAAGGTCGATCACAAGGATTATATGTACGACCGCACAAAATGGGGCGTCGATCTGTGCAAGAAGCTCGGCTCACCCCGTTTCAAATTGCTGTATGACATCTACCACATGCAAATCATGGAGGGCGACGTCATCCGTACGCTCCGCGACAACAAGGAATACCTCGGCCATTTCCACACGGGAGGCAACCCCGGCCGCCATGAGATCGACGAAACACAAGAGCTGAATTATCCGGCAATTGTGCGCGCCCTCATCGAGACGGGCTATCAGGGCTATCTCGGTCAAGAGTTCATCCCCAAACGCGATCCGTTACAATCGCTGGCTCAGGGCTTCCGCATTTGCGATGTATGAGGGGCGAACCACTCCATGCTAAAGTGATTTTGCAACTCTTTTACTTTGGAATTTGAAATGTCCGCGAGAAATCGTTTGCGACGACAAGAGCGAACCGCACTTCCGGTAGCCCCGCCCAAAAATCGCCTGTGGAGCTTATGGATTGTGGCCGGCGCGGTTGCGGCTTCGGTCGGAGTCGCTTTAGCGGTCTACGTTTTACCGCGCGATCGACCGCCGACGGGTATGGTCTGGATACCTCCCGGCGAATTTTGGATGGGCAGCGAGGATGCCATGTATGAGAACGAATGGCCGGCCCAGCGCGTCAGACTCGACGGTTTCTGGATGGATGCTCACGAAGTCACCAACGCCGAGTTCCGCAAGTTCGTCGAGGCCACCGGCTACGTCACCGTGGCGGAGAAAGCCCCCGATTGGGAGGAGATGAAAAAGACGCTGCCGCCGGACACACCGAAACCTCCGGACGAGAAACTGGTTCCAAGTGCCTTGGTCTTCGTTTCTCCCAAGAAACCCGTACCGCTGAACAACCCGGCGCTGTGGTGGCCCGTCACTCCGGGAGCCGACTGGAAGCATCCGGAGGGGCCGGAGTCGAATCTCGACGGCCGCGACGATCACCCGGTCGTTCATGTGGCGTGGGAAGACGCGGTCGGCTATGCCGAATGGGCGGGCAAACGCCTGCCGACCGAGGCGGAGTGGGAATATGCGGCGCGCGGCGGACTCGATCGCAAACGGTTCTGTTGGGGCGACGAACCTCCCACCGACACCGACGGACGCCTCGCCAACATCTGGCAAGGCGACTTCCCCGTTCATAACACGAGGATCGACGGCTACGAGCGGACGGCCCCCGTCGGGAGTTATCCGCCCAACGGCTACGGTCTATTCGATATGGCCGGCAACGTCTGGGAGTGGTGCGCCGACTGGTATCGAGCCGACGAATATGTCCGCCGCGCGAGACCCGGGGTTCTCCACAACCCTAAAGGACCGGACGATTTCTGGGATCCAGCCGAGCCGCTCGTACCCAAGCGCGTCACGCGCGGCGGCTCGTTTCTGTGCCACGTCATCTACTGCGAGAGTTATCGTCCCGCCGCCCGACGCGGCACGGCCATCGACAACGGCATGTCTCACCTCGGCTTCCGCTGCGCTGCTTCCTCCGGCGAGGAACGCAAGCTCCGATAGACGAGTCGCCGCCGATGTTGGCGAAGCGAGCGTTGGCATGTTATAACGGCAGAGGGGAGAATGATCGGGAGAACCTTCCATAATGTCCATCGGCAGCGAATCGGTCGAAACGGTCTTGATCGTGGACGACGAGGAGGCCGTGCGCCGCACCTTCGGCGAATGGCTCGAAAGCGCCGACCTCGGCTGTGACGTTGTCATGGCCAAGGACGCGGAATCGGCCCTCAAGCACGCCAATCATCGTACCATCGATCTTGCTATTCTCGATTGGAACCTCGGCGCGGGCAACGATGGCTTGCACCTGCTCGAAGACCTAACCCTTTTCCATCCGGACGTGTCGGCCATTATGATAACCGGCTTCGCCCATCAGGCCACGCCGTTACAGGCCATGCGCATGGGCGTCCGCGATTATCTCGATAAGAACCAGGATCTGGACCGCTCGACGTTTCTCAAAGCCGTGCGCCGACAGTTGGACCGCATTCGACCGGCGCGGCGCGCCAGACGGTTGCACCGGGAGTTAATAGCGTTCCGCTCGGCAGTGGAGAAGGTTTTGCCGTTGGTTCAGTCTGCCGCCGCCCTGCACGAACCTCTGCCATTGCCCGCCGCCGTGGGGAATCTCATTCGTTTTCTGACCCGCGCGACGGGTGCCTCGGACGGCGTCCTACTGGTTCGGGACTACGATGCCCAACGCCGCCCGTCCGAAATGTACCGAGCCTACGACGGTAATGGCTGTCGTGTCGACGCGCCGCTGGTTCCGTTCGCGCGTTCGTTGGCCGGTAGCGTCGTAAGTATGCAAAAACCATCTGTAATGGTAGATTTGGATCGAGTCGCCGACACCGGCAATCTCGAATTGCAACCGTTCGAGCATGGCCGCCTTTCGCTGTTGGCCGCGCCGATGAACGTGGTACCGGGCGTACAAGCAGTCCTCGAGTTGTTCGACAAACAGTCGGCTGAGAGTTCGTCCTCCTTTCGTGAAGAGGACCGTCGCCTCGTTGCCGCCGCCGCCGACTTTGCCGAAGATCTCTTGCGACAAGCGTTGGCCGAGCGCCAGATGCACCGCGTCCTCTTTGACGCCATCGAAGCTGCCTTGGGGGCCAGCGCGTCGATGGCGGAGTCGCTCGAAGGGACGATGCCTCGACCCGACGAACCGCCTCCCGCCGCCGTTTTGCAGCGATTGCGCCAGGGACTCGACGACGACGCCGTCAAAGCCGAGATGACGCTGCGCCTGGCCGAGTCCATTCGCGTACTGGCTCTGCGCCACGGTTCGCCTGCCGTGCAACACTGCATCGGATTGGTGGATAATCTGCGTCAACTGCTCGACGAACTGACCGGGGAGACGCGGTCGTGAGCGCGCCGCCACCAGACAACCCGTTCGACGATCTGTTTTCTCTTCTTCAGTCGGAACGATTGCTGCGCCATCCGCGCGCTACTGGCGAAGGCGTTTCCGTCTGCATCCTCGACAGCGGTATCGAGCGCGCCACGCTGGAAGAGAAATTTCAGCGGCTCGGTCAGACGATTCTGCCCATCGAAGGCGGCGTCTTCACCGCCGAGCGCATCGAACCGCTGCCCTACGAAGGCCATCAAAGTACGCCGCACGGCACCACCGTTGCCGACATCCTCTTGACGCTGGCACCGCGCATCCGCCTCTATTCCGCCGATGTGTTCGGGCCGCGTGGGACGTGCGAAGTCGAGGTACTCATCCGCGCTCTTCGCTGGGCCACGAACGTCTGGCAATGCAAAGTCATCAATCTGTCGCTCGGCGTGCCGGAGCCGAGATTGCAGCCAATCCAGCGCCGCCACCAGCTGCTTCGCGCCGTCGAGGAAGCCTACTACAAAGATGTCCTACTCGTCGCCGCCGCCGACAACGAGCATCCGTTGACGCGCAGCTATCCTGCCGCCTTCGCCCCGTCGCTGCTGTCGGTGGACAAAGGCGGGTTCGACGATCCACTCGCTTTCGCTTATCGACTGAACGAATCGGTCGAGTTTCAGGCGCGCGGCGTGGGCTATCTCGGCCCGTTTGCCTCGGAGCCGGCCACCAGCTGGGCCGCCCCCCACTTGGCGGGCATCGTCGCGCGGCTCCTCTCGCTGCGACCGAACATGAAATTATTCGAGATAAAAGCGATGCTTTATTGGATTTATCAATCGTTGGAAAGAAGGGGAGCGCCTTGACCCCTTGCTGCCCGTTGCGGGCGACCAAAACGAGACGAAGGCTGCTACGAGCCGCCGTTCTGAACGTGTAAAGTGTACTCCCATAGACCGAGTGCATCGCGTTGTCGCTCCATGCGAAAAGATCGACCGAAAACACGAGAGCGCTGCCAACCG